>NZ_JBITGS010000015.1:126763-252978 GCF_044457265.1 Streptomyces sp. NPDC050564 | reverse complement strand
GCAACATCTTCAACGACGGCGCCTTCGACGCCCTCAAGGACAAACAGCAGTCCCAGGAAGCCGTCATCCGCCTCGAACACGGACAGCCCATCCGCTTCGGCACCGACGGCACCCGCGGCGTCCTACGCGACCCACAGACCGGCGACCTCAAGGTCGTCACCGTCACCGCCGACAACGAAGCGCAGATCCTGGTCCACGACGCCCACGCCACGTCGCCGACCACCGCCTTCGCACTCAGCAGGCTCGCCGACCCCCACACCCTCCACCACACCCCCATCGGCGTGCTCCGCTCCGTGGACCGCCCGGTCTACGACACCCAGATGGCCGACCAGCTGGACACGGCCATCGAGCAGAACGGCAAGGGCGACCTCGCAGCGCTGCTGGCGGGCGGGGACACCTGGACGGTCGTCGGCTAGCCGAACCGGTGGTTCACGAGGCCCGGGCGCTCGCCGCCCGGGCCTCGTCGTATGCGCGGCGGGCCTTCTCGACGTCGTCCATCCGGTCCGAGGTCCAGATCGCGAGCGACTTCACCTGCCCGGCGGCCTCGCGGCCCAGGTCGGTGAGCGAGTAGTCGACGCGCGGCGGGATGACCGGTTTGGCGTCGCGGTGGACGAGACCGTCGCGCTCCAGGGTCTGCAGAGTCTGCGTGAGCATCTTCTCGCTGACGCGCCCGATGGCGCGGCGCAGCTCGCTGAAGCGGTACGGGCGCTCCAGGAGCTCGATCAGAACGAGCACACCCCAGCGGCTGGTGACGTGCTCCAGGACCAGGCGATACGGGCACATCGCTTCGCCGGTGTCGTACTTGGCGACTGCTGTCACTGTCCTACTTACGGCCATGCCAGTACCTTACTTCAAAGTGGGTACTTTCGCAAAGTTAGTGCACCTCCTAGGGTTAGTGACAGACCCAATCCCACAAGGAGTTGTTTCAGATATGAGCATCGTCGTCACCGGAGCCACCGGAAACCTCGGCCGTTTCGTCATCGAGGGGCTGCTGGAGAAGGTCCCGGCGGACCAGATCACCGCTGTCGTCCGCGACCGGGAGAAGGCCGCCGGTTTCGCGGCGCGCGGCGTGCGGATCGCGGTCGCCGACTACAACGCCCCCGAGACCTTCGACGGCGTCATCTCCGCCGGCGACAAGGTGCTGCTCATCTCGGGCAACGAGTTCCACCTCGGTCGCGTCGCCCAGCACCAGGTCGTCCTCGACGCCGCCAAGACCGCCGGTGCCGCGCTCCTCGCCTACACCAGCGCCCCCGGCAGCCTGACCGCCGCCCTGGCCGACGACCACCGGGCCACCGAGGAGGCGATCCTGGCGTCCGGTCTGCCGTACGCCCTGCTGCGCAACGGCTGGTACAACGAGAACTACACCGAGAACCTCGCTCCCGTCCTCGAGCACGGCGCCGTCGTCCAGGCCGCCGGCGAGGGCCGGGTCGCCTCCGCCGCGCGGGCCGACTACGCGGCTGCCGCCGTGGCGGTGCTGACCGGCGAGGGTCACGAGAACAAGACGTACGAGCTGAGCGGCGACACCTCCTTCGGCTTCGCCGAGTACGCCGCCGAGATCGCCGAGCAGTCCGGCAAGGAGATCGTCTACAACGCCGTCCCCGTCGAGGTCTACAGCGGCATCCTGACCGGCGCCGGTGTGCCCGAGGGCCTCGTCGCCATCCTGGCGGGTGTGGACACGTCCATCGAGAAGGGCGAGCTGGCCGTCACCACCGGCGACCTGTCCCGCCTGACCGGCCGCCCGACCACGCCGATCACCGAGTCGATCAAGTCGGCGCTGAAGGGCTGACCCGGCTGACCCTCCCGGCGGCTCCCCGGGGGCAGTCCTCCTGCCGGTCTGAGTGTCGCCGTCCGAACCCCCGCGTGTCATGACCGTATGGCGATACGGGCATGACAGGCGGGGGTGCTCGGCGCTACCTTCTTTCAGGCTGCTCCGCCACACGGAGCGGCCGTCACACGAGAGGGAGGCGCCGGTGGCCGGGAAGGCGAAGGGCGAGCAGCACATAGGTCTGCTGAACGGCTTCGCGGCGTACGGCATGTGGGGGCTCGTCCCCCTCTTCTGGCCGTTGCTGAGGCCCGCCGGGGCGATCGAGATCCTCGCCCACCGGATGGTGTGGTCCCTCGTCGTGGTCGGTGCCGCGCTGCTGGTGATGCGGCGCTGGGCCTGGGCGGGCGAACTGCTGCGGCAGCCCCGCAAGCTGGGCCTGATCACGATCGCGGCGGCGGTCATCACCGTCAACTGGGGCGTCTACATCTGGGCCGTGAACTCCGAGCACGTGGTCGAGGCCTCGCTCGGCTACTTCATCAACCCGCTCGTCACCATCGCGATGGGCGTACTGCTCCTCAAGGAACGGCTGCGGCCGGTGCAGTGGGCGGCGGTCGGCGTCGGCTTCGCCGCGGTTCTCGTCCTCACGATCGGATACGGCCGTCCGCCGTGGATCTCCCTGTGTCTCGCCTTCTCCTTCGCCACGTACGGGCTGGTGAAGAAGAAGGTCAACCTCGGCGGTATCGAGTCGCTCGCCGCCGAGACCGCGATCCAGTTCCTGCCCGCGCTGGCCTATCTGCTGTGGCTGGGGACGAAGGGGGACGCGACCTTCGGTACGCAGGGCGCGGGGCACGCGGCACTGCTCGCGGCGACGGGGCTCGTGACCGCCATCCCCCTCGTCTGCTTCGGGGCCGCCGCCATTCGCGTCCCGCTCTCCACCCTCGGGCTCCTGCAGTACCTCGCCCCCGTCTTCCAGTTCCTGCTCGGCATCTTCTACTTCCACGAGGCCATGCCGCCCGAGCGCTGGGCCGGGTTCGCGCTGGTCTGGCTGGCGCTGTCGCTGCTCACCTTCGACGCGCTGCGCACCGCGCGCCGTGCGGCCCGCGCACTCAGGGCCGAGACCAGGGTTCCCAGGACGACCATCACCACGGGCACGGTCAGCGCCGCGCGGAACGCGGACAGCGTGGCGGCCGGACCCGGCCCCGTGGACGCCAAGCCGTAGAGGGGGCGAGAAAGCCCGGTCGGCATACAGCGGACGGGGCGGGGCGTTATAAGTGGTGACCATGACGCCCACTCCCCTGCACTGGAAGCTCGTCATCGATGCGGCCGACCCGCATGCCCAGGCCGACTTCTGGGCCGCCGCGCTCGGTTACGAGGTCGAGGACAACAGCGCTTTCGTGGAACGACTGCTGGGCCTCGGCGCCCTGCCGGCCGAGGCCACCGTCGGGTTCCACGGCCGCCCGGCCTTCCGGGACCTGATCGCCGTACGGCACCCGGACGACCCGTACGACGAGGAGCGGGGCACCGGCCTCGGCCGACGGCTTCTCTTCCAGCGCGTACCGGAGCCGAAGACCGTCAAGAACCGGCTCCATCTCGATCTGCACCCCGGTGAGGGGCGCCGCGCGGACGAGGTCGAGCGGTTGGAGGGGCTGGGGGCGAGCGTGCTCCGGCGGGTGAAGGAGCCGGCGGGCGAGTGGGTGCTGATGGCGGATCCGGAGGGGAACGAGTTCTGCGTCCACTAGCGCCTGTGGTTTGGAAGCGATGCCGACCGGCACGTCGAGGATCAGGCCGGATCAGGGAGCGGGGCTTGGCGCGTGCAGCCGCAAGGCGGAGGAGGGAGTCGACGCGATGGGGCCCCCGCGCGAGCGAAGCCGAGCGTGGGGGAGTCGGCGGGTGACGACAACGCCGCAGATGTGCGTGCCAAGCCCCGCGAGCCCGGCCTGATCCAAACGACGGGCCCTAGCTCCGGACATACCCCTTCGAGAGCGCCGGCTTCCCGGCGGCAGCCCGTTCAGCGGCGCGGCGCCGGACCGGCAGGCGGACGCGTCGGCGTGTGCGGCGAGGGAGTTGTCCTCGTAGGTTGCCCTGGCGTTCGTCGGGCCAACTCCCTTGCCGTGGAGGAGCGTTCCACGGTGAGGGCGTGTGCGGCGACCGGTGCGGACCCCGAGCGCATACGGGCCGCGACGGCCGTCGGCACGCGCGCGCCGAGGGCGACGTCGGCCGCGACATGGGAGCGCAGGGCGCCGACCTGGGCCAGGTGATGCCGCAACTGGTCCGGGGTGAGCGTCTCGACCTGGACGCTCACCGCGGCGCGTACGGCGGCCGGGTGCGTCGGGATGGGCGCGGCGCCCCGGGAGGCGCCACGGGCACGCGGGGCGCCGCGCTCGGCGGTTCCGCCGGGAGCGGGAAGGGTGCGCCAACTCATCGTGCCGGTCAGCTCGTTGACGTAGACCTCGACGCGCGGGCGCGGTGCGCGTGCGTGCCGTTCGTGCGGACGCGCTGAGCGACGGCGGGCGGCATCGGCCCGGTCGCGGTCGCCGCCGCTTCGCCGTGGCCCTGCCGGACCGCCACCGCCGCCACCGACGACAGGCTGGTCCGGCCTCTGTGCTCCCGTCCTTCGATCCCTTCGGTCGTCACTGACCATGGGCTCGCGGGCTCTGGGTGTAGGGGTTGTCGGCCAGGACGCGAGCGCGTTCGGCGAGGCGGCCCATGCGGGTGCGCGCCGATTCGAGCTGCTCGATGTCGTCGGCGGCGGGGCCGCCGTCGGCCGTGAGCTCGGTCCACACGCCGATCAGATCGCGTCCGAGGTGCAGCCCCTGCAGGGGGTCGCGGACGGCACGCCAGGCCGCCGCCGCGCTCTGTACGTTGCCGTACGCGGCGCGCGGGTCGCGGTGGCGCCGGCGGACCCGGGCGAGGTCGAGCGACAGGTGGAACGATCTGAGCGCGTCACCGGCCAAGTAGGCGATGTACGCGGTCAGTTCGCGCAGCTTCAGCACCTCCGGGTGCTCCTCGCCCAGCGACTGGGCCGCCTCCGCGACGGCTCGCTCCGCCATCCCCGCGGCCGCCTCGATCCGGCCCATCTTCACGGCCTCGTTGATCCGCGCCACCGGTTCCACGAGGAACACCGCGGCGCCGTCGCTCTCCTGGGCCGAGGCCGGCGCCAGCACCGCCTCGGCGACAGCGTCGAAGCCCCGCACCGGAGCGGGCTTCGGCTCCGGCTCGGGCTCCAGCACGGACAGGGCCTCCATCCCCGGAGCCGCCTTCCGCACGGGAGCGCCTTCGGCCACCGGAGCCGGCCCGAACTCCCCCGTCGGAGCCGTCACCACCCCGGCCGCCGACTCCGGCACCGCCCGCAGCACATGCGTCGCCGCACTCCCCGGCAGCGGCTTGGGCTCGGGCACCGCCCGCAGCACGAAGGTCGACGGGGTGGGGGTGCCGGGCTCGGGGGCGACGGGGGGAGCCGGGGGCCGCGGCGGTTCGGGGGCCGCGGCGGGAGGCGCCGACGGGCGTACGGGTTCGGGGGCCGGGTCGGCCGGTGCCGAGGCGTGTACGGGGTCAGGTGCCGGGTCGGCGGGCGCCGGGGCATGTGCCGGTTCAGGTGCGGGGGCGGTGTGTGCGGCGGGAGTCGCCGACGCGGGAGCCGGGGCGGGCGCCACGGGCTCACCCACGGGCAGTGGCGCCGGGGGCCGGACGGCACTCGCCGCAACGGGTGCCGGGGGGGAGGACGGCACGGCGGCCGTCGGAAAGGGCGCCGGATCGGCGGACGCCACAGGCCTCACCGACTCCGGTGCCGGCACCGGAACCGCCTCGGCCTTCGGCGCGGGCTCAGGTGCACGCGGGAACGTGGGCGCAGGCGCGGGCCTGGGCGCAAGCTCCGGCTCCGCGACACGCGCGGGCACGGGCTCCCGGCTCGGGAGGGGTGCGGGCGCGAACTCCGGCTCTACGACACGCGCGGGCACGGGCTCCCGGCTCGGGGGTGCGGGCGCGGGCTCCGGGCTCTGTACCGGTGCGAGGCCATGCTCCGGCTCCGCGGCAGGCACCGGCACGGGCGCGTGCGCGCGCTCAGGCTCCGCGACGGCCGCAGGCGCGGGCGCTCGCACAGGTTCGACGGCAGACACCGGCGCGGGCGCGGGCGCGCGCTCAGGCTCGGGTGTCGGTTCCGGTACCGCTCGCAGCACATAGGTCGCCTTGTCGCGGCGCGGAACCGGCGGCGTTTCGGGCGCTGCCGACGCTCCGGCCGTCGGCCCCTCGGGCACCCGGTCACCGGATGCCCCAGCGACGACGGGGGCAGGCGGAACCGGTGCAGTCGGCGGAACCGGTGCAGTCGGCGGAACCGGTGCAGTCGGCGGAACCGGTGCAGTCGGCGGAACCGGTGCGGTCGGCGGAGCCGGTGGCCGCGGCGACTGCCGGATCTCAGGCTCGCGCGGCTGCTGTCGCGGTGCCTGCGCGACCCCGGAATCGCGACCCTCGCCCACCCCCGGCTGCTCCTGCGGATGCGGATGCGGACGCGGCTGCTGGATCTGGCCTCCGGGCTGCGGCTCCGTCGCATTCCCCGCCGCCCAAGCCCCCGGCACCGCCGATGTCCCGGCCCCCGCCCGCACCGGCTCCCCGGCATACCGGCTGGAGCCGTCCACGGACACCTGGAGCGGTACGACGTACCCGATGCGTTCGTCGTGGATGGTGGCGAGGACGGGGTGGCCGGTGGCGAGCGCGAGGCGGTGGAGGTAGTTCAGGACGGCGGCCTGGACGGTCTCGCCGGGCGCGGCGAAGACCGGCATGCCGCCGACCGTGGCTCCACCGGTGTCACCACCCGTGGCACCACCCGTGGACGCCGGCACCCGCACCTCGATCGGTGTCACCCCGGCGGCCGGTTGCCCCCCGGGCACGGCACCGGCCGCGCGCTGCCGCTTGAGTTCCCGCTTCTGTTCGCGGCTGAGTCGAGACATCGGTTCCCTCACGAAGGGGTGGACGAGGAAGAGAGAGACGAGGACGAAGAAGACGCGGACGAAGGAGACCGGGACGAAGAAGAGGGGGACGGGGGAACCGCGGCCTCCACCGCGGTCACCTCGTCGACGTGCCACGGCTGTCCCCGACCCGCGCGCGTCAGCTTGAGATAGACGTTCGCGCGCGGCCCCGTGCCCGTCCAGCCGTCGCGGCCGTGAGCCGTGCCCTCGACGAAGAGGGCGCGGTAGGCCAGAACGGCTGTGTCGACGGGGCCGTCGCCATCGTCGTCCGCGGTCACGTCCACCGTGGTCCACGCCTTGTGGCCGGCCCAGGTGTTCCAGTCGTTGCCCGCCCCGCTCGCGGGCCGGTACGACCGCTCGGCGGCGGCCTTCTTCGCCGTGAACCAGCGGGCCGAGCGCAGCACGGCATCGTGCGGACCGGAGTCGTATTTCGTGTCATAGCCGTACGCCACCTCCGCCCACGCCTCCGATACCTCTGTCGCGTCCGTCCCGTCGACGCCCGACGGGCTCGGCACCCGCGCATCCGCGCCCAGCGGCCTGCCCGACGGCAGTGGCGCCTTGGGCGCCACCGACGGGACCGCGGAGGGCGACGAGCCGGGCACGCCCACCGAGTCACGGTGATCCTGCAAACCACAGCCCGTCAACGCCAACAGCCCCGTGACGGACACGACCACCACGGCGATCATTCCCGGCATCGTCGTCGTACCCGTCCTCATACCCGTATGCGTACGCGTCCTCATCCTCGCCTCCCTCCTCACTTCCGCCCCAGCCAGGGTGCCGGATCCACGTACTTGCCGTTCTGCATGACCTCGAAGTGCGCGTGTGGTCCGGTCGAGTAACCGGTGGAGCCCACCGCGCCCACCTGCTGGCCGACCTTCACCTTCTGTCCGACACTGACGTCGATGGCGGACATGTGGTTGTAGGTCGTCGAAATCTGGTCACCATTGATGGTTCCGTGGGAGATCACCACACGGTTTCCGTACCCGTTGGACCAGCCGGCGAAGGTGACCGTGCCGTCCCGGGCCGCCTTGAACGGCGTACCGGCCGCGGCGCCGAAGTCGATGCCGGTGTGCAGCTTGTAGACGTGCAGGATCGGGTGCATGCGCATGCCGTACGGGGAGGTGACGGGCGGGTCGCCGGGGAGCGGCATCGCCATCTGCTGTCCGTCCGGGATCTTGCCCGGCGGGTCGTCGATCGACTCGTACTTGGATATCAGCGACTTGATGCGGGCCACGTAGTTCCGGGTCTCGGTGTACGGGGGCATGCCGCCGTACTGCTGCACCGCGCCCGGTCCCGCGTTGTACGCGGCGAGCGCGAGGTCGAGTGTCTCGCCCTGCGCCTCGCCGCGGTTCTTGTAGCCCTCGACCTGCTTGGCGAGGGCGCAGTCGTAGCGGCCCTGGGCCATGATCGCGTCGCCGGGATCGTACGGGGATGCGCGGCCGTTGCCGTCGTCGTCCCGGCCCCAGGTCGTCCAGGTGCCGGGCATGAACTGCGACAACCCCTCGGCACCGACCGGCGATCGGGCGTTGGGATTCCAGCCCGACTCGGCCTCGATCTGCGCGGCGATGACCGCGGGCTTGATGACGTCGCAGAGGGCACCCGCCTTGAGGACCCAGGGAACGTACTGCTGTGGCACCGTGCCGTCCTTCAGTCCGCCGCCCGCGCCCGACCCCGTATCCGCCTCGCTCGGCGATCCGCTCACCGCGACCATCATGACCACCGGCATGATCACTGCGGCAAGACAGCCGCCGACCACCCAAGTCATGGTGGATCCACCCCCGTTGGACATCGGCTCCCCTCAGCCTCAAGATCCGGTCGTGTACATGCAGTTGAGTCTCTCGGCTCCCACCCGCTCCATGCGTCACCACGGCGTCACAGGCTCGTCCCAGGAACTCACGCCCCGTTACCTAACCTGTTCGGGCGCCGTGAAGATCGGTGGGCGACGACGGAGGAGAGTGGCGATGCAGGGGGTGGCGATGCACGGGAACGAGCGGCGCGGGCCGGACGGGCCCGAGATATGGATCCGCGGGCCGGTCGGCGAACCGGAGCCGCACCGGCAGCAGGAAGAGGGACCTGAACCCCGTCAACTCCCCGTGAGTACACGACGGTTCGCCTGGGTCGCGACCCACGGCGGTGCCGGTGCCTCCACGCTCGCGGCCGTCTTCGGCGGTCACGACGCGGGCCGCAACTGGCCCCGGCCGGAGCAGGACGAGCCGGGTTCCATCCTCCTCGTGGGGCGTACGCACGCGGCCGGTCTGGACGCCGTCTCGCACACCCTCGACATCTTCCGGCGGGGCGACGCACCCCCGGGACTCGACCTCGACGCCATCGTCCTGGTCGCCGACGCGCCCGGGCGACTGCCTCGCCAACTCACCCAGCGCATCAAGGTGATCAGCTCGGTCATCGACGTCTACCGGGTGCCCTGGGTGCCCGCGTGGCGCACCGGCGACCTCATGGGACCGCTGCCGCGCGAGATCGCACCACTGGCCCGACTGACCGGGAGGACGACCCCATGAGCACCCTGCACACGATGACCGCCACGCTGGCCGCGGGGGACGGCCCTCCGGCCGGTGTCGCCACACAGCTGAACTACGTCCTGAACATCATCGCCTGGCTGGTCACCGCGGCCGGCGTCGCGGGACTGATGATCGTGGGCTCCCGCATGGCGATCGCCGTCAAGTTCGGTGACGGAGAAGAGCACTTGAGTCAGTTCCTGATGGTCATGGGGGCGTGTGTCATCGGTGCGACGGCGGGTCCGATCGTCGGCTTCCTTCTCTGAAACACCCCACCGTCGAGCTCTGCTCACCCGAGGCGCCATCAGACCTGATGGTGCCTCACTTCTTTTACGGGGCTGCCCACCTGGTACTTGATGACGATCTCTTCCCGTCTGTCACGGACACGTCACTGACAGGTGCTGGATCACTACATCGCTTGGCCGGACCTCACAGGAGTCGCCAAGCTCACTGTGCAACCGGGAACGCGGGCGTCACACCGCCCTCAAGCACCCGCAAGAGCACCTTCAAGCACCTTCAAGTGTCTTCAAGCACCGCTCACATCAAGCACGTTGTCGGCCGGCAGCCGACCACATCGGGGAGAAGCCATGTTCAAGGCGATAGCAGCCAAGGCCCACATCTACCTGGCGGACGGCAAGGTCCCCAACCCCAAGAGCGACGCGCCGGGGGAGCTGACCGGCAAGGTCGACACCGTCCTCGGCATCCTCGCCTGGGCCGGTACCGCGGCGGGCGTCGCGGGTGTGCTCATCACCGGCGCCATGATGGCGATCTCGATGCGCCGCGGCGAGGGCTCGGAGCACATGGGCCGCCTCGGCATGGTCCTCGGCGGCTGCGTCCTGGTGGCCACCGCGGGCCCCGTCGTCACCTTCGTCTTCGCCTGACCTGATCCACACCTGATCAGAACCCGATGCGAAGGGAGCGCAAACCATGCTGAACTCCGGCCGGTCCCAAGGGGGCAGCGGGGAGTGGGAGCAGCCGTTCTGGCAGCAGCGAGGCTGGATCCTGTCGGCCGGGTTCCTGCTGGTTCTGCTCGTGCTCGCCGGCTTCACGATGCTGAGCGGCGGCGACGGAAAGTCGGCGAACGCCTCGGGTGCCCCGGACCCGCAGCCGGCCTCGTCCGCGGACTCGGACTCGGGCGGCGGCAGCGGCGGTTCGGACGCACGGCCCGCCGGCTGCCGCACCGACGACAGCGACCAGGCCAAGCCGACGGTGGCTCCGAAGGACTTCACCTGGAAGGCCAACGGCACCGGCCTGGTGCCCGTCTCGAAGACGGTGGGCCCGCTCAAGTACGACGGACCGGTCTGGTCCTGCTTCGCGCACACGCCGATGGGCGCGGTCATGGCCGCCCACTCCATCACCGACCACCTGAGCTACCAGGGCTGGCGCAAGGTCGTCGACCAGCAGGTCGTCCCCGGTGCGGGCCGCGACGCGCTGGTCAGGAGCCGTACCGCGGAGGGCGACAAGCCCACCTCGGGCACGCCCGACGCGGGCGGCTACGCCGGCTTCACGGTCCTGTCGTACGACAAGGAGAAGACGACGTTGATGGTCGTGGTCCGGATCGCCGGCAAGGACGCCTATGGCACCGCATCGGTGACCATGCGCTGGCAGGACGGCGACTGGAAGCTCGCGCCCGACGCCGACGGCACCGTCTACTCGGGCATGTCGCAGGTCAGCGGCACCTCGGGCTTCGTCACCTGGGGGGCGTGACATGGCTTGTTCCTGGCGGATTTACGACTGTGTGATCGACGAGGTCGGTACCCAGTTCACCCAAGGTGCCGTCGTGGTCTTCGCCAAGGCGATCGGCGACGCCGCGTCGGAGGTGCTCAAGGCGCTCAACGGCGTCTGGATGAACGTCGACGTGGACGATCCCTCGAAACCCATCGGCCTCATCGACAAGGAGGTCGACTGGATCGTCGCCTATGTGGCCGTGGCCTCGCTGCTGGTCGCCGCGATCAGAATGGCCCTCGACCGCAAGGGCCAGCCGATGAAGCAGGCGTTCCTGGGGATGTGGAAGGTCATCCTCGTCGGCGCGGTCGCCGTGCCGGTGGTCCAGGCGCTCACCAAGGCCTCGGACCTGTACGCCCAGCATGTGTACGAGAAGTCCGACCTCGGCGACACCGCATCGACGATGCTCGGCGTACTGACGCTCAACCAGCCGGGCCTGGTGCTCATCTTCGGTCTGCTGGTGATGCTGTCGAGCTTCGTGCAGATCTGTCTGATGTACATCCGCATCGGCGTCATGATCATGCTCGTCGGCACGTTGCCGCTGGCCGCCGCCTCCTCGATGACCGGGTGGGGCGAGGGCTGGTGGAAGAAGCACATCGGCTGGCTCGCGGCCTGGCTGCTCTACAAACCGGCGGCCGCCCTCATCATCTATTCGGCCACGTCGATGACCCAGGACACCAAGAACCTCGACCAGACCATCGCGGGTCTCGGCATGCTGATCATGGCGGTGTTCGCGCTGCCGGCGCTGCTCAAGCTGATCGTTCCGGCGACGGCGGCACTCGGCGGCACCTCCGGCGGCACGGTCGCCCTGAACGCGGCCAACAACATCGCCACCGGCGCCGTCAGCATCGCCGCGGGCGGTGCCGGAGGGGGCGGCGGAGGCGGCGCGGCCGGCCCGAAGGGCTCGCCGTCCGCGGGCGCCGGCGCTCCGGCCGGAGGCGCGGGTGGCGCGGGCGGGGCGGCCGCCGGAGGCGGTGCCGCCGCCGCGGGTGCGGCCACGGGTGGCGCGGCCCTCGCGGTCCAGGCCGCCGCGGTCGCCGTACAGACGGGCGTCGCGGCCGCCACGGAAGTCGCCAACTCTCTTGACGACAACGACGGCATGAAGGGCCACAACCAGTAGGCCGACAGGACCGTGCCCGGGGTCGGGGCGGCAACTGCCCGACAGGTGCCGCCCCAACTCCTCTACACCCCAAGCACTTTGAGCCGAGCCGGAAGAAGGAATTCCATGTCCACCGACGCCATGACGCGTCCCACGTACGGGAATTGGCGCAGGCCCCGCCGTCCCGGACTCGGTCCGCTGGGTCTGCTCGGCACCGTCGTCGCCTTCGGCGGTCTGCTGGTGGCGCTGCTTGCGTCGCTGGTCTCGCTGATGGCGGCGATCGCGGTGCTGGTGCCGGTCGGGCTGTTCCTCGCCCCGCTGGCCCTGCGCACGGTGGACGGGCGCAACGTCTACCAGGTCCTCGCGGTCCGGATCGGCTGGATGAAGCGCAAGGCGAACGGCTCGCACACCTATGTCTCCGGGCCGCTGTCCAAGCGCCCCGGCGGCCGCTTCCAGCCACCCGGCCTGCTCGCGCGCACCAAGATGTACGAGGGCCGCGACGCCTACAACCGCTCGTTCGGTGTGCTGCACCACCCGGGCCGCGGCCTGTACACGGTGGTCCTGGCCTGCGAGCCGGACGGTGGTTCGCTGGTCGACCCGCAGCAGGTCGACATCTGGGTGGCGTCCTGGGGCGACTGGCTCGCGCGGCTCTCGCACGAGCCGGGCCTGCGCGGCGCCCAGGTGGTCGTGGAAACCGCCCCGGACACGGGCACGCGCCTCGCGGCCGAGGTACTCCCCCGCATCTCGCCGGACGCTCCGGCCGCGGCCCGCGCCGTGATGGAGGAGGTCGTCGAGCGCTATCCGTCGGCGTCCTCCGAGATGCACACGTACATCGCGTTGACGTACGGCCCGACGGGCGGCCCCAAGCGCGACGTCGACGACATCATCACCGACCTGTCGATGCGCCTGCCCGGGCTGCTCTCGGGCCTGGTCGCCGCGGGCGGCGGCAGCGCCTACCCCCTCGCCGCCCAGCGGCTCGCCGAGATCGTACGAGTCGCGTACGACCCCGCCATCGCGCCCGACGTGCTCAGTGCCCGCGCCGAACACGCCACCACCGGCCTGGAGTGGAACGACGCGGGCCCGGCGGCCGCCGTCGAGACCGCCACGTCGTACCAGCACGACTCGGGGGTCTCGCGCACCTGGATGCTGACGCTGGCGCCGCGCGGCACGGTCAGGTCGAGCGTGCTGCGCGGCCTCCTCGAACCCGCGCCGGGCACCCGGCGCAAGCGGGTCTCGCTCATCTACCGGCCCATCGACCCGGCGACCTCCGCCCGCATCGTCGAGTCCGACCGGCGCTCGGCCCACTTCATGGCGGGCTCGCGGCGCGGTCTCGTCCAGGCGCGGGCGAGTTCGGAGATGCAGGCCGCCGAGCAGACCGCGGCCGAGGAGGCGGCGGGCGCCGGGCTCGTGGAGTTCTCGCTGATGGTGACCGTCACCGTCGACGACCAGGAGCAGTTGCAGGACGCGGGCATCGCCGTACGCAATCTCCAGGCGTCATCCCGCGTCCTGATGCGCCCCGCGGACCGCATGCAGGCCTCGGCCTTCACCTGCACGCTGCCGGTCGGCCTGCTGCCGTGGGAGCACACGCTCGTTCCGTACCAGATCAGGGAGGCGCTGTGAGTGCCGTGAAACCCATGCCCACTGCCCCGCCGCGCGGCTGGTACGGGCCCGGCGGCGGCCAGGTCGGGCACGTGGACCCGCCCTCGATGTGGCGCGCGACCACGGTTCAGGCGTGCGGGCTGTGGCCTTTCGCGGCGGGCTCCGGCGCGCCCATGACCGGGGTCCCGCTCGGCCAGCATCTGCACACCGGCGCGACCGTCTGCGGCGATCCCATCTCCTGGTTCACCCGCGCCCGTTACATCTCCAACCCGTCCCTGTTCATGCTGGGCATGCCGGGCCTGGGCAAGTCGACGCTGGTCAACCGCATGCTGATCGGCATGTCCGCCACGGGCATCACCCCGCTGGTCCTCGGCGACCTGAAGCCCGACTACGCCGACACCGTACGGGCGTTGGGCGGCCAGGTGATCTCGATCGGGCGGGGCGTCGGGGGCATCAACGTCCTCGACCCGGGCGCGATGGGCGAGGCAGCGGTACGGATCGGGGGCGAGCGGGGCCGCATCCTCGCGGCGGAGGCGCACGGCCGGGTCCTGAACATGGTCGCCGCGCTGATCACGATCGTGCGCGGCCGCCCGATGGACGACCACGAACAGTCCGTGCTGTCCGCCTGCCTCCACCATCTCGCGGAGCGTACGAAGCCGGGGCGGGCGCCGTTGCTGCCGGATCTGCTGAAGGTGCTGGACGAGGGTCCGGACCGGGTCCGGGCGGTGACGCTGGACCGCGGGAACGTCGCTCGCTACCAGGAGGCCGTGGACCCTCTCCACCGATCGCTCCTGGGTGTGCTGGACGGACCGCTCGGCGACACGTTCGCGTCCGAGACGTCGACGCGGATCAACCCGGCCTCGCCGGCGGTCTGCGTGGACATCTCGCGTATCGGCGAGGCGGATACCCAGCTGACCGCGGCCGCGATGCTCGCCGCGTGGTCGGACGGACTGGGCACGGTGGCTGCCGCCCATGCGCTCGCGGACGCGGGGCTGGCCCCCCAGCGGTGGTTCTTCACGGTCCTGGACGAGCTGTGGCGACCGCTGCGGGCAGCCTCCGGCATCGTCGAGCGGATCGACGCGCTGACCCGGCTGAACCGGTCGCTGGGACTGGGCGACGCGAAGATCACGCACACGCTGAAGGACGCGGAGGCGTTGGGCAGCGAGTCCGACCGCGCGAAGGCGCGCGGGTTCGTGGAGCGGGCCGGGATGGTCGTCTGCGCCGGGCTTCCCCGTACCGAGATGAAGGAACTCGGCGAGATCGTCGGCATGTCCGAGCGGGAGATCGAGCTCGTGTCGTCCTGGTCGTCGCCGCCCGGGTGGGCGAGCACGGGCGGGAACGAGGAGCCGCCGGGGCGCGGCCGCTTCCTGATCAAGGTGGGCGGGCGTCCCGGGATCCCGATCAAGGTGTCCATCACGGATACCGAGCGGGCGTTGCACAACACGAACACGCGCTGGTCGGAGGCGGGGAAGCCGAGCCTTTCCAAGGGGGCGGGGCTGTGAGCGCCGGCCCTGGACGGCCTTTTCTCGCCCTCTCCGCCCCTGCCCGTCCCGTACCCGGAGGGCTGCGCCCCCCGGACCCCCCGGGTGGTTCTTCGACCGCGGGTGGGTGGGGGCCGGTCGCGCCGTTCCCCGCGCCCCTGGCGGGGCGCACCACTCAGCCCGTCCGGCGTCACCTCGGGGGAAACCACAGATGAGCAGCACACGTAGGAGTCACAGCAGCGGGGAGGATCTCCTGCCCTGGATCGTGCCGGGCGCCGCCCTCCTCATCGGGACGCTCTTCTTCGGCGCCTGGCTGGGCGGCACCCTCGGGGCAGCGGCCGGCGGAGCAGGCTGGGACCCGCCCCCGTTCGGGCTGTCGACCCTGTCCACGCTGGTCAAGGACGGCCCGGCCACGGTATGGCCGAAGGCGTCGACGACCGCGGTCGCAGCAGGCATGGCCACGGTCTTCGGCGCAGTCGTGGCCCTTGTCGTCGTACTCATCACCCTCGTACGACGACGGACCGCCAAGCCCGGCGGACTCGCGGGCCGTAAGGAGCTCGCGGGCCTCCTCCCCAAGGGCGCCGCCCAGCGCGCACGTCAACTCCGTCCCTCGCTGGCCAAGTTGGGCAGGATCACCCCGGACGACACCGGGAACCTGCTCGGCAACCTGGAACCGGGCGGCCCGGAGCTCCGCTCCAGTTACGAGGACGTGGAGCTGGACCTGATGGCCCCCAGGGCCGGCAAGTCCACGAGCATCGCGGTGCCGCGCGTCCTGCGGGCCCGCGGCAGCGTGCTGCTGACGTCGAACAAGGCGGACGTCTACAGCGTGACCCGAGCGGAGCGCGAACGCATCGGCCGGGTGTGGACGTTCGACCCCCAGGGCATCGCCCACACCCCCCGCACCCTGTGGTGGGACATGCTCGCCGACGCCGCCACCATCGAGGGCGCCCGCCGGCTGGCAGGGCACTTCGTCGGAGCCGTCAACGACGACGCGTCCAAGCGCGACTTCTGGATCTCGGCCGCGCAGAACACCCTCACCGCCCTCTTCCACGCGGCCCATCGCGGCGAGCGGCAGATCGGCGAGGTGCTCGCCTGGCTGGCCGACCCGGCCGACCGCACCCCCGTCGACCTGCTGCGGGATGCCGGAATGGCGGCCCTCGCCGACCAGCTGCAGGGCACCACGCAGGGCGCCGTGGAGACCCGGGACGGCATCTACGAGACGGCCCGCCAGTGCGTGGCCTGTCTGCTGGACCCGAGCATCGCCGCATGGGTGACGCCCGACCCGGAGCTGCCGCAGTTCCTCCCGGAGCGGCACGTCCTGTCCACGGACACGCTGTACCTGCTCTCCAAGGACGGCGGCGGCTCGGCGGCCGGTGTCATCGCGGCGGCCGCGGACTCCGTGCTGCGTGCGGGAGTCGTGGCCGCGGAGCGGATGGGCGGACGCCTCGATCCGCCCATGACGGCCGTCCTCGACGAGGCCGCCAACGTCTGCCGCATCTCCGATCTCCCCGACCTGTACTCGCACTTCGGCTCACGCGGCATCAACATCGTGACGCTGCTGCAGAGTTACCGGCAGGGCGTCCGGGTGTGGGGCGAGGCCGGCATGGACGCGCTCTGGGGAGCCGCCACCGTCAAGCTGCTCGGCGCGGGCCTGGACGACGCGGACTTCGTGGAGAAGATCTCCCGGCTGGTCGGCGAGCACGACGTGTCCACGGTCAGCTGGTCCAAGAGCAAGGACGGGCGGTCCCGTTCGACCTCGTACCGCCTGGAGCGCATCCTGCCCGCCGACCGCATCCGCGCCCTGCCCAAGGGCACCGCGCTGCTCCTGGCCACCGGCATCAAGCCGGCGTTGGTCAGGCTGCGCCCCTGGTACGCCGAACCCGGCGCCGACCGTATCGCGACCGCGGCGCAGGCCGAGGTCAAGGCCATCACCGCCCGAGCCGCCGAAGGGATCATCAAACGATGACGATCATCACCGCAGAGCAGGTCCAGGAGGGGCCCGCCGCCCCGCCGTTCATCCTCTACCTCGACGGCGCGGAGTACGCCGAGGAGATGCGCCAACTCGCCGTCTGGGTGGCCGACCTGCTGCTTCCGGTGTACGGCCGTGAGGTCACCTCGCAGCAGCCGTGGTGCCCGCGCTGGTGGGAGCACCTGGAGGCGGTCGCCCGGCTGCACGGGCTGTGGCTGGCCTGGCAGGAGCACACCGACCCGGCCATGGGCGCGTCCGGGCCCGCCGTCTGGCACCGCGACCACCTCGGACCCGTGCTCACCGAACTCCGCTCCCCCACCGGCCCGTTCGCGGGCTGCAAGGCGGGCAGCCACCGCGCGAAGGCGGCGCCGACGGTCGAGGCGTACGAGGGTGCCGACGCGTCGGGGCGGCCGGGCCCCGATCCCTACGAGACGAGCCCGTGGTGAGCGGGACCCGTCCGGCCTCAGCCGGCAGCCCGCTCCGACTTCACACCGGCGAGGAATCCGCCCCAGGCCCGCGGCGAGAAGAACAGCACCGGGCCCTGCCGGTTCTTGGAGTCCCGCAGTCCGACCTTGACGGCGATGCGGGCCATCTCCACACAGGTGGCGTCGTGGTTGCCGCTGTAGGAGCTCTTGTCCCAGACGGGTTCTGCCGAGTACGGACCCGCCGAGTACACGGCGAGCGCCCTCTCCCTCTTCATTTCCCACCCCTCACCGCAGGTGAATCACCTGCCCTACGCTGAACCGACGCGCGGAAGATTACCCGGTCGGCATCGGACGGAAACGAGGCCCCGAAGACATGACGGACGAAAAGCGGACCAGCGGGATCGCACGCCTGGGACCCGCCGAGAAATTCACCGAGCGGGAATCCCAGGACTTCGTGCGCGCACGGGACTTGATCGGCTCGATCGTGGCCCACTACAGCGCACGTATTCACCGGGAAACCGATCCGCCGACCATTCAGCGACTCACGCGGGAACAGCGGGCTTACTGGACGGAGATGCAAAACCTTTCCGTCCGGGACCACGAGGAGATCAGCCGCGTCATCTCCGAGTATCCGGAAATCCTGCGGAAGGCCCAGGAGGGCGAGGAGTGACGAACACTCCGCCGCAAAGGGACGTCCTTCCACAGAACCAGGTCGAGGAGATATTCGAGCGTTCCATCAAACCCCTCATGTCGGGACCCGCCAAGGAACAGCCGGTCGCCGTGTTCATCGGAGGTCAGCCCGGCGCCGGGAAGAGCACGCTGGAGGCACAGCTCGTCGAGTCGAAGGGTCTGCGGGACGCGGTCCGGATCGACGGCGACGACCTGCTTCTCTTCCATCCCCGGTATGCGGAGCACGCCCGCGCGAACGACCGGACGGCGGCGGCCGTGTGCAGTGACCCGCGCTGGTGGAACATGGCCGTCGAGCACGTCCGCGAGCAGCGGGCCGATGTGGTCATCAGCTCTCCGCTCGCCGGTCCGGAATGGGCTCAGGAGCGCTTCAAGGACTTCCGGGACGCCGGGTACCGGGTGGAGACCGTGTTCGTCGCGGTCGACGACGCCCGCAGTCAGCTCGGCATCGTCGACCGCTATCAGGCCATGCGGGACGACCAGGGGTACGGCCGCTGGGTGGGGCCCGAGTGGCACGACACCGCCTATCAGCGCGTCCTGGAGACCGCGGACGCCATCGATCGCAATCAGTCCACGGACGCCGTCCACGTCGGCCTCAGGGGCGGCGAGATCGTGCACAGCAACGAGTCCACGCCGGACGGCGGTTGGCGCCTTGCGGTGCCGACGCGCGAGGTGATCGAGCGCGAGCGGGCCCGCCCCTGGACGGAGCAGGAACAGACCCGGTTCAACGCGCGCGTCGAGTCACTCGCCACCCGCGTCCCGGAGGACCTGAAGCCGCTGCTGGCCCGTACGGTCGAGCGCGCACAGACCCATCTGCCGGCCGCGCAGACCCAGACGGCGACCGCTCAGACCGCGCAGACCCAAACGAAGACCGCGCAGGCCAGAACGGGGGACGAACACACGCAGACGGCGCCCCCGCTCGCCGCGGCTTCCGCCGCCTCGGCAGCCGCGGCAACGCCCGGCGGGCTCACCGCGGCGGCGGCCTCCCGCAGCGGACCCCGAGTGTCGTCGCAGGCCGGCGGGGGTGTGCGCGGCACGGCCCTGCCGTCCTCGCCGACCCCGCCGGCCCCGCCCCGGACGCCACGTCCCGCGTCGAGTGGCGGAGCGGCATCGCGAAGCCGCTAGTTTCCGCTTCCGCGACAGCGCACGCTTCCGCGACAGCGCCAACTGCCCTGGAATCCCGAGGAGAAGCACGTATGAACCACCCGCACCCGTCTCACCCGCACGTCGACTACTTCGAGGACGTCGTCGACTGGCGCCACCACCGGGCCGGCCGGGCGCACACCCTGGTGCGCGCGGTCCGTTCCCCCGACGGCCACCGGGCGGTGGCCGTCGTGTCCGAGCTGGCGAGCAACCCCGACGACCGCGGGATCACGGACGACTTCGGTTCCGTGGCGAACGCCGTGCTGCCGACGCTGCGTCTGAGCTTCGGCGCACAGCTCGAACAGGTCGACTGGATCGCGCACTTCGGGGAGTTCTCGTACCACGATCCGACAGGCCCCGAGACCTTCACCCGGATCACCGTGACCGCCGGACCCGCCGGACACCACGACGACCTGAGCGGCGACCGGCCGCTGGCGGCGGGCGAGGTGGAGGAGCTGCTCGGCCGCAAGCTCGAACCCGTCGCCCAGGTGCTCGCGCGGATCCAGCAGCACGGCGGGTGAGGCAACGATGACCGAGCATGTGTCGGGACGGGACGTCCTGCGGCAGGCCAAGGAGCTATACCAGCCCTACCGGGACGCGGTGGAGCCCAAGGGACAGCGGGTGGCCATCATCCGGTTCGAGCCCGCCGCCACCGATCCGCCGGACTGGCGTGTGCGTCTCGAGGCCTCCAAGGTCTCCGCCGAGCAGAAGGTGAAGAGCTTCGAGCACCTGGGCTTCAAGGCGGACCACGTCGTGATGCCGCCGGGGACCACGCGTGCGCAGTTCGCCGAGGTCCTCGACCGCGCCAACCGGGATCCCGCGACCCGGGCGATCATCGTCCAGTTCCCGCCACCGGCCCAGCTGCGCCCGCTCGTCGAGCGGATGGACCCGGCCAAGGACATCGACGCCCTGCTCAAGGGGCGTTCGCAGTACACCGCGTGTGCGACGGCCGAGGGCATCTGCCGTGTGGTGGAGCCCTTCGCGCAGGACGACCCGACGATCGCCGTCGTGGGCAGCAAGGGCTTCGTGGGACAGGGAGTGGTGAACACCCTGCGGGAGCGGGGACACCGGCTGATGGAACTCGACGCCGGTGACGACCTGAAGCGGGTGCGGGACGCCGACATCGTCGTCTCCGTCACCGGCAACCCGGGCATCCTCGGCCCCGAGCACCTGCGGCCGCACCACCGGCTCGTCGTCGACTCCGGTTTCGTACCGCAGGCGGACGGGAGCGTGCGCGGAGACGTCCAGCGCGCGGCGTACGACATCCCGCAGCACCTCACCCCGGTGCCCGGCGGCATCGGCCCGGTGGAGATGGCGACCCTGATGGAACGGGTGGTCTGCAAGGAGGTCGACCCGGCGGCTCCGTCCTGGAAGGTCGAGCCGCGGCCATATCTGACGAAGGAACAGATGGCCCAGGGGCCGTCCACCACACCGGCGGCGCCGACGGCACCTGCGGCTTCGGTGGCGTCGACGGCCTCCGCGGCTGCGACGGCCTCGGCGGGTCCGAGCGCGTCGGCAGGTCCGGGCGCGTCCGCAGGTCCGGGCGCGTCCGCAGGTCCGGCCACGTCAACGGGTCCGGCCACATCAGCGGGCCCGGCCGCGCCAGCGGGTCCGGCCACATCAGCGGGCCCGGCCACGTCAGCGAGCCCGGCCGCCTCAGCAGGTCCGGCCACATCAGCGGGTCCGGCCACATCAGCGGGTCCGCAGTCGGCCGCGGCTCCGGGTAATCCCGTGGCGCAGGCCGCGAAGCTCCGCGGGGTCGGTGGCAATACTTCCGGTGCCGGAAGCGTGCCGGGACGACCTCCCGCCGCCGGCCCGTCGGCACCGCTCCGCCCGCAGCTCCCCCAGCAGCCGAAGCCACCGGGTCCCGGCGGGGGTCCCGCCCGCTGAGCCGCGTACGAGTCACCGCGCACGAGTCACCGCGCACGAGCCAACCCCGTACGAGTCACGCCGAAGGAGTCTGCGAGCGCCCATGGAACCGGATCTGTCGCCGGACGGCTATCCGTCCCTGTCGGCCGAGGACATCGCCGCCGCCGTCCGCGCGCGCACGGTCGGCGCCGTGGACGTGCTCGCTGCCTCGCTGGCGCGGATCGAGCGGGTGGAGCCGGCCCTCTCCGCGTTCGCCGAGGTGTGGGGCGAGGAGGCGCTGCGGCGAGCGGGCGAGGTGGACGCGCGGGTCGCCGCGGGCGAGTGGCTGCCGCTCGCGGGGGTTCCGATCGGCGTGAAGGGGCGTCGCGGGCTGCGTACGGCGGGCGCGCTGGTCGCCGCCGGGTGCGTGCCCGTGGGGGCCACGTCGGTGCCCGGCCCGGGTACGGCCTGGCAGACATGGGGGCTCGGGGCGCACGGACGGACCGTCAATCCCTGGCGCGCCGACCGGACCCCGGGCGGCTCCTCGGCGGGGTCCGCGGCAGCCGTCGCCGCGGGACTGGTGCCGATGGCCACCGGCAGCGACGGCGCGGGTTCCGTACGGATCCCCGCCGCGTGGTGCGGCGTCTTCGGCCTCAAGACCACGAACGGCCGACTTCCCTCCACCGACCGTACGGGCCTCACGGCGGCCGGCGTTCTCACGCGCAACGCGTCGGACGCGGCCGCGTACTGGCGGGTCGTGTCCGGCAGCACACCGCGGAGGCCGGACGAGGCACCGGACCAGAGGCCGGACCAGCCATCGGACCAGGGCGCGGACCGGGGTCCGGACTGGGGCGGCGCGAGCCGCTGTCCGAGCCCGGGTACGGGTACGGCGGCGGATCCGAGCCCGGTCTCGGACCCGCCCCGGAACCGCACCCCGAGCCCGGACTCGGACCAGTGCCATCGCCCGGGTCCGAACCGGGACCCGCGCCCGAGCCACGGCCCGGCCCCGAGCTCAGACGTACGCCCGAGCCATGCCCCGGCCCCCGGCCGGCATCCTGGCTCGAACCAGGAGTGGGACCAGAGCCGGAATCCGCACCCGGGCCGGCCCCCGCACCACCACCCGACCCAGTCCCCCATCCCGGCCGTCTGGTCCCCCGACCTCGGCTTCGCCGACACCGATGCGGACATCGCCGCAGTCGCTCACGGCGCGGTGGAGCGGCTCGTCGAGGCGGGCATCCTACGGCTGGTGTCCCGGGACGTGTGCCTGGACGACCCCGGCCCCGCCTGGCTGGCGCTGCGGACGCCGGGTGCCGACGCGGCCGTGGCTCAGCCGCTCCGGGAGGCGAACGACCACCTGCTCGCCGGGCTCTTCGCCGAGACTCCCCTGCTGCTGACCCCGACCACGCCCAACCCGCCGCACGGCCACGAGGGACCGGGCGACCGTTACTCCACCGCCCTGACCTGGGCGTTCAACCTGAGCGGCCACCCCGCGACGAGCATTCCCGCGGGCCTCGGCCCCGACGGCTGCCCGGTCGGTCTCCAGCTCGTGGCCCGGCACGGTGCCGAGCCGCTGCTCCTCCGGGTCGCGCAGCTGGACGAGCTCAACCGGACGAAAGAACAGGACCCCTTCTGATGCGATGGACCGTCCACGGCGAGCGCACCCTGCACGACACCCCCTGGGTCCGCCTGCGTTCCCTCGATGTCGAACGGCCCGACGGCACCCGCGGCGACTACCACGTCGTCAGGCTGCGGGACGTCGCCGTCACCGCGGCGGTGGACGGACAGCGGCGCGTACTGATGATGTGGCGCCACCGCTTCGTCACGGACACCTGGGGATGGGAGCTGCCCATGGGCCTGGTCGAGGAGGGGGAGCGCCCCGAGGACGCGGCGGCGCGCGAGCTGGAGGAGGAGACCGGCTGGCGCCCGGACTCGCTGCGGGAGTTGATCTACGCGCAGCCGGCCGGCGGGATAACCGACTCCCAGCACTTCGTCTTCCGCGCGGACCGGGCGACCCGGGTCGGCGAGCCGACCGAGCGCAATGAGTCGGACCGCCTCGAGTGGATCCCGCTGGCCGACATCCCCGGGATGATCGCCCGCCGGGAGATCGTCAGCAGCGCGACACTGGTCGGTGTCATGGCTCTCCTGCTGGACCTGAGAGCCTGGGCGGCCCTGCTCGAGGCCTGACGCCCGCACCGCTCCGCGCCGTGATCGTGGCAGCACTCTGGACAATTAAATGCGTGCGCATATATTGTCCATGCATGTAGTCACCGTTCGCCGCGCACTCACGCGCGCTCACGCGCTCCAAGGGGGACCCATGAACCGCCGCTTCCTGTTCGTGCTCGGCAGCAGCCGTTCCGACGGCAACACCGAGATACTGGCCCGCAAGGCCGCCGAGCAGCTGCCCGCGGATGTCGAGCAGCGCTGGCTGAGCCTCGCCGAGCATCCGCTGCCCGACTTCGTGGACCTGCGGCGCGACAGTGACCACGTGCGCTCCCCCGACGGGAGCAACCCGGCACTGCTGCTCGACGCCACGCTCGCGGCCACCGACATCGTGATCGCCTCGCCGCTGTACTGGTACTCGGTCTCCGGCCTCACCAAGCGCTACCTGGACTACTGGTCGGGCTGGCTGCGCACCCCCGGAGTCGACTTCAAGGCGACCCTGGCCGGTCGCACGCTCTGGGGTGTCACCGCCCTCGCGGACAAGGAACCGGAGGTCGCCGAGCCGCTGATCGGCACGCTCAACAACTCCGCCGCGTACCTGAAGATGCGCTTCGGCGGGGTGCTGCTCGGCAACGGCAGCGCGCGGGGCGACGTACTGAACGACACGGAGGCACTGGCGCGCGCGAAGACCTTCTTCGCACAGGACCCGCCGCTCGCCCGCTTCCCGCACGAGACCGCCGCCCGGTGAGTCCTACGCCGTGATGTCCTTCGCGGTGAACCGCGCCCACGCCGCCGACCCGAACACGGCGGCGTACAGCGCCTGAAGCCCGAGGTTGCGGACCAGGTCGTCCCAGTACACCGGGTCGCGCATGAGGTCGGCGAAGGACAGCCAGTAGTGGGAGAAGAAGTACGGCTGGAGCGCGTGGAGCTGGGGGATCTGGTCGAGGATCTGGATGGTGATGAGGAGGCCGACCGTCGTCGCCATCGCCGCGATGCCGCTGTTGGTCAGGGTGGAGATGAACAGGCCGAGCGCCGCGACGCCGACCAGTGAGGCGGCGACCACCAGCGCGATGAGCAGGGCCCGCCCGAGGCCCTCGGTGAAGCTGATCCGGGTCCCGGAGATCGTGGTCAGCTCGCCCAGCGGGAACAGCAGCGCGCCCACGATGAGCGCGGACGCCGCCACGACCAGGGTCGCGACCAGACAGAACGTCATCGTGGTCGCGTACTTGGTGAGGAGCAGGCGGGTACGGCCCGCGGGGGCGACCAGGAGATAGCGGAGCGTTCCCGCGTTGGCCTCGCCCGCGATCGCGTCGCCCGCGATGACACCGATCGCCATCGGCAGGAAGAAGGGGAGCGTCGCGGCCAGCGCCGTGAACACCAGGAACAGGCCGTTGTTGGTGATCTGCGAGATGAACGCCGGCCCTTCGCCGCCGCCGCCCGCCGCCGTACCGTCGCTCGTCTCGATCTTGATCGCGATGCCGATGAGGATCGGCACGGCCGCCAGCACGCCGAGCAGCGCGATCGTCCGCCAGCGCCGGAAGGTGGTGACGAGCTCACTGCGGAAGAGTCCGAAGGTCCACAGGGGGCTCGGTTTCCGTACCGCTGTGTTCTTGGCCGGCACCGTCTCAGCCCCCGGCGCCGCCTCAGCCCGCGACATCGAACCCCTCCCCCGTCAGCGCCACGAACGCGTCCTCCAGCGAAGCCCGTTCGACCCCGAAGCCGCGGACCCGAACGCCCGCCACGACCAACGCGGCGTTCAGCTCGGCGAGTTCGCGGTCCGGGGGCTCGGCGGTCACGCCCGTCTCGGTCACGACGAGATCCGTGACGCCCTGTTCCTTGAGTACACGCGCCGCGTCCCCGGGGTCCGGGGTGGTCACGACCAGCCTGCCCCGCGCACCCGCCGCCAGATCGCCCACCGCACCCTGAGTGATGAGCCGCCCCTGCGCCATCACGGCCGCGTGCGTGCACACCTGCTCGATCTCGTCGAGGAGGTGCGAGGAGAGGAAGACGGTCGCGCCGTCGGAGGCCAACTCCCTGACCAGGGAGCGGATTTCACGCATGCCCTGCGGATCCAGGCCGTTGGTCGGCTCGTCCAGAACGAGCAGCCGGCGGGGCTGGAGCAGCGCGGCCGCGAGCCCGAGCCGCTGCTTCATACCGAGCGAGTACGCCTTCGCCTTCTTGGCGGCGGCTGCGGTGAGCCCGACCCGGTCGAGGGCGGCCGCGACGCGCGTACGCCGGGTGCGCGGGTCGGCGGTCGGGTCGGCGGCGTCGTACCGGATGAGGTTGTCGCGCCCGGAGAGGAAGCCGTACAGCGCGGGTCCCCCGATGAGGGCGCCGACATGCGGGAGCACGGCGCGCGCGGCCCGGGGCATGGGCCGCCCCAGCACTCGTGCCGTGCCCGAGGTCGGCTCGATCAGGCCCATCAGCATGCGGATGGTGGTGGTCTTGCCCGAGCCGTTCGGCCCGAGGAAGCCGAAGACGCTGCCTGCCGGGACGGTCAGGTCCAGGCCGTCGACGGCGAGCTGTCCGCCGCGGTAGCGCTTGGTGAGCGCGCGGGTGGCGATCACGGTGTCCTCCGCGACCACTGCGCCTCCCGTGTCCACCATGTCCGGTTCCGCGGCGGACAGTTCCTCCATGAGCTCCCTCAATTCATGGTGCGCATACGGTGATTACCGGGCGGCGTTGGCAGCCTTCACCAGGGCGTCCTTGGTGACGGCACCGGCGTACACCTTGCCGTCGTCCGTGATCAGCGCGTTGACCAGACGGGTCGAGAAGACCGTGCCCGAGCCGAACTTGCCGGTGACGTGGTCGCCGAGGGAGTTCAGGAACCCGTCGACGTCGCCGTTGCCGGACGAGCCGGAGGGCACGCCCTGGCCGCCCGTGTCGAACACGGCGATGGAGTTCCAGCCCTTGCCGAGGGTCTTCAGGCCGTCCAGGCCCTTGGCGAAGTCCTCGCCGCCCTTCGGCTGCGCCTTCTCCTCGCTCTTCAGGTCGTCGCCCTCGGAGACCTTCGCGCCCTTGGGCGGCGTGAAGTCGAACGTCGACGCGGCCGGCCTGGCGAAGTCGACCTTGGTGAAGCCCGCGTCCACGACGGCGGCGCCACCGCTCGCCGGAGTCAGCGTGAACTTCAGCGGCAGCCCGGTCTTCGCGTCCACCGCGATACTGATCGCGCCGACCGTGGAGCCGGACTGCTTCGGCTTGATGAGCAGCTTGTACGCGTCGCGGCCGGCGACCTGCGCGGTGCCGTCGACGGTCACGGAGGTGGTCTCGTCGACCGACTTCAGGGCCTCGTCGGCGAAGTCCTTGGGCGTGGAGGGGACGTCCTCCTTCTCCTTTTGGCTCTCGGACTTGGGCGCGGTCGCGTGGTAGGCCTCGTTCGACTTGCTGTCGTACGCCCATACCTCGTTGCCGTTGTGGATGACGCTGTACTCGGCGGCGCTGTCCAGCAGGGAGACCTTGCCCTTGTCCGGGCCGTCGGCCGCGACGCGCAGCGTGTGCGTGCCGGAGGCGAGTTCGAGCAGCTTGGACTGCGGGTCGGCGGAGGAGCCGCCGTCGCCCTGGGCGGCGCCGGACGCGAAGCTGCTCTCCAGGCCGCCCAGGTTGGGCAGTCCGAGATCGGTGCTGATCTTGACGGTGCCGGACATCTGCTGGACGTCCGACTTGGCGATCTTCTCGATGAGCTGCTGTGCGGTGATCTTCGGCAGGTCGGGGTCGCCGGAGTCGGCGAGCGCCGGGACGAGCCCGATGGTCGCCGCCGCCACCCCCACCACCGCGACCGGGACGACGTACCGCGCGGCTTTGCGTCGCCCGGCGCGCACGTCCTCGGCCTCGTCGGCCTTCGTGCTGTCGTCGGATTCGTACGGTGCCATGTGTGCCTTACCTCCGTCGTCGGCGGCGGCCTACCGTCCTCACGCTGTTCCACCCCTGAGCCGCCATTCTCACCCGAACCGGTGAGGAGTGGTGTACTCAATCTGACCAAATCGGCCAGGGAGAAGCGTCAGACCCCGGGCTCAACTCCACGTACTCCTGCGGTATGACGTGAGGAGGCGGCGCCTCCCCCGACCCGTAAGGGTCGACGGAGGCACCGCCTTCGATGCGCTCGGTCGGTCAACGCTGCACGAACACGTAGTCCGCCTGGTAGGGGACACCCACGATCGTCCCCGGCGAGCAGGACCCGGCCGGGGCGACACCGCCGACGGTGTTGAGGCGCAGGATCTCCTGCGTCCCTGCCAGCAGGCCGCGGTGCTTGCCGGACTGGGTGGCCTTGAGGTCGAGCTCGGGGATGTTCTTGTCGCCGTTCGGGGTCTTGGAGATCAGCGCGCCGGTGACCGCGCTGCGGTCGGGCGCAACCCACTGAGGCGTACCCGAGTTGGGCTTCACGAACGAGTGTGCGATGTTGCCGCCGAGCAGGGCCGCGACGTCACGCTGGGCGAAGGCGTACCCGCCCCCCTCGACGGGCTTGCACTCGTAGATCTGCTTGCCCTTGACGACCGACGCCTGGAAGTTGTTCAGGGCGTGCCGGAAGTCGAAGGAGCTGGTGACCTTGTGGAGCTGACCGCGGACGGCGCCGCCCGGGAACTCGGCGGTGTGCAGATTGGCGTAGAAGGAACCGGGGTCGGCCTTCAGGGCGGCGAGCAGAGCCGCGTCCTCGACCTTGACGGTACCGACGACGCTGTGTCCCTTGATCTTGTCGAGCAACTTGCTGAAATCGACCTTGACGCCGCCGTTGGTGCCCTTGGCGCCCTGGTGGATGTGGAGCAGGGTCGGCCTGCCGGTGCCGCGCCAGGTCACGGCGACGGACACCTTGTTGCCCTTGACCTTGATGAACTCCAGCGCCGCGCCGTCCTTGTCGCCGACGGCGGGGCCGCCCTGGACGGGCACCTCATTGGTGCCGCGGAGGCTGGTGGCGAGGATGGTGCCACCGCTGCCGCCCATGACGCCGCTCTGCGTGACGATGGTCTGGTCGCCGTGCGCGGAGTGGCTCATGCCGGCCGTGTCGTTACTCGTGCCGTGGCTGCCGCTGTCGGCGACCGCCGGGATGACGGCGGCGGCGACACCGGCCGCGGCGGCCACCGCGACGCCGGTCAGGATCAGGCTCTTGCGACGCGTGGTGAACGTGGCGTTCGATCCCATGATTCTGTTTTCTCCCCGTATCTCAGCTGACACCCCCTGCGTCAGCTTCTGGGCATGAGTACGGACTGAATCCGACCCTGGACTCAATCCAACTATGTGACCCCCGTCACATTATTTGAGGGGCAAGCGAAAACTCACCCAAATCCGTACATCTGGGTGTCAGCAATCGGCATCGGCCAAGGGGGTCGCCATGCGGCACATCATTGGTTACGCGGCCACGGGCACCGCGCTGGTGGCGCTCACGCTCGCCGGGTGCGGGAGCGGAGGGAACGGTGGCGGTGGCGCCACGAAGGCCGGCACCTCGACGGCGTCGAGGACCACGCTGACAGCCGCTGACGTCAAGAACGTCGGCACGGTCGTGACCGACAGCAAGGGCTACGTCCTCTACCGCTTCGACGCGGACTCCGCGAACCCGACCAAGGTCACCTGCTACGCCGCGTGCGCCATGCTCTGGCCCGCCGCGACCGCCCAGGGCGCCATCACGACCAAGGGCATCGACAAGAACCTCGTCACCACCGTGAAGCGCACCGACGGCACCACCCAACTCACCCTCGCCGGCTGGCCCCTCTACCGCTACAGCAAGGACGACGAACCGAAGGAGGCGTACGGCCAGGGAGTCGACGGAACGTGGTTCGCGGTGACACCCACAGGAGCGAAGGCGTCGGGCGAGCCGGCGACGAACACGGGAGGATCGGGTTACTGAGACAGCCGCCGCAGCAGTAGACATGCGCGCCGGGGGCCTGGGCGCTGCGTGCCGTGGCGCCGGGTGCCGTCACCCGTCCCAACGGTGGGCAATCGTGCCGCCGGGGCGGTACAGGTGGGCACAGCGGCACCCCGTACAGCCCCGGGCCGCGCGCCCCACCCCGACGGCAACCCCACCGCCGGGCACCCGGAACGCAGACCTCACCCGGCCCGGTGGACCACCGCGTCGACAAGCTCCGTCAGCGCGGCCTTCGCATCACACTCCCGAAGCGGAGCCAGCGCGGCCCGCGCATCCTCCGCGTACCGCACGGTGTCCCGCCGAGCCTGCTCCAGCGCAGGGTGGACCCGCAGCCGGGAGAGCGCCTCGGCGTGCCGGGCGTCATCCGTCAGGTCGGAGTCGAGCAGCTCACACAGCGCGATGTCCTCGGCGAGACCCAGCCGCTCCGCCCGCTCCCGGAGCCGCAGCACGGGCAGCGTAGGAATCCCCTCGCGCAGATCCGTCCCCGGCGTCTTCCCGGACTCGTGCGAGTCGGACGCGATGTCCAGCACGTCGTCCGCGAGCTGGAAGGCGACACCCAGCCGCTCCCCGTACTGCGTCAGGACGTCCACCACCGTCTCGTCGGCCCCCGACATCATCGCCCCGAACCGGCACGCGACCGCGACCAGCGAGCCGGTCTTCCCGCTGAGCACATCCAGGTAGTGGTCGACCGGGTCACGCCCGTCGCGCGGTCCCGCGGTCTCCAGGATCTGCCCGGTCACGAGCCGTTCGAACGCCTCGGCCTGGATCCGGACGGCCTCGGGCCCGAGATCGGCCAGGGTGTGCGAGGCGCGCGCGAAGAGGAAGTCACCGGTGAGGACGGCCACCGAGTTGCCCCAGCGGGTGTTCGCGCTGGGCACCCCGCGTCGCGCGTCCGCCTCGTCCATCACATCGTCGTGGTACAGCGTGGCGAGATGGGTCAGCTCGACGACCACGGCGGAGGGCACGATACCCGGCGCGTACGGATCACCGAACTGCGCGGCGAGCATCACGAGCAGCGGACGGAACCGCTTGCCACCGGCCCGGAGGAGATGCTGCGCGGCCTCCGTAATGAAGGGGACCTCGCTCTTGGTGACTTCGAGCAAGCCCTCCTCCACAGCCGCCAATCCGGCCTGGACATCGGCTTCGAGAGCCTGGTCCCGCACGCTCAGCCCGAACGGCCCGACGACGGTCACGAGAGGTTCTCCTGTCTGCTGACGATCACATGGCGAACTCGGTCGATCATTCGGTCGATGACACGGTTTGTCGATGTGTCGCTGCCATCACTCAAGTCAGCGTATCCGGTCACGTTTCGATCACCACGAGCGCCCACCGTCCCCCCGCCCGACTTCGCTCCAGCAGCAGGTACCCCGCTCGCCCGGGCGATATCGGATTACGGGCGGTATGTTCTTGATCAGCTGATACGACCGGACATGCCACGCCCCATCCGGAGGGACCCCACCGTGTCCCGAAGCGCCGTCGAGACCGCCCCCGGCAGCCGGGAGCCGCCGGGTGACGACCAGGCCTTCCTCGGCGGGCCCAGGGGCCTGCCGGCCCTCTCCGGCCCGAAGGTCCCGGAGCGCTTCTCGTTCCTCGGCATGCAGGCGATCCCGATCCTGATTCTCTGCCTCTGCGCCAACCGTCGCCCACGGCGGTATGGGCGTGGCCGCGGGCACGACGGCGCCCGTGTCGGCGGCGTACGGAACGCTCGCCCACCTGGCCTCGGTCGCCGGCGGCCGGCTCACCGACGGCGACGGGGGATTCTCGGCGGCGGCCATCGGAATGATGTTCGGTCTCCTCCAGTACGTGGCGGGCCGCCGTCACCCGGCCGGACGCGGACACGCGGCGGAGCCCGCCGTCGGGCCCGGCGCGATGCGCCGCGCGGTCCGCCCGATCGTCCTGGGGCTGCCGGCGGCCGCCGCTGGCGCGGTGCTCCGCGCCGCCGCCGGACGGCCGACAGCGCGCTCCGGCCTCAACGGCACGATCGCCGACGCCCCGGGCCCGGCCGTGACGGCCCTCGCCCCCTGGCTGCGCCGCACGATGCACCCGGTCCACTGAAGCCACTGGGGTGACACTCATGCACATCCGTACGTCCTTCCCGTACGAGACCACTCACGAGGACCTCTGGATCCCGCTTCCGGACGGCACCCGCCTCTACGCCCGCGTCTGGCGCCCACTGACGGACGAGCCCGTGCCCGTCCTCCTCGAATACCTCCCGTGCCGCCTCACGGACTGGACCGCGCCCCGCGACTGGCAACGCCATCCCTGGTACGCGGGCCACGGCTACGCCTCCGTCCGGGTGGACGTCCGCGGCCACGGCAACTCGGAGGGGTTGCCGACGGACGAGTACTCGGAGGTGGAGCTGGCCGACGGGGTGGAGGTCGTCAACTGGCTCGCGTCCCAGCCCTGGTGCACCGGCAAGGTCGGCATGTTCGGTATCTCCTGGGGCGGCTTCAACTCCCTCCGGATCGCGGCCCTCGCGCCCGAGCCGCTCAAGGCGATCGTCACGGTCTGCTCGACGGACGATCGCTATGACAACGACGTGCACTACATGGGAGGTTCCGTCCTCGCCGTCGACATGCACGCCTGGGCGGCCACCATGCTCGCCTTCGCCTCCCGCCCGCCCGACCCGGTGCACGTGGGCCAGGTGATGTGGCGCGACATGTGGGTGAAGCGCCTGCAGGCGGTGGACCCGCTCATCCACACCTGGCTGTCCCACCAGTCCCGGGACGCGTACTGGCGGCACGGCAGCGTCCGCGAGGACTATGGCGCGATCCGGGCGGCGGTCCTCGCGGTCGGCGGCTGGCACGACCCGTACCGCGACACGGTGCTGCGGCTGGTGGAACACCTTCCGCGGGATCGCGTACGCGGCCTGATCGGTCCCTGGTCGCACCAGTACCCCGACCGCGGCCTGCCGCCGGGCCCGGCGATCGGTTTCCTCCAGGAGACCCTGCGCTGGTGGGACCACTGGCTCCGGGACAAGGACACGGGCGCCCTGTCCACCCCCGTCCTCCGCTCGTACGTGATGGACGCGCACCTCCCGGCGACGGTGTACCCGGAGCTCCCCGGCCGCTGGGTGGGCGACCCGGCCTGGCCCTCCCCCTCCGTCACCCCCGTTTCGTACGCCCTCCAGGGCGACCCGGTGGTGATCCGCTCTCCCCAGCACACGGGGGCGGACGCGGGCCGCTTCTTCCCTCTCGGGAACGACGCGGACCTGCCCCCGGACCAACGGGAGGAGGACGCGAGATCCGCCTGCTTCGAATTCGAAGTACCGGAAGAGACCTGGGTTCTGGGCCGTCCGAGAGTCCGGCTGCGGCTGACGTCCTCGGTTCCCCGGGGTCAGGTGATCGCCCGCCTGTGTGATGTGGCCCCCCACGGAGCCTCGACACTCGTCACCCGGGGTGTACTGAACCTGTCAAAGCGTCACGGCCGTGACCAGGCGGTTCCCTGGAAACCGGGTGCTACGGAAGAGGTGGTTTTCGACCTGAACGGCATCGGCTACGCGTTCCCGCCGGGCCACCGCATCCGCCTCGCCGTCTCCTCCGCGTACTGGCCCTGGATCTGGCCGCAGCCGGGCTCGGAGGCCGGTTTCACCCTGGACCCGACGGGCAGCCTGCTGGAACTCCCGGTAAGGACACGGGAGTCGACGCCCTCCATCACGTTCGAGGAACCGGAGCAGTCCGAACCGCTCGGGGTCATCGTCCCGACGACGCTGGACGAACCCCGCCCGGAACGCCTGGTGGTCCGCGACGTGGCCGCCAGCGCCTGGCGCCTGGAGGTCGACCCACGCTACGGCGGCACCCGCGTCTACCCCGACGGCCTCGAATTCACCGAGAACGCGCTGGAGACATACACCATCAACGACTTCCACCCCCTCTCCGCTCGCGCCCGCTCGACGTGGTCGATCCGACTGCACCGCCCGGACCTGCCCTGGGACGCGCGTATCTCGACGACCTCCGAAATCACCTGCGACACCGAGGACTTCACCACCTCCAACGAGGTCATCTGCAAGGACGGCGACGAGGTGGTCTTCCACCGCACCTGGGAGAAGCGGATCCCCCGAACGGCGGGCTAGGTCCTGTCGTCGAACTCCCGCCTGCCCCGCGGCGCCCGCCCTCCGGGCGGACGACGGGAGTTCGACGACAGGATCTAGAAGGCCGGGGTGCCGTAGGGAACCCTGAGCCCATGGCGCAGACGCGGACCGAGGAATTCCTGATGGACCTCGACGAGGGCATGCTCGCCTACTTCCGCGAGATGGCCCACGAGATGGTCACGCGCTTCGGGATCTCACGGGCGGAAGCCGTCGCGAGGATCAACTGGGCATACCAGGGACGGGAGTTCGGGCCGTACCCCGACCTGATGTGCCACGAACTCCCCGAATACTGGGGCTACGGCCTCTACTTCAAGCCCAACGCGGGCCGCCTCCCCGACGACGACCGCGACACGGGCCTCTCCGTGTGGGAAGTGCGCCCGGCTCCTCCCCGGCATTCCCCGGCCTGGACACTCGATGCGTAATGTCCGAATTAAAAGCATTGCCGCTTTGATGGGCCTTGGTCGCGTGAATTGGGTCACGTCCGAGTTGCCCCGGCGTCGCACCCCATGACCTCGATTCCCCCTTCGCGAAAGGCAAGTTGAGGATCACATTCCGCCATAATCGGGCAATTCATCCCTCCCTTTTCCGAGGTTAAAGCGGACTGAGCCATGAATTCGGGTCTTGTTCCCGACATGTGCTCTCGCATACGTTCGCCCCGATCCGAGCGGATCGCCGAATCCTGCCGCCGCTCGGAAACCCACCCACCCACGCACGGCAGGAGCGGGGGACCCAGGTAAGCCGCCGGTCCGTACTTCGGAACGGCTAGGGGTGAAGCCGCGCCCAGCGCGCGGCCGGGCACCTCCCGCCCGAACCCGACAGCTCACCTCGCAGGCGCCGGAGAGGAATGTCGTCATGCCCGCACCAGGCAAGCACTGCCGCCGCAAGACCAGCAGCCCGTTCACCCGCGGCATGATCGCCGCCGGCGCGAGCGGAGCCGCGCTCGCCCTCCCCCTCGTGTGCGCGACCAGCGCGCACGCCGCCCAGCCGACGCAGGCGCCGCAGGTCACGAAGGCTGCCGCGGTCACGATCAACGACGTCCAGCTCGTCACCTACAAGGTGGTCGCGGGCGACACCCTGTCCAAGATCGCGCAGAAGTTCCCGCAGAGCGGCGGCTGGCAGAAGCTGTACGACGCCAACCGCGCGGTGATCGGTGCGAACCCGGCGGTCCTCCCCCCGGGCCTGACGCTGACGGTGGGCACGAAGACCGTGAAGCTGGGCTCGGCGCCCAAGGCGAGCACCACGTCCGCGACGCCGGCCGCCCCCGCCTCCACGAAGACATACGCCAACAATCTGGACGGCTGGATCAAGCAGTCGCTGGACATCATGGGCAAGGCGCACATTCCGGGCACCTACAACGGCATCCACCGCAACGTCATGCGCGAGTCCTCCGGCAACCCCCGAGCCATCAACAACTGGGACTCCAACGCCGCCGCCGGCATCCCGTCCAAGGGTCTCCTCCAGGTCATCGACCCGACCTTCAAGGCGTACCACGTCCCCGGCACCTCGATGGACCCCTACGACCCGGTCGCGAACATCACGGCCGCGTGCAACTACGCGGCGGCGAAGTACGGCTCGATCGACAACGTCAACGGCGCCTACTGAGACACGCTCTCGCGGGCCCTCCCCTGGGCCCCGAAGAGCCGCTCCAGCACCACCGCGATCCCATCCTCCTCGTTCGACAGGGTCACCTCGTCGGCCACCGCCTTCAGCTCCGGGTGGGCGTTGGCCATGGCGACGCCATGGGCGGCCCAGTCGAACATGGGGATGTCGTTGGGCATGTCGCCGAAGGCGAGGGTGGTGGCGGGGCTGAGACCGAGGTGGGCGGCGGCGAGGGCGAGCCCCGTCGCCTTGGTCACGCCGCATGGCTGGAGTTCGACGGTACCCGGCCCCGACATGGTGACCGTCGCCAGCGAACCGACCGCTCCCCGCGCCGCCGACGCCAACTCGTCGTCGGACAGCGAAGGGTGACGGAGCAAAACCTTGCTGATGGGCTCCGACCAGAGGTCGTCGCGGCGCGGCACCCGCACGGCCGGCAGCGTCGGATGCGGCATGACATACCCCGGCTCGATGAGCGTCAGGCCGTCCACACCGTCCTGGTCCACCGCCGCGTAGAGCAGCCCGACCTCCGCCTCGATCTTGCCGAGCGCGGTTTCCGCCAGTTCCCTGTCCAGGGTCACCGACCAGAGCAGACGGTGCGCCCCGGCGTCGTACAACTGCGCCCCCTGTCCGCACACCGCCAGTCCCTGGCCGCCGAGTTCGTCCAGGAGCGGTCGGACTCTCGGCGCCGGCCGTCCCGTCACCACCAGATGCTGGGCACCCTCGGCCGTGGCTCTCGCCAACGCGGCGCGCGACCGGTCGGAGAGTGTGTCGTCGCCGCGCAGCAGCGTTCCGTCCAGGTCAGTGGCGATGAGTGAATATGCAGTCGGAGCGGCCATGATCCGAAGAATACGGATCGAACGTCTCATCGGCCCGGCGCGAACCGGACGACGTCCGGTATCCCGTCAGCAACGCCGTTCACCGCACGGACGGTATGGGTGGTACGGGCCTTATCTGCCGTACTGACCGCGGGTGTTCCACTCCCGTCCACACCGACGCAGGCCACCGTGTCTACGTCCAACGACCGTTCCTGGATGCGGAGTTGGCCTGCCGCGAGCCGCGGGCGGGACGAGAGCCCCGAGCCGCACCGATGTGATGCGACGGTCAGGGGGCGCACCCATGGGCAAGGGCGCCCCCTGCCCCCGACTCACCCGTGCGCAGCCACCAAGTGCTTGGCCAGCCGCGGTGAAGCGAGCTCCGTCCCGCACACGAACCGCATCACCGGCCCGTACGAGGCCGCCGCCGGCAACCCCGTGAAGTACAACCCGGGCACGGACGACCGATACCCCGCGCCGAGTTTCGGCGTCCCCCGGCTGACCGCGAGCGCGGTACGGAGCTCGTGTCCGAGGAAGTCCATCGCGGCGATGTCGACGCGATAGCCGGTCGCGGCAATGACGTGGTCGGCCGGCAGCTCCTCGGTCCGGCCGCCGTGGGTCTGGACGGAGAGGACGGGGTGGCCACCGCGGGCGTCGGCGCGGACGATCCTGGACACCTCACGGACATCGACCTTGCCCTCGAAGCGGTCGCGCAGCCACCAGGCGCCGAGCGGACCGAGCACACGGCGGACCAGGTAGTGCCGGGCCTGCGCGGGCAGATAGCGGTAGGGCTGTGGGTAGTAGCTCAGCGCCCACAGGGACCAGGCGCGACCGAAGGGCGACTCGGGACGCAGCCTGGGCTGCTGCCACGGGGGTGCGCCGAAGTCGACGGCGCCCTTGCCGCGGGACACCACCCGTACCTGCGCTCCCGCCTCCGCCGCGAGCGCGGCCGTCTCCAGCGCGGACTGGCCGGCGCCGACGACGATGAGCTCCTTGCCCGAGAACCGGGTCAGGTCATGGTTCTGGGAGCTGTGGGAGACAGGGCCCGTGGGGGTGGGTCCGTCGGCCGCCGCTGCCGCGAGCTCGGCGGGAAGATGGGCGAGTCCGGACAGACCGGTGGCCACCACGACCGCCCGCGCCGTGAACAACTCCCCTGAATCCAGCTTGAGTTCGAAGCCGCCGGAGCCATTACGGCCGTCCTTGCGGTCGACCGAGACGACCCGCACCCGCTCCAGCTCGGGCACCAGCTTCTGCTGGAACCACTCCCCGTACGCGATGAACGTCTCGACCGGGATGATGTCCTCGTCCGTGACCAGCCGCCGTATCCCCGCCGCGTCGCAGTAGTCGACGAGCGTGTGCCCGCGCTGCGGGGCGTCGATGCTGGAGGCGACCGGGGTCGACTTGAGGAGCATCCCCTCGGGCATGTGATCGCGCCAGCTCACCATGGGCTCGCCGAAGACACGCACCGGGACACCGCGCGCCCGCAGATGGGCGGCGGTGGACAGGCCGAATGGCCCGGCACCGATGACTGCTACCGGATGAATCACGAAGTCCCCTCCCCAGGACGTACTACGTCTACTTCGCGGTGGAACTGTTGGTGCTGCCACGGCGGTTGGTCCGCCACAGCTGATACAGATGCTTCGCGCCCGGCCGCACGAAACGCGCGAGCATCGTGAAGAACGGCCGCAGGTCGTCACCCGCGAGCCACGCCAGCTCCGTACCGCTCGCGCGAGCCGGCGCGTGCGGTGTCGTATAGCCGCTGCGCCGGTAGGCGAGCAGGGCCGGCAGGTCGATGTTCTCCACGATGTAGCGGTGACCGGCCCGCTGTTCCCCCTCTGGAACGGTGCGCCCGGTCAGATCCAGATGCATGGCACGGACGACGTCGATCCCCGACTCGTTCTCGAAGAGCCGGAACTGCGCGCCCATCCGCGGGTTGAAGTCAAGCAGCTTGTACTGTCCGTCGCGCCTGTCGAAGCGCAGGTCGAGGTCGATGACGCCGCTGAAGCCGATCTGTTTGATGAAACGCGCGGCGAGGTCCGCGAGTTCCGGATTGTCGACGACGTACGCATTCGCCGTCATTCCCGCGTGCGGCGGCCAGGAGCGGACTTTCACGCCCGTGAACATCGCGAGCGGCGTCGAGTCCGCGTCGAAGTACGCGTGCACGATCCAGTCCTCGGCCTCCTCTCTCGGCAGGTACTCCTGGAGGATCACACCCGGTTGCGCGCCCCAGTCCCGGGCGAGTGTCAGCAGCCCCTCGCGGGTCGTGATCCGCGTCGTCCCGTTCACCGCAGGCCGACTGCGGCGCACGAACGCCTCGCGGTTCTTGGCGACGAGCGGGAAGCGGGCGCTCTCGGCGAACGCGAGGATCTCCTCGTACGACTGGGGAAAGGCCGCCTGCGGGCTGGGGATACCGTGTTCCGCGCACAGTTCGTGCAGCCCCTGCTTGCTGGCGAGGCGGCGCGGCAGCTTGGCGTCGACGCGCGGAAAGAGAAAACGGTCCCCCAACTCGTCCTGGTGCTCGGCGATCAGCACGGCGGCCTCTTCGTCCGTCGGGACGAGCACCGTCGGCCGCCCGATCCGCTGCCCGATCCGCAGTAACCCCTCGACGAGCCGCTCCGGTTCCTCCGTTCCGGTGGTCGGCCAGACGAAGGCACGCCGCAGATAGCGTGAGGCCGCAGCGGGCGTGTAACGGTCCTCGGTGATCGCATACATCGGTATGCCGAGCCGGCCCAGACTGCGGATGGCGCCCACTCCACCGTGGTGCAGCGGGTAGTCGCCGAACTTCACGATGAGGCCCGGAACCTCCCGGTCGGCGTCGACCGGCACACTGCTGGAGCTCCTGGCCACGGGTCCCCCCACGCGTCCCCCCTACGGACCGGACCCACCCCGTCCGTGTCCCCCAAAGGGACGCTAAGCCGGAATTGCCGCGTCCGACAAGACCAATTCGGACATTGCAAACTCTTTAGGCACTGCCACAGGGCACGGTCACTCCCCCGTAACGTGTGCCCCGACCACATGGAACACATGAATCACATGGCGAGTACAAATCCGAAAGTGAGGCAGCACCCGATGCCCCCCTTCGATGTCCCCGAGGGCGATCCCTTCGGCCCGCACAACCTTCCGTACGGCGTCTTCAGCCGGGTGGACTCGTCCGAGCGAACCGTCGGCGTCCGGCTCGGCGACCACGTGCTCGACGCGGGCGCGGCGGCCCGTGCCCTCGGCTCCCCGTACGCGGAGCTGCTGGCACAGCCGACCCTGAACCCGCTGCTCGCGGCGGGCCGCACCGCCTGGTCCGACGTACGGCGCGCGCTCACGGCCTGGGTGACGGTCCCGGCCCACCGGGAGACCCTCGCACCCCACCTCCACCCCCTCTCCGAGGTGACCCTGCACCTCCCCTTCGAGGTGGCGGACTACGTCGACTTCTACGCCTCCGAGAACCACGCCCGGAACGTCGGCCAGATCTTCCGTCCCGACGCCGCCGACTCCCTCACCCCCAACTGGAAACACCTGCCGATCGGATACCACGGCCGCTCCGGCACGGTGGTGGTGTCCGGCACTGAGGTGGTCCGCCCGTCGGGGCAGCGCAAGCCTCCCTCCGACACCGCTCCCACCTTCGGCCCTTCCCTCCGCCTGGACATCGAGGCGGAGGTCGGCTTCGTGGTCGGCACCCCTTCGTCCATGGGCTCCCCCGTGCCCCTCTCCGCCTTCCGCGACCACGTCTTCGGCCTCTGCCTCCTCAACGACTGGTCGGCCCGCGACATCCAGGCATGGGAGTACGTCCCCCTCGGCCCCTTCCTCGGCAAGTCCTTCGCCACATCGGTGTCGGCGTGGATCACCCCGCTCGACGCACTCGAAGACGCCCAGGTGGCGCCCCCCACCCGCACGCACCCCCTGCTCCCCTACCTCGACGACTCCTCCGAAGACCCCGGCGGCTACGACCTCCGCATCTCCGTCGCGATCAACGGCCACATCGTCTCCGAACCCCCCTTCTCCACCATGTACTGGACCGCCGCACAGCAGCTGGCCCACATGACGGTCAACGGCGCCTCGCTGCGCACCGGCGACCTGTACGGCTCCGGCACCGTCAGCGGTCCCGCCGAAACCGAACGCGGCTCCCTCCTCGAACTCACCTGGAACGGCCGCGACGCCCTCGACCTCCCCGACACCAAGCGCACCTTCCTGGAGGACGGCGACGAGGTCACCCTGACGGCGTGGGCTCCGGGGCCGGGCGGCACGCGAGTAGGCCTCGGCGAGGTGACGGGTCGGATCACGCCGGGCGCCTGAAGGGGACACAGCCTTTACGCCTGGGGGCCAACAGGGTGGTCATCGCGGCGGCGCACGGGAAGCGCTGGGCCCCGGCCCGAGCCCCGCGGGAGGGGGCGCCGGGGTCTCAGCGCCCACGGGTGCAGTAGTCGCCGAGGTCTGAGCGTCAACGGATCCGGGAGACGCCAGGACCTCAACGCCCACAAGCCCGGGTGACGCCGGGGGCCCGGCCACCGCGCACCCGTACGCGGACGTCAGGGCGTATGCGTCCTGGGCGCTCTGACCGCCGCCGCCGTCGCTGCGGGCAATGGTGTGCCGCGGCGGCGGCCCCGGTGGGCGCTGCGGCACCCCGTGAGCGCCGCGTTGCACGCCCCGCCCTCACGTCGGCAGCGATGCCGAGCGCCCCTGCGCGGTGCTGCGACGGCACCCGGCGTCCAAGGGGACGCCGCGCCCCTATATCCAGTCCTCCGGCTCCGGTTCCGCGTCCATCTCGGGCCAGTCCGGATCGGGTGCCTCGCCGGTCGCCGGAGCCGGAGTCGCCCCGGGAGCGCCGCCCAGTCCGGCAAGCACCCCCAGCACCCCTTCCCCATACGTCGCCAGCTTCTTCTCTCCCACGCCGCTGATGGTGCCCAGTTCGGCCACCGAGGTGGGCCCCACCGCGGCGATCTCCCGGAGTGTGGCGTCGTGGAAGATGACATACGCGGGCACGCCCTGCTCGCGGGCCTGTTCGGCGCGCCAGGAACGCAGGGCCTCGAAGGCGGGGACCAGCTCGGGAGGCAGTTCGGCCACAGCGCCCTTGGGTTTGCGCTCGCCCCTGCCCGAGCCCGAGCCGGACCCCGACCGGGAGGTCACCGGCTTCGGCGGCTCCTTGCGCAACGGCACCTCGTGCTCGCGCCGCAGCACCGTCCCACTGGCCTCGGTCAGCACCAGCGTCCCGTACTCGCCCTCGACCGCGAGCAGCCCCTGGGCAAGCAACTGCCGTACGACACCCCGCCATTCGGATTCGGACAGCTCCTCTCCGATGCCGAAGACGGACAGCTGGTCGTGGTCGAACTGGATCACCTTGGCGGTCCGGCGACCCAGCAGGATGTCGACGATCTGGACCGCGCCGAACTTCTGTCCCCGCTCACGCTGCAGCCGCACCACCGTGGACAGCACCTTCTGCGCCGCGACCGTGCCGTCCCAGGTCTCGGGCGGTGTCAGACACGTGTCGCAGTTGCCGCACGCGGGGGTGTGCGGGTCCTGGCCGAAGTAGGCCAGGAGCTGGGAGCGCCGGCACTGGGCCGTCTCGCACAGCGCGAGCATCGAGTCCAGGTGTGCGGCCGCCCGGCGGCGGAACGCCTCGTCGCCTTCCGAGCCCTGGATCAGCTTGCGCTGCTGGACCACGTCCTGAAGGCCGTACGCCATCCATGCCGTGGACGGCAGTCCGTCACGGCCCGCACGGCCCGTCTCCTGGTAGTAGCCCTCGACGGACTTCGGCAGGTCGAGGTGGGCGACGAACCGCACGTCCGGCTTGTCGATGCCCATGCCGAAGGCGATGGTGGCGACCACGACCAGTCCCTCTTCGCGCAGGAAGCGCGACTGGTGGGCCGCACGGGTGCCCGCGTCCAGCCCCGCGTGGTAGGGCACTGCCTCGATGCCGTTGCGGGAGAGGAACTCGGCCGTCTTCTCCACCGAGTTGCGCGAGAGGCAGTACACGATGCCCGCGTCGCCCGCGTGCTCCTCGCGCAGGAAGGACAGCAGCTGCTTCTTGGGGTCGGCCTTCGGGACGACCCGGTACTGGATGTTGGGGCGGTCGAAGCTCGCCTCGAAGTGCCGGGCCTTCGGCATGCCGAGGCGCTGGGTGATCTCCTTGTGCGTCGCGCGGGTGGCCGTGGCCGTCAGCGCGATCCGCGGAACCTCGGGCCAGCGCTCACCCAGCAGCGACAGCGCCAGATAGTCGGGGCGGAAGTCGTGGCCCCACTGGGCCACGCAGTGCGCCTCGTCGATGGCGAAGACGGAGATCTTCGCGCGCGACAGCAGGTCAAGCGTCGTGTCCAGACGGAGCCGCTCCGGGGCCAGGTAGAGCAGGTCCAGCTCCCCCGCCAGGAACTCCGCCTCCACCACCCGCCGCTCGTCGAAGTCCTGCGTGGAGTTCATGAACCCGGCGCGCACGCCCAGCGCGCGCAGCGCGTCCACCTGGTCCTGCATCAGCGCGATAAGCGGGGAGACCACGACGCCGGTACCCGGTCTGACCAGCGCGGGAATCTGGTAGCAGAGCGACTTGCCGCCACCCGTCGGCATCAGGACGACGGCGTCACCGCCCGTCACCACATGCTCGATGATCGCTTCCTGCTCGCCGCGGAAGGCGTCGTACCCGAAGACCCGGTGGAGCGTGGCCAGTGCCTCGCTGTCGCCCAGTGTCTCGGTCGTGTCCGCTCCGGTCATCGCACCTGCCCCGCCCATCCCGCTCATCGCCCGTCGTCCCCCGTATGTCGTGCTTCGCCCACGACAGCCACCATAGGGCCCCGCACCGACAGCCTCAGAGTTATCCACAGGCTGCGACCGGACGGCTTCGGTACGCACCGGCGCCCGGCCCCTCGCGCTGCCCCGGACGGGCCCCGTCGGCATTCAGCCCGTCGGCCCCTTCCGCATGGCGACCCCTCGCGACCGCGGACCGATGCCCGGCCATACCGCCACCACGCCGATCCACTACGACCTGCACGTCTGGCTCTACAACGACACCCCCCCGGCCTGTTCGACCGGTGGAATCCCACGGTGAAGCGCCCAGCCGACACAGCCCCCTCGACGCACTCCGCCCACGCAGCCCACTGAACGTGCTGCGGGCCCCGCTCCCGAGGGGGGAGCGAGGCCCGGCACCTGCGCGGTTCAGCGAACGAAGACCCCCGCCTGGCCTGCGAGGTCGAGGAAGTACTGGGGCGCCACACCCAGCACCAGCGTGACCGCCACGCCCACCCCGATCGCCGTCATGGTCAGCGGGGACGGCACGGCCACCGTCGGCCCTTCCGGCCGCGGCTCGCTGAAGAACATCAGCACGATCACTCGGATGTAGAAGAACGCCGCGATCGCCGACGAGATCACACCGACCACGACCAGCGGGCCCGCGCCGCCTTCCGCCGCCGCCTTGAAGACGGCGAACTTTCCGGCGAAACCGGAGGTCAGCGGGATGCCCGCGAAGGCCAGCAGGAAGACCGCGAACACGGCCGCCACCAGCGGGGACCTGCGTCCCAGCCCCGCCCACTTGGACAGGTGTGTGGCCTCGCCGCCCGCGTCCCGGACGAGCGTCACGACGGCGAAGGCGCCGATCGTGACGAACGAGTACGCACCCAGGTAGAAGAGAACGGACGAGACGCCGTCGGGCGAGGTCGCGATGACACCCGCGAGGATGAAGCCCGCGTGGGCGATCGACGAGTACGCCAGCAGCCGCTTGATGTCGGTCTGGGTGATCGCGACGATCGCGCCGCCCAGCATGGTGACGATCGCGACGGCCCACATGACAGGCCGCCAGTCCCAGCGCAGGCCCGGCAGGACGACGTACAGCAGACGCAGCAGCGCGCCGAAGGCGGCCACCTTCGTCGCCGCCGCCATGAAGCCGGTGACCGGTGTCGGCGCGCCCTGGTAGACGTCCGGCGTCCACATGTGGAACGGCACCGCGCCGACCTTGAACAGCAGGCCCATGACGACCATGGCCGCGCCGATCAGCAGCAGCGCGTCGTTGCCCATGGTGCCGGCCAGCGGCGGGTCGACATTCGTGATCGTGCCGTCGACGACCTGCGCGATCGTCGCGTACGACACCGAGCCCGCGTAGCCGTAGAGCAGGGCGATGCCGAAGAGCGTGAACGCGGAGGCGAAGGCGCCCAGCAGGAAGTACTTGACCGCGGCCTCCTGCGACATGAGCCGCTTGCGGCGGGCCACGGCGCACAGCAAATACAGGGGCAGCGAGAAGACTTCCAGGGCGATGAACAGCGTCAGCAGATCGTTGGCCGACGGGAAGACCAGCATGCCGCCGATCGCGAAAAGCAGGAGCGGGAACACCTCAGTGGTGGTGAACCCGGCCTTCACGGCGGCCTTCTCGCTGTCACTGCCGGGCACGGAGGCGGCCTGCGCGGCGAACGAATCGACGCGATTGCCGTGCGCCTCCGGGTCGAGCCGCCGCTCGGCGAAGGTGAATACGCCGAGGATGCCCGCGAGCAGGATCGTGCCCTGCAGGAACAGGGAAGGACCGTCGACCGCGATCGCGCCCATCGCCGCGATGTGCGCCTTCGTGGTGCCGTATCCGCCCGCCGCGAGCGCGACGACCGCGGCGAACGCGGCCGCGAGTGCGACGACGGAGACGAACACCTGGGCGTAGTAGCGCGACTTGCGCGGTAGGAACGCCTCGATCAGCACCCCGACGATCGCCGCGCCGATGACGATCAAGGTGGGCGACAATTGCCCGTATTCGATCTTCGGCGCGTCGATCTTGGAAATCGGATCGGCCGCCGTTGTCCACAGGCTGTGGACGGCTGCTGCGCTCACTTGGCCGCCTCCACCTCGGGCTTGGGGTCCTTCTGCTGGACGTCGGACATGGTCTGCTTGACCGCCGGATTGACGATGTCGGTGACCGGCTTCGGGTAGACGCCCAGGAAGATCAGCAGTGCGATCAGCGGGGCGACCACCAGGAGCTCACGCACCCTGAGGTCGGGCATCTCGGCGACCTCCGCCTTCACCGGGCCCGTCATCGTCCGCTGGTAGAGGACGAGTGTGTAGAGCGCGGCGAGGACGATGCCGAAGGTGGCGATGATGCCTACGGCCGGGTAGCGCGTGAACGTGCCGACCAGGACCAGGAATTCACTCACGAAGGGCGCGAGCCCGGGGAGCGAGAGAGTCGCCAGGCCGCCGATCAGGAAGGTGCCCGCGAGCACCGGGGCGACTTTCTGCACCCCTCCGTAGTCGGCGATCAGACGCGAACCGCGCCGCGAGATCAGGAAGCCCGCCACCAGCATCAGGGCGGCGGTCGAGATCCCGTGGTTGACCATGTAGAGCGTCGCGCCCGACTGGCCCTGGCTGGTCATCGCGAAGATGCCCAGGACGATGAAGCCGAAGTGGGAGATCGACGCGTACGCGACCAGCCGCTTGATGTCGCGCTGGCCGACCGCGACCAGCGCCCCGTAGATGATGCTGATGAGCGCCAGCACGAGGATGACGGGTGTCGCCCACTTCGACGCCTCCGGGAACAGTTGGAGGCAGAAGCGGAGCATCGCGAAAGTGCCGACCTTGTCGACAACTGCCGTGATCAGTACGGCTACCGGGGCGGTGGCCTCACCCATGGCGTTGGGCAGCCAGGTGTGCAGCGGCCACAGCGGCGCCTTCACCGCGAACGCGAAGAAGAAGCCCAGGAAGAGCCACCGCTCCGTGCTGGTCGCCATGTGCAGCGAACCGCTGGCGCGGGCCTGCACGATCTCCGGGAGCGAGAAGTTTCCGGCCACCACGTAGAGACCGATCACCGCGGCCAGCATGATCAGACCGCCGACCAGGTTGTAGAGGAGGAACTTCACGGCGGCGTAAGAGCGTTGCGTCGCCGCCGCCTTGTCGCCGTGCTCGTGGGCACGATCCCCGAAGCCGCCGATGAGGAAGTACATCGGGATGAGCATGGCTTCGAAGAAGATGTAGAAGAGGAAGACGTCGGTGGCCTCGAAGGAGATGATCACCATCGCCTCGACGGCCAGGATCAGGGCGAAGAAACCCTGGGTCGGCCGCCAGCGCCTGCTTCCGGTCTCGTGCGGGTCGGCGTCGTGCCAGCCCGCGAGGATCACGAAGGGGATCAGCAGCGCCGTGAGCGCGATGAGCGCCACCGCGATGCCGTCCACCCCGAGCTCGTACCGCACCCCGAAGTCCTTGATCCAGGCGTGGGATTCGGTGAGCTGGTATCGGTCGCCGTCGGGATCGAATCGCACCAGGGTGACGGCGGCGAGCACCAGGGTGCCGAGCGAGACGAGCAGCGCCAGCCACTTGGCGGCGACGCGCTGCGCGGCCGGCACGGCAGCCGTGGCGATCGCCCCGAGGGCCGGGAGCGCCGCCGTCGCTGTCAGCAGAGGAAAGGACATCGGTATCAGACCGCCCTCATCAGCAGGGTCGCGGCGACGAGGATGGCCGCACCGCCGAACATCGAAACCGCGTAACTGCGCGCATAGCCGTTCTGCAGTTTGCGGAGCCGCCCGGAGAGGCCGCCCATCGAGGCCGCCGTCCCGTTGACGACCCCGTCGACCAGGGTGTGGTCGACGTACACCAGGGAGCGCGTGAGGTGCTCTCCGCCGCGCACCAGCACGACGTGATTGAAGTCGTCCTGGAGCAGGTCGCGCCGGGCGGCCCGGGTGAGCAGGGAGCCGCGCGGGGCGACGACCGGAACGGGGTTACGGCCGTACTGGGCGTACGCGATTCCGGCGCCGACGACAAGCAGCACCATGGTGGCCATCGTGACCGTGAGGGCGCTGACGGGCGAGTTGCCCTCCGAGTGGCCGGTGACCGGCTCCAGCCAGTGCAGGAAGCGATCGCCGAAGCTGAAGAAACCGCCCGCGAAGACCGATCCGAAGGCCAGCGCGATCATGGGGATCGTCATGGACTTGGGCGACTCGTGCGGGTGTGGCTCGTGACCATCCGCGTCCGGCTGCCAGCGCTTCTCCCCGAAGAAAGTCATGATCATCACGCGTGTCATGTAGTACGCGGTGATCGCGGCGCCCAGCAGGGCGGCGCCGCCGAGGATCCAGCCCTCGGTGCCGCCCTTGGCGAAGGCCGCCTCGATGATCTTGTCCTTGGAGAAGAAGCCGGACAGGCCCGGGAAGCCGATGATGGCGAGGTAGCCGAAGCCGAAGGTGACGAAGGTGACCGGCATGTACGTGCGAAGGCCCCCGTACTTGCGCATGTCGACCTCGTCGTTCATGCCGTGCATGACCGAGCCGGCGCCGAGGAACAGTCCGGCCTTGAAGAAGCCGTGCGTCACCAGGTGCATGATCGCGAAGACGTAGCCGATGGGGCCGAGGCCCGCCGCCAGCACCATGTAGCCGATCTGCGACATGGTCGAACCGGCGAGCGCCTTCTTGATGTCGTCCTTCGCGCAACCGACGATCGCACCGAAGAGGAGCGTGACGGCGCCGACCACGGTGACGACGAGCTGCGCGTCGGGCGCGGCATTGAAAATCGCGGCCGAGCGGACGATCAGATACACGCCCGCGGTCACCATGGTCGCGGCGTGGATGAGGGCCGAGACCGGGGTCGGGCCCTCCATCGCGTCCCCGAGCCAGGACTGCAGCGGTACCTGGGCGGACTTGCCGCAGGCGGCGAGCAGAAGCATCAGGCCGATGGCGGTGAGCTTGCCCTCCGTGGCGCCTCCGACCAGCCCCGGATGCTCCTCGGTGCCGAGCACCGGCCCGAAGGCGAACGTCCCGAAGGTGGTGAACATCAGCATGATCGCGATCGACAGCCCCATGTCACCGACGCGGTTGACCAGGAAGGCCTTCTTCGCGGCGGTGGCGGCGCTGGGCTTGTGCTGCCAGAAGCCGATCAGCAGATACGAGGCGAGACCGACGCCCTCCCAGCCCACGTACAGCAGGAGGTAGTTGTCGGCGAGGACGAGCAGCAGCATCGCCGCGAGGAACAGGTTCAGATAGCCGAAGAAGCGGCGCCTGCGCTCGTCGTGCTCCATGTACCCGACCGAGTACAGGTGGATCAGCGAGCCGACGCCGGTGATCAGCAGCACGAACGTCATCGACAACTGGTCGAGCTGGAAGGAGACGTCGGCCTGGAAGCTGCCGACCGAGATCCAGGTGTACAGGTGTTGGCCGATGGCCCGGTGCTCCGCGTTCTTCCCCAGCATGTCGGCGAAGAGGACCACGCCGATCACGAAGGAGGTGGCCGCGAGGGCCGTACCGATCCAGTGCCCGATGGCGTCCAGCCGCCGTCCGCCGCACAGCAGTACGGCCGCTCCGAGCAGGGGCGCCGCTACCAGCAGCGCAATCAGGTTCTCCACGATTCAGCGACCCCTTACAGCTTCATCAGGCTGGCGTCGTCGACCGAGGCCGAGTGGCGGGAACGGAAGAGCGACACGATGATCGCGAGCCCGACCACGACCTCCGCGGCGGCGACGACCATCGTGAAGAAGGCGATGACCTGGCCGTCGAGATTGCCGTGCATACGGGAGAAGGTGACGAACGCGAGATTGCAAGCGTTGAGCATGAGCTCGACGCACATGAACACCACGATCGCGTTCCGCCTGATCAGCACGCCTGTGGCGCCGACCGTGAACAACAGGGCGGCGAGATAGAGGTAGTTGACCGGGTTCACTTCGACCCCTCTCCCGAGTTCGTGCGCTCCAGGCGCTCCTCGGCCCGCTGCTCCAGGGCCTTCAGATCGCTCAGCGCCTCGGTCGACACGTCACGGATCTGTCCGCGCTCACGCAGCGTCTTGCTGACGGTCAGCTCGGACGGGGTGCCATCGGGCAGCAGGCCGGCGATGTCCACCGCGTTGTGCCGGGCGTAGACGCCGGGGGCCGGCAGCGGCGGTACGTGCTTGCCCTCCCGTACGCGCTGCTCGGACAGCTCGCGCTGGGTCTTGGCACGCTCGGTGCGCTCGCGGTGCGTGAGGACCATGGCACCGACGGCGGCCGTGATGAGCAGGGCGCCGGTGATTTCGAAGGCGAACACGTACTTCGTGAAGATGAGGGCGGCGAGCCCCTCCACATTGCCGTTCGCATTCGCCTTGCCCAGGCCGTTGAAGTCCTTGATGGACGCGTTGCCGATGCCCGCGAACAGCAGGATGCCGAAGCCGAGCCCGCACACCAGGGCCAGCCAGCGCTGGCCCTTGATGGTCTCCTTCAGGGAGTCCGCCGCGGTGACGCCGACGAGCATGACCACGAAGAGGAAGAGCATCATGATCGCGCCGGTGTAGACGACGATCTGCACGATGCCCAGGAAGTACGCGCCGTTGGCGAGATAGAACACCGCCAGGACGATCATGGTCCCGGCGAGACAGAGCGCACTGTGCACGGCCTTCTTCATGAAGACCGTGCCCAGGGCGCCGATCACGGCGACGGTGCCGAGGACCCAGAACTGGAAGGCCTCTCCGGTGGAGGTGGAGTAGGCGGCGAGCTGCGCACTCATGCCTCCACCTCCTCTCCAGCGGGCTTCTCGCCCTTGGACAAGGCCACCTGGCGATCGGTGCCGGGCGCCGCCTCCGTCACCAGGCCCCGGTAGTAGTCCTGCTCGTCCATGCCGGGGAAGATCGCGTGCGGTGTGTCGACCATGCCCTCATCGAGACCGGCGAGCAGCTGCTCCTTGGTGTAGATGAGGTTGGCGCGGCTGCTGTCGGCGAGCTCGAACTCGTTCGTCATCGTGAGCGCGCGCGTGGGGCACGCCTCGATGCACAAGCCGCAGAGAATGCAGCGGGCGTAGTTGATCTGGTAGACGCGGCCGTACCGCTCGCCCGGCGAGTAGCGCTCCTCGTCGGTGTTGTCCGCGCCCTCCACATAGATGGCGTCCGCGGGGCAGGCCCAGGCGCACAGCTCGCAGCCGACGCACTTCTCCAGGCCGTCCGGGTGGCGGTTGAGCTGGTGCCGGCCGTGGAACCGCGGGGCGGTGGTCTTCTGCTGCTCCGGGTACTGCTCGGTCAGCCGCTTCTTGAACATGGCCTTGAAGGTCACGCCGAAGCCGGCGACGGGGTTCTGGAAACCGGGCTTGGTCTCCTTCGGCTCCTCAGCCATCGGACCCCTCCTTTCCGTCACGAGATCCGTCAATCGATCCGTCACTCGCAGTATCCGACCCACCACTGACAATCAACTCCCGCTCGCGGCGCGGGCGGCGCCGCGGTACCGGCGGAAGCTCCTGTCCCGGCAGTGGCGGTACGGGGAATCCGCCCGCCATCGGGTCGAAGGCGGCGGGTTCGGCGGGCGCCTCCTCGGCACCCTGCTTGTCGCGGAAGATGTCCGCGGCGAACGAGAGCAGCAGCAGGACGAGGACGCCTCCGCCGACGTAGAGGGCGATGTCCGCGAAGTCGTAGTTCTCGTTCCTCAGCGTCCGTACCGTCGCGACGAGCATCAGCCAGACCACGGAGACCGGGATGAGGACCTTCCAGCCGAGCTTCATCAGCTGGTCGTAGCGGACGCGCGGGAGCGTGCCGCGCAGCCAGATGAAGAAGAACAGCAGCAGCTGCACCTTCACCACGAACCAGAGCATCGGCCACCAGCCGTGGTTGGCGCCCTCCCAGAAGGTGCTGATCGGCCAGGGGGCCCGCCAGCCGCCCAGGAAGAGCGTGGTCGACACGGCCGAGACCGTGACCATGTTCACGTACTCGGCGAGCATGAACATCGCGAACTTGATGGACGAGTACTCGGTGTTGAAGCCGCCGACCAGGTCGCCCTCGGACTCCGGCATGTCGAAGGGGGCGCGATTGGTCTCGCCGACCATCGTCACGATGTAGATCAGGAACGAGACCGGCAGCAGGATGATGTACCAGCGGTCGTGCTGCTGCTCGACGATCGTCGACGTCGACATCGACCCGGAGTAGAGGAACACCGAGGCGAACGCGGCGCCCATGGCGATCTCGTACGAGATCATCTGCGCGCAGGACCTCAGGCCACCGAGCAGCGGGTAGGTGGATCCAGAACTCCAACCCGCGAGCACGATCCCGTAGATGCCCACCGAGGCGACCGCGAGGATGTAGAGCAGCGCGATCGGGAGGTCGGTGAGCTGCATCGTGGTGCGCTGGCCGAAGATCGAGATCTCGTTGTCGGCCGGTCCGAAGGGGATCACCGCGATCGCCATGAAGGCCGGGATGGCCGCGACGATCGGTGCGAGGACGTAGACCACCTTGTCCGCGCGTTTGACGATGACGTCTTCCTTGAGCATCAGTTTGATGCCGTCGGCGAGCGACTGGAGCATGCCCCAGGGGCCGTGCCGGTTGGGGCCGATGCGCAGCTGCATCCAGGCGACGACCTTGCGTTCCCACACGATGGAGAACAGCACGGTCACCATCAGGAAGGCGAAACAGAAGACCGCCTTGATGACGACCAGCCACCAGGGGTCGCGGCCGAACATGGAGAGGTCTTCAGCGGCGAGGTACGGGCTCATGCCTCCACCTCCTTGGGGGCCTCGGCGGGCAGGGTCGCCGGGCCGATGCGGACGAGGGCGCCGGACAGCGCCCCGGTGTCGGAGGCGACGCCCCCTCCGGTGGAGTTCAGCGGGAGCCAGACCACGCGGTCGGGCATCTCGGTGATCTGCAGCGGAAGTTCAACCACTCCGGTGGGACCGGCCACGGCGAGGACGTCGCCGTCCTTGACACCCGCCTCGGCGGCCGTGGCCGCCGACAGCCGCGCGCGTGCTGCGTGCCGGGTCCCGGCGAGCGCTTCGTCACCCTCCTGGAGGCGGCCCTGGTCGAGCAGCAGCCGGTGCCCGGCCAGTACGGCCTCTCCGGCGGCCGGGCGCGGCAAATGCGCCGCGACCTCCAGGGGCTCGGTGGCCCGCGCACCGTCCCAGGCACCGAGCCGGTCCAGCTCCCCGCGCGCGGTGCGCAGATCCGGCAGCCCCAGGTGTACGTCCATGGCGTCGGCCAGCATCTGCAGGACGCGCGCGTCGGTGGGCGCCAGTCGGCGGGTCATCTGGTCGGGCTTGAGCGCCGACTCGAAGGAGCGGGCCCGGCCCTCCCAGTTGAGGAACGTGCCCGCCTTCTCGGCGACCGCAGCGACCGGAAGGACGACATCGGCGTGCTCGGTGACCTCGCTGGGGCGCATTTCCAGCGACACCAGGAAGCCCACTTCGGAAAGTGCCGCACGCGCGCGTGCCGGGTCGGGAAGGTCGCCGACCTCCACGCCCGCGACCACCAGGGCCCGCAGTTCGCCACCGGCGGCGGCCTCGACGATCTGACCGGTGTCGCGGCCGTAGCGGTGCGGAAGTTCGGAGACTCCCCAGGCCGCCGCGACCTCGTCCCGCGCGCGCGGATCGGTGGCCGGACGTCCGCCCGGCAGCAGCGACGGCAGCGCGCCCGCCTCGATCGCGCCCCGCTCGCCTGCCCGGCGGGGAATCCACACCATCTGGGCGCCGGTCGCGGACGCGGCCCGCGCGGCGGCGGTGAGCCCGCCCGCCACGGCCGCGAGCCGCTCTCCGACGACGATCACCGCGCCCTCGGCGCGCAGCGCCTCGGAGGCCTTGGCCCCGTCGCCCTCCAGGCCGACACCGCTCGCGAGCGCGTCCAGCCACTCGGTCTCGGTGCCGGGCGCGGCCGGCAGCAGCGTGCCACCCGCCTTCTCCAGGCCACGCGTCGCGTGCGTGGCGAGCGAGAAGGTCTTCTGTCCGTGCCCCCGCCATGCCTTGCGCAGCCGCAGGAAGACGCCGGGCGCCTCCTCCTCGGACTCGAATCCGGCGAGCAGGACGGCGGGCGCCTTCTCCAGAGAGGTGTACGTGACGCCCGTACCGTCGAGATCCCGTCCGCGTCCGGCGATCCGGGCCGCCAGGAAGTCGGCCTCCTCGGCGCTGTGCACGCGCGCGCGGAAGTCGATGTCGTTCGTGTCGAGGGCCACGCGCGCGAACTTGCTGTACGCGTAGGCGTCTTCGACGGTGAGCCGGCCACCGATGAGGACGCCGGTGCGGCCGCGGGCGCCCGACAACCCCTCGGCGGCGATCGAGAGGGCCTCCGGCCAGGAAGCGGGCACGAGTTCACCGGACTCGTCGCGAACGAGCGGCGTCTCCAGCCGGTCCCGCTGCTGCGCGTACCGGAAGGCGAACCGCCCCTTGTCGCAGAGCCACTCCTCGTTGACCTCGGGGTCGGGAGCCGCGAGCCGCCGCATGACCTTGCCGCGCCGGTGGTCGGTGCGGGTGGCACAGCCGCCGGAGCAGTGCTCGCACACGGAGTGCGAGGAGATGAGGTCGAAGGGGCGCGAGCGGAAGCGATACGCCGCCGACGTCAGCGCGCCCACCGGGCAGATCTGGATCGTGTTCCCGGAGAAGTACGACTCGAAGGGGTCGCCCTCACCGGTGCCGACCTGCTGGAGCGCGCCCCGCTCGAGCAGCTCGATCATCGGGTCGCCCGCGATCTGGTTGGAGAACCGGGTGCATCGAGCGCACAGCACACACCGCTCGCGGTCGAGCAGCACCTGGGTGGAGATCGGCACCGGCTTCTCGTACGTACGCTTCTTGCCCTCGAAGCGGGACTCGGCGTTGCCGTGCGACATCGCCTGGTTCTGCAGGGGGCACTCGCCGCCCTTGTCGCAGACGGGGCAGTCCAGCGGGTGGTTGATGAGCAGCAGCTCCATCACACCGTGCTGGGCCTTCTCGGCCACCGGGGAGGTGAGGTGAGTCTTGACGACCATCCCGTCCGTACACGTGATCGTGCAGGACGCCATCGGCTTGCGCTGGCCCTCGACCTCGACGATGCACTGGCGGCAGGCGCCGACCGGGTCGAGGAGCGGGTGGTCGCAGAAGCGGGGGATCTCGATGCCCAGTTGTTCGGCGGCCCGGATCACCAGGGTGCCCTTGGGCACGCTGATCTCCACGCCGTCGATCGTCAGCGAGACCAGATCTTCCGGCGGAACCGCCGCCTCTCCTCCACCGGAGGGAGCGCTGGTGGTCACCGTCATGCGTTCACCTCCGTGCGGTCGGCCCAAGCCGTGGACTTGGCCGGGTCAAAGGGGCAGCCGCGGCCCGTGATGTGCTGCTCGTACTCCTCGCGGAAGTACTTGAGCGAGGAGAAGATCGGCGAGGCGGCACCGTCGCCGAGGGCGCAGAAGGACTTGCCGTTGATGTTGTCGGCGATGTCGTTCAGCTTGTCGAGGTCGGACATGACGCCCTTGCCCGCCTCGATGTCGCGCAGCAACTGCACGAGCCAGTACGTGCCTTCGCGGCACGGCGTGCACTTGCCGCAGGACTCGTGGGCGTAGAACTCGGTCCAGCGGGTGACGGCGCGGACGACGCACGTCGTCTCGTCGAAGCACTGCAGGGCCTTGGTCCCGAGCATGGAACCCGCGGCACCCACTCCTTCGTAATCAAGAGGGACGTCGAGGTGCTCGTCGGTGAACATCGGCGTCGAGGAGCCGCCCGGCGTCCAGAACTTCAGCCGGTGGCCGGACCGCATCCCGCCGCTCATCTCCAGGAGTTGACGGAGTGTGATGCCGAGCGGGGCCTCGTACTGGCCGGGATTGGCGACGTGTCCGCTGAGTGAGTACAGCGTGAAGCCCGGGGACTTCTCGCTTCCCATCGACCGGAACCATTCCTTGCCTTTTTGCAGAATTGCGGGAACTGACGCGATCGACTCGACGTTATTTACAACAGTTGGGCACGCATAGAGGCCCGCGACGGCAGGGAAGGGGGGACGAAGCCGCGGTTGACCACGGCGGCCTTCGAGCGAGTCGAGCAGTGCGGTCTCCTCACCACAGATGTACGCGCCCGCGCCCGCGTGCACGGTGAGCTTGAGGTCGAGTCCGCTGCCCAGGATGTTCTCGCCGAGGTAGCCCGCCGCGTAGGCCTCACGCACGGCCTCGTGCAACCGCCGCAGTACGGGGACCACTTCACCGCGCAGATAGATGAACGCATGCGAAGACCGGATGGCATAACACGCGATCACAATGCCCTCGATGAGGCTGTGCGGGTTCGCGAAGAGGAGCGGGATGTCCTTGCAGGTTCCCGGCTCCGATTCGTCGGCGTTGACAACTAGATAGTGAGGCTTGCCATCGCCCTGGGGAATGAACTGCCATTTCATCCCCGTCGGGAATCCCGCGCCGCCGCGGCCGCGCAGTCCGGATTCCTTGACATACGCGATCAGGTCGTCCGGCGACATGGCCAGCGCCTTGCGCAGCCCCTCGTACCCCTCGTGCCTCCGGTAGACATCGAGCGTCCAGGACTCGTCCTCGTCCCAGAAGGCCGACAGCACGGGTACGAGCAGCTTCTCGGGGCTCGTCTCGTTGATCTCGGGTGCCAAGGTCATCACTCCCCCTCCTCGGCTGCAGGACCCGCCGGGTGGGACGGATCGGAGGCCGATGTGTCCTGCGGCGCGTCGTGTGAGCTCAAGTGCTCGGCAGGCGACTCGTCCTGGGGTGCCTCTCCGCCGCGCGGATGCACCACGCGCGCGGGTGCGGTCTCGCCCTTGGCCAGACGAAGGCCGATCAGGGAGGCGGGTCCCGCGCTGCCGCCCGCTTCGACGGCCCCGGCACGCTCGTCGGGGAAGCCCGCCAGGATCCGGGCGGTGTCCTTGAAGGTGCACAACGGGGCGCCGCGGGTGGGCTCGACCTGTGCTCCCGCGCGCAGGTCGTCGACGAGGCTCTTGGCGGAGTCCACGGTCTGGTTGTCGAAGAACTCCCAGTTGACCATCACGACCGGCGCGAAGTCGCAGGCCGCGTTGCACTCGATGTGCTCCAGGGTGACCTTGCCGTCGTCGGTGGTCTCGCCGTTGCCGACGCCCAAGTGGTCCTGGAGGGCCTCGAAGATCGCGTCGCCGCCCATGACCGCGCACAGGGTGTTGGTGCAGACACCCACCTGGTAGTCGCCGCTCGGCTTGCGCCGGTACATCGAGTAGAAGGTCGCGACCGCGGCGACCTCGGCCGTGGTCAGGCCGAGCATGTCAGCGCAGAACTGCTGCCCCGTGCGCGTGACATGGCCCTCCTCCGACTGCACGAGATGCAGCAACGGAAGGAGCGCCGAGCGGGAGTCCGGGTAGCGGGCGATGATCTCGCCCGCGTCCGCTTCGAGCCGGGCTCGAACGTCGTCCGGGTATTCGGGCGCGGGCAGTTGGGGCATGCCCAGGCTGACGCCCTCGGGGGTGGTGGTCACCGGTCGACGCCTCCCATCACGGGGTCGATGGACGCGACGGCGACGATGACGTCGGCGACCTGGCCGCCCTCGCACATCGCCGCCATGGCCTGCAGATTGGTGAAGGACGGGTCCCGGAAGTGGACCCGGTACGGGCGGGTGCCTCCGTCGGACACGGCGTGCACCCCGAGCTCGCCCTTGGGCGACTCGACCGCCGCGTACGCCTGTCCCGGCGGGACGCGGAAGCCCTCGGTCACCAGCTTGAAGTGGTGGATCAGGGCCTCCATGGAGGTGCCCATGATCTTCTTGATGTGGTCGAGGGAGTTGCCGAGACCGTCGGGGCCGAGCGCGAGCTGGGCGGGCCAGGCGATCTTCTTGTCGGCGACCATGACCGGGCCGGGCTGCAGCCGGTCCAGGCACTGCTCGACGATCCGCAGCGACTGGCGCATCTCCTCCAGGCGGATCAGGAAGCGCCCGTAGGAGTCGCAGGTGTCGGCGGTCGGGACGTCGAAGTCGTACGTCTCGTAGCCGCAGTACGGCTGCGTCTTGCGCAGGTCGTGCGGCAGACCGGCGGAGCGCACGATCGGGCCGGTGGCGCCGAGGGCCATGCAGCCGGCCAGGTCCAGGTAGCCGACGTCCTGCATACGGGCCTTGAAGATGGGGTTCCCGGTGGCGAGCTTGTCGTACTCGGGAAGGTTCTTCTTCATCTTCTTCACGAACTCGCGGATCTGGTCCACCGCCCCCGGGGGCAGGTCCTGGGCGAGTCCGCCGGGACGGATGTACGCGTGATTCATCCGCAGGCCGGTGATCAGCTCGTAGATGTCGAGAATGAGTTCACGATCACGGAAGCCGTAGATCATGATCGTGGTGGCGCCCAGCTCCATGCCACCGGTGGCGATGCACACCAGGTGGGAGGAGAGCCGGTTCAGCTCCATCAGGAGCACACGGATGATCGTGGCCCGGTCGGGGATCTGGTCCGTGATGCCGAGGAGTTTCTCGACCGCGAGACAGTAGGCCGTCTCGTTGAAGAACGGCGTCAGGTAGTCCATGCGCGTCACGAACGTGGTGCCCTGGGTCCACGTGCGGAACTCGAGGTTCTTCTCGATGCCGGTGTGGAGATAGCCGATGCCGCAGCGGGCCTCGGTGACCGTCTCGCCGTCGATCTCCAGGATGAGCCGGAGCACACCGTGCGTGGAGGGGTGCTGCGGCCCCATGTTGACGATGATGCGCTCGTCGTCGGACTTCGCCGCAGACTGGGCGATCTCGTCCCAGTCGCCACCGGTGACCGTATATACGGTGCCCTCGGTCGTCTCCCGGGCCGCGGCGGACGCTGCAGAAGAAGGGGTCTGCGTGCTCATGAGTACGACCTCCGCTGGTCCGGAGCCGGGATCTGGGCGCCCTTGTACTCGACGGGGATGCCGCCGAGGGGGTAGTCCTTGCGCTGCGGGAAGCCCTGCCAGTCGTCCGGCATCATGATCCGCGTCAGCGCCGGGTGACCGTCGAAGATCAGCCCGAAGAAGTCGTACGTCTCGCGCTCGTGCCAGTCGTTCGTCGGATAGACGGAGACGAGCGAGGGAACGTGCGGGTCGGCGTCGGGGGCGCTGACCTCCAGACGGATCAGCCGGTTATGGGTGATCGAGCGCAGGTGGTACACGGCGTGCAGCTCGCGGCCCTTGTCGCTGAGGTAGTGCACTCCGCTGACGCCCGTGCACAGTTCGAAGCGGAGGGCCGGGTCGTCGCGCAGGGTCTGGGCGACGCGGACCAGGTACTCGCGTTCGATGTGGAAGGTGATCTCGTCGCGGTCGACGACCGTCTTCTCGATGACGTTGTCGGGGACGAGTCCCTGTTCCTCCAGGGCGCCTTCCAGCTCGTCGGCGACCTCGTCGAACCAGCCGCCGTAGGGCCGGGCGGCCGGACCGGGCAGCCGGATGGAGCGGACAAGGCCGCCGTAGCCGGAGGTGTCGCCACCGTTGTTGGCGCCGAACATGCCGCGCTGGACGCGGATCTCCTCGCCACCCTCGCCGCGCTGGCCGGGAAGGTTCTGGGCGCCGAGGTCCTTCTCGGGGTTGACGCCGTTGCCCGACGTGTTCGCCCCGTTACCGTTCGCGTCACTCACCGCAGCAGGCCCTTCATCTCGATGGTGGGGAGCGCCTTGAGCGCCGCTTCCTCCGCCTCGCGGGCCGCCTCCTCGGCGTTCACGCCGAGCTTGGAGGTCTGGATCTTCTGATGGAGCTTGAGAATCGCGTCCATCAGCATCTCGGGCCGTGGCGGACAGCCGGGCAAATAGATGTCGACCGGGACGATGTGGTCGACGCCCTGCACAATGGCGTAATTGTTGAACATTCCACCCGATGAGGCGCAAACCCCCATGGAGATCACCCACTTGGGGTTGGGCATCTGGTCATAGACCTGCCGCAGCACCGGCGCCATCTTCTGGCTGACCCGGCCGGCCACGATCATCAGGTCCGCCTGGCGCGGTGATCCGCGGAAGACCTCCATGCCGAAGCGGGCCAGGTCGTAGCGCCCGGCGCCGGTGGTCATCATCTCGATGGCGCAGCAGGCGAGTCCGAACGTGGCGGGGAAGACGGACGCCTTGCGCACCCAGCCCGCGGCCTGCTCGACGGTGGTCAGCAGGAATCCGCTCGGCAGTTTTTCTTCGAGTCCCATGTCTTAAAGGCCCCTCAGTCCCATTCCAGGCCGCCGCGCCGCCATACGTACGCGTACGCGACGAAGACGGTGAGCACGAAGAGCAGCATCTCCACGAGCCCGAAAACACCCAGGGCGTCGAAGGTGACGGCCCAGGGGTAGAGGAAGACGATCTCGATGTCGAAGACGATGAAGAGCATCGCCGTCAGGTAGTACTTGATGGGGAAGCGCCCGCCGCCGGCCGGCGTGGGGGTCGGCTCGATACCGCACTCGTAGGCCTCGAGCTTGGCGCGGTTGTACCGCTTCGGACCGATCAGCGTGGCCATGACCACGGAGAAGATCGCAAAGCCTGCCCCGAGGGCTCCCAGTACGAGGATCGGCGCATACGCGTTCACGCTCCTCGCTCCTCTCAGTCGGCACTGACTGCTGGCGGTTGCGTCGGGCGAGCACTTCTGCCCCACGTGTCCCACGAGCCCCGTGCGTCCCGGCGAAGATCGCGAACATGTGAAGCAGGTCACAAGCCCAACTGCCTCGCATCTTATGCCCGGCGGTCTGTGATCTGCGACACGGGGTATTACACAAGCTTTGTGATCTCCACCACCTGACGAACGATCATGAAGTCGGATGAGCGGTGATCTTCATACGCGAAGCGTCCGGGCGATCACCAGAGGTGACATTTCCGCTCGTCGCCGCAGGTCCGGGCGGCGTCTCCATATCAAGAGGGTTCCGCTGCATGCAAATTGGTGCTGGACGTGGCGCCTTGATAGAGGACCGCATTCACACCTCAGAGGGAGGCGTGTGGACGGGTGTGGACGCGTGCACACGTTCACGAGCGGAGAGGGCGGGGACTCCCGCGCGAGACGCCACCTTCGCGGTGACCGTTCCGTGACCTGCGCCACATCTACCTATGGGTCAGATAGGCGGGGCTTGGCCATCCGTTCCCACCAGTGGTAGGTGGCGGGCAATTCGGACGTAATACGGAAAGCCCTTGATCACGGCCTTGATGGGCCGTGTCCGCAATGCCCGTTACGGCGTCAATAAAGAGTGACGCGGGGCAAATTCGACCGGGGATTGAACAACTGTGGCGCACCACACGTTTCTTGAAGGTATGGAGGAGCCCCTGGTACCGCTTGTACCCATGTCCCACACCGCTCACATACGAAGCCACCGGAAGCCCCGTCGCAATGCGTCGTCGCTCGCGATGCGCGCCGGAGTTGCCGGTGGCGTTCTCAGCACCCTGGCAGTGGCCGGTGCGTCGGGTGCGGCGAACGCTGCCGAATCCACGACGCAGACTCTCGAACTGCCCACCCTGACGGCCGACCTGGCCACCCAGGTCGCCCAGTCGGCGGACGCCACGCAGCAGGCCGCGGCCAACTACGAGCTGCAGGCGGAGCGTGACGCGGCCGCCGCCAAGGCCGCCAAGCAGGCCAAGGCCGACCTCGCCGAGGCCAAGAAGAAGGCGGAGGCCAAGAAGAAGGCCGAGGCCGCTCGCAAGGCCGCCGCCGCCCAGGCCGCCTCGCGCTCCTCGGAGCGGACCACCCTGTCCGCCTCCACGAGCTCGAACGTCTCCGCTCCGGCCAGCGGCAGTGTCGCGACCGTCATCGCCTTCCTCAAGGCCCAGGTCGGCGACGCCTACGTCATGGGTGGCACCGGCCCCAACGCGTGGGACTGCTCCGGTCTCGTGCAGGCCGCGTTCAAGCAGGTCGGCGTCGATCTGCCGCGCGTCTCGCAGGACCAGTCGACGGCCGGTACGCCGGTCTCGCTGTCCAACGTCCAGGTCGGCGACATCCTGTACTGGGGTTCGGCCGGTTCGGCGTACCACGTGGGTGTGTACATCGGTAACGGGCAGTACCTGGACGCCGCCAACCCCTCCAAGGGTGTGGTGATTCAGGACCTTTCGGGCTACCCGGCGACGGGTGCGGTGCGGGTCCTTTAAGGCGCACGAGCAACACGGCCTGAGGGTCGCCGCCTCGGGGGCGACCCTTTCGCCGCATCCAGGGTGAATTGCCCTGGTACGAACTCGCTCTATCCGAGGTCGAATGTGTTGGGCAGGCCCAGCTTGTAGCGGAGTTCGTCCACGCGCTTGAGGGGCTCCATCTCCGGCGGCCGGTACAGCTCCCAGATCTCACAGCGCTCTGCGCCCGAATTGTCCGCATCCAGGAGTGCATTGACGGCCCGGCGTGCGGACTCGTTGGCGCCTTCCATGGTGGCCAGGTCCACGTCGGTGCGGACGTAGTCGCCCGCGAGGAAGAAGTTCGGCACCGCCGTGCGGGCGGACGGACGGTTGTAGAGGGTTCCCGTCGGGTGGATGAGGAGCGGCTCCCGGTTCTGCGGGTCCGGGCCGCCGAGCCCCGTCACCGCCGGGTCCATGAACCAGCCGAGCCGGTCGGCGTCCGTGAGCGTCGTCTTCCCGGAGTCGTTGAGGCCGTCCTTCAGCTGCGCCCAGGTCTCGGCGACGATCTCCTCCTTGGTGCACTCACGGGCCGTCTTGCCGTAGAGGATCCCCGGCTTGTCCCACTCCGAGACGATGGCCGAGAGGCAGTCGTGGGCGCTGCCGTCTCCGTAATCGGCCGAAAAGTCACGTACGTCCCAGAATTGGGCCTGGCCGATGCCTGTCACCGACCACGGTGAGTCGAGGCAGTTGATGTGTCCGTGCACCACGGGCGTCGGCGTGCGCAGATAGAACTGGATGCCCACCATCCAGTCCGTCTTCAGAGCATCGCACTTGGCCAGCTGCGGGTCGGCGGCACGCAGGGCCGGGCCCCAGGTCCCTCGCGCATGCTCCACCGGCATCGCCGAGACATAGTGGTCGGCGGTGATCGTGCGTTCCTGGCTTCCGTCGGGAGCCGAGACGCGTACACCGGTGACCCGTCCGCCCGCGTACAGGACCTCCCGCACTTGGGTTCGCATGACGAACTCCACGCCCAGCGAGCGCAGATATGCCTCCCACGGAGCGATCCACGCCTCGCTCGTCGGGGCGTTGAGGACGCGGTCGACGTCGGCGTCGCCGTCCATGCCGCGGCCGAGCAGACCCCACAGCAGCAGCGCCTCGATGATGACGCGGCCGACGGTGCGCGTGGAGGCGACCTCGGCGCGGGTGGCGACGAGGTTGCGGGTCTGGCCGATGCCGAGGAGCGTCCGGTACTCCTCGCTCATCTTCTCGGCGCGGATGAAGTCCCACCAGGAGGTCTTCTCCCACTGGTCCTCGCGGCGTGCGTCGCAGCTGGTGAGGTGGACGAGGAGGCGGTCGGCGAAGTACGCGGCCTCGTGGGCGGGCAGCCGCGTCCCCAGGTCCAGGACGGACAGGAGCTGGTCGCGGATCCAGGACGGGGTGACGTCGCCGGGCGCGGGCGGAGTGGTCACCCTCCGCAGCGGGAAGTGCAGATCGGGGCGGCCGGCTTCGCGGGCGAACAGGGCCTCGGTGCCGCCGCGGAGGTTGTCGTGGACGCCGTTCGCGTTACCGGGGAAGGGGATCCGGCGCATCACATTCGGGAGGTTCCGGTAGAAACCGGGGAAGAACCGGAAGCCGTGTTCGCCGGGCAGTGGCTTGCGGCCGCCGCCGGCCGTTCCGGGGACGTCCATCGACCGGGCCTTGCCGCCGAGGACGTCGTAGTACTCGTAGACGGTCACCGCGTAGCCCCGCTCGACGAGTTCATGGGCGGCGCTGAGGCCGGAGACACCGCCCCCGAGGACGGCGACACGCTTGCCTGAGGCGGCGCTCGCGCTCCCGGGCCATAAGGCGACGGCGCCGAGGGCGCCTCCGGCACCGGCCAGGAAGCGTCTGCGTGAGTGTCCGATGTGCTCCTGGGACTGTTCCGAGTGTTCTGTTGTCATGAGTACGGGAGGGTAGGGAGCGGCGCCGGAGGCCGGAAGGCCGCCGCCCGGCCACCCACAGCATCCACACACCGACCGAAGGAGAACCAGCCATGCCCCGTGTGTTCGTCCAGGGAAAGCCCGTCACGTCCTACCCCCGGTTGACGCCGGACGCCGCTCGCGGATCGGTGCGGCGGATCACCGAGGTGGGGGAAGAGGTGTTGCACAAGGCGTGCCGGGACGTGACCGAGTTCGGTCCCGACCTCGCCGCGCTCATCGACGACATGTTCCTGACGATGTACGTCGCCGACGGGGCCGGGCTCGCGGCCAATCAAGTGGGCGTCGACCTGCGGCTGTTCGTGTACGACTGCCCGGACGACGATGGGGTTCGGCACGTCGGCCACATCGCCAATCCGGTCCTGGACCAGCTCGACCCGGCCGGCCGACGCCTCCTCGACGAGGGCGAGGGGTGTCTGTCCGTACCGGGCGCCGTGATGGACGTGCCCCGCCCCGATCGCGCTGTCGTACGCGGCGTCGACCGGGACGGGAACGCCCTGGTCATCGAGGGCACCGGGTACTTCGCCCGCTGTCTCCAGCACGAGACCGACCACGTCAACGGTCGCGTCTACCTGGACCGGCTCTCCACGCGGGAGCGGAAGGACGCCTTGCGGCAGGTGGCCGATCGGCGCGAGCGGGTGCTCGCCCGCCGCGCCGTCAAGGAAGCCGAACTCAGCCGGTAGCCCGCGGAGCTACGCCTTCGGAGCCACCTTGGTAAGGCCGAGTCAGAGGTGGCCGCCTTGAATGATCAAGCTTTCGGAGCCACCTTCGACAGGCCGTTGATGATGCGGTCCATCGCGTCGCCGCCCGTCGGGTCCGTCAGGTTCGCGAGCATCTTCAGCGTGAACTTCATCAGCAGGGGGTGGGTCAGGCCGCGCTGGGCGGCGATCTTCATGACCTTCGGGTTGCCGATGAGCTTCACGAAGGCGCGGCCGAGGGTGTAGTAGCCGCCGTAGGTGTCCTTGAGGACCCGCGGGTAGCGCTGCAGGGCCAGTTCGCGCTGGCCGGGGGTGGCGCGCGCATGGGCCTGGACGATGACGTCGGCGGCGATCTGGCCGGACTCCATGGCGTAGGCGATGCCCTCGCCGTTGAAGGGGTTCACCAGACCGCCGGCGTCGCCGACCAGCAACAGCCCCTTCGTGTAGTGCGGTTGGCGGTTGAAGGCCATGGGGAGGGCGGCGCCGCGGATCGGGCCGGTCATGTTCTCGGGGGTGTAACCCCAGTCTTCCGGCATGGACGCGCACCACGCCTTCAGGACTTCCCGCCAGTCCAGCTCCTTGAAGGAGTCGGAGGTGTTGAGCACACCGAGGCCGACGTTCGACGTGCCGTCGCCCATGCCGAAGATCCAGCCGTAGCCGGGCAGAAGACGGTCCTCGGCACCGCGCCGGTCCCACAGCTCCAGCCAGGACTCCAGGTAGTCGTCCTCGTGACGCGGGGAGGTGAAGTACGTACGGACCGCGACGCCCATCGGGCGGTCCTCGCGGCGGTGCAGGCCCATCGCCAGGGACAGCCGGGTGGAGTTGCCGTCCGCGGCGACGACCAGCGGCGCGTGGAAGGTGACCTCGCGCTTCTCACCGGCGTCACCGAGCTTGGCGTGGACGCCGGTGATGCGGCCGGTGCGGTCGTCGATGATCGGGGCGCCGACGTTGCAGCGCTCGTACAACCGCGCGCCCGCCTTCTGTGCCTGCCGCGCCAACTGCTCGTCGAAGTCGTCCCGCTTGCGTACGAGGCCGTAGTCGGGGAAGGAGGCGAGATCCGGCCAGTCCAGCTGGAGGCGGACGCCGCCGCCGATGATGCGCAGGCCCTTGTTCCGCAGCCAGCCGGCCTCCTCCGAGATGTCGATGCCCATCGAGACGAGCTGCTTGGTGGCGCGCGGGGTCAGCCCGTCACCGCAGACCTTCTCGCGTGGGAACGCGGTCTTCTCGAGGAGCAGGACGTCCAGTCCCGCCTTCGCCAGGTAGTACGCGGTGGTGGAACCGGCTGGCCCGGCCCCGACGACGATGACATCGGCGGTGTTTTCGGAGAGGGGCTGGGGCTCGGTCACGGCGGGTTCTCCCCAAGATGCGAAATCAACGTGCCGACGGGCACTGGACATGGGCAGTCTATGCAGCGGTACTGATCACCTGGTTGAAGGGCTGCCCCCGTGAACCGAGCTCTGCCCGACGTACAGCTCCGTGTCCCCACCGACGAGGACGCCTTCGCCTGGCACCGAGTCTTCGCCGACCCGGAAGTCATGGAGTTCCACGGAGGCCGGGCGGCCGAGCTGTCCGTGTACGAGGAGCTCACCGCGCGGCAGCGGCGGCACGACGCGGAGCTCGGGTTCTGTCTGTGGACGATGGTCGACTCCGACGGCGAGGTGCTCGGTTTCACGGGCGCGCAGCCGTGGCCGAAGGAATGGGGCCCCACGGGCGAGATCGAGATCGGCTGGCGGCTCGGGCGGGCGCACTGGGGCAAGGGGTACGCGACGGCGGCCGGGCTCGCCACCCTGGACAGGGTGCGCGCGGCGGGCGTCTCCCAGGTCGTCGCCATGGTCAGAGCCGACAACGAGCGGTCCATCGCCGTGACCCGGCGCCTCGGCATGGAACTGGCCGAGCACTTCCCGCACCCGACGCTGGAGCAGCCCGCGCACTGCTACCGACTGGCCCTCTGACGGCTTCCGGCAAGCCACCCGACGGCTTCCGGAATGGCCCGGGCCCGGCTTACCCTGCCGGTACCGCTGGGGGTGACGTCTGTGCGCATAACACCCAAGACACCCGAAGTGCGCGTACCGCGGCTCGTGGGCCTGATGGCCGTGGACGCGCGTGAGACGGCCGAGGCGCGAGGTGTGATGCTCGCCGCGCCCGACCGGCCCGACTTCCATCTCACGGTCGTCGACTACGTCGTACGCCAATATCCCCTGCCCGGCGTCGAGATCCCGCGCGGTGCCGTGGTCACGGTGTGGTTCGACCTCGGTGACTCCGATGGCGGTGGCGCGGGGGTGCGCGAGCCACGGCTGCCGCGGCCGCCGTCGGGCGGGATGCGCCGCGAGCTCGACGAGCCGGGCGACCCGTTCGAGGTTCTCAGGTGATCGGTGCCGGGTGTGCAGGTGCTGGGCCCCGGTCAGGCCGTGAAGGGCCGCACGGCTGGGGCGCCGCACGGCCTTGAAGCACCCGTACGGGTTGAGGCGCCGCACGTCCTGAAGCCTCCGCACCGATTGAGGCGCCGCACGATTCGAGAGGCCGCACGGCTCCGGCTCGAGACGGCTCCGGCATGGAAGCGCCTCAGGCCTTGAAAGGCCGCACGGCTGACGCGCTTCAGGCCTTGAAGCCCCGGTGCAGCGCCACGACCCCGCCCGTCAGGTTCCGCCAGGCCACCTTCGACCAGCCGGCCTTGCGCAGCCGCTCGGCGAGCTCGGGCTGGTTCGGCCAGGCGCGGATGGACTCGGCGAGATAGACGTACGCCTCGGGGTTGGAGGAGACCGCGCGGGCGACCGGCGGCAGCGCGCGCATGAGGTACTCGGTGTACACCGTGCGGAACGGCGCCCAGGTGGGGTGCGAGAACTCGCAGATCACGACGCGACCGCCGGGCTTGGTCACCCGGTACAGCTCGCTCAGCGCGGCGTCGGTGTCCTGCACGTTGCGCAGTCCGAAGGAGATCGTGACCGCGTCGAAGGTGTCGTCCTTGAAGGGCAGCTTCGTCGCGTCGCCCGCGGTCAGGGGCAGCCAGGGGTGGTTCTTCTTGCCGACCCGCAGCATGCCGAGGGAGAAGTCGCAGGGCACGACGTACGCGCCCGTGCGGGCGAAGGGCAGGGACGAGGTCGCGGTACCGGCCGCCAGGTCGAGGATCTTCTGCGCGGGCCGCGCGGCGACCGCCTTCGCGACCTCCTTGCGCCATCGCCGGTCCTGGCCGAGGGACAGCACATCATTCGTGAGGTCGTACCGTTCCGCCACGTTGTCGAACATCGAGGCGACTTCGTGCGGCTGCTTGTCCAGGGATGCGCGGGTCACGAACCCATTGTGGCAGTACGGACCGGACGACTCTCCAGCGCCCGGCCCGTACGCCGGTCTCACACAACCCCGCGGGGCGTACTCAAGGCAGCAGCTTCGGCTTCTTCTTCGCGGCCACGTCCTCGACCCACCCGACGAGCGGGATGGCGACCCAGATCAGCACCCAGCCGATGCCGAACATGAACCACTGGCTCTCCAGCGGCAGCCACTTCTCGAAGGCGGGCACCTTCCAGAACTGGTCGATCAGCGGGACGGCGAGCACCAACGCGATCTCGTGCCAGAGGTAGATCGTCACCGCCCGCCCGTTGAAGATCGTCACGATACGGTCGAGCCGCTTGAAGCGGGCGAGCCAGGCGAAGTCGACGTCGTAGTACGCCTTGAAGTACATCAGCGGCGTCACGAAGCCTGCCGACCAGAAGGTCTGGGCGAGCGGCACCTCGTCCAGGTCGTACGTGCCGAACTCCGCCTGGTGCCCGAAGGCGTACCAGCCGCCGTACGCCAGCAGGGCCCCCGACGCCAGGATCACCAGGGCCGGTTTCATCCGCTGGAGCACGCCCTCGCGGTGCGCGAAGCCGACCAGCCAGCAGAACAGGAAGGTGGCGAAGTCCGTGAGACCGCTGCCGAAGCGGTTGTACGGCGGCTGCCAGCCGTACTGGAAGACCACGATCGGGACGAGGGAGAGGAGCAGGAGCGGAATCGGGGCCTTGCGGAAGACCTTCAGGAGCAGCGGGGACAGCAGGACGAACCAGAGGTACGTCCGCAGGTACCAGAGGATCTCCCAGGCCTGGACGCCCCACTGATTACCCGGCGGGTCGCCGACCGGCACGATCCAGAAGACGATCTGCCAGCCCGGCATCCAGTCGTGGATCAGCATCGCCAGCACGACGAAGAATCCCCAGAACCAGAAGGGCGGCAGCAGTCGTCGCATCCGGCTCTTGACCACCTTGAACGCGGGGCGCTCCAGGGACTTGGCCATCAGCGAGCCGGCGAGCGCGAACATCACGCCCATGGAAGGGAAGACCATGCCGGCCCAGGCCCAGCCGAAGGTGTGGTAGGCCACGACGCGGATCAGCGCGACGGCGCGCAGCGTGTCGAAGTAGCGGTCGCGGCCGGCCGCCGGCTTCACCTTCGGCGCGGGCTCCTCCGGAGGGGAGACCGGCTGCTCCCCGGCCTCAGGGCTCGACTCCGGTTCCAGAGCACCCGGCGCTGTCGGCTGTGCCCACCCTCCCCCGATCTCTCGGCTTCGCTCGACCGCGGGGGACCCCCATCGCCCCGCGGGACGACTGCCCTCAGTCGCGACAGCCTCAGGCTCCACCGTCGGAAGGGGCGTCGTGTCGCTCGCGTACCCCTGCCCGTAGTCGGCGTACGTCTGCTGCCCGTACTGGGAGTACCCCTGGGCATACTGCTGAGGCTGTTGCCCGTAGCCGTACGGATCGGGCTGTTGCCCGTACCCATAGACGTAGCCCTGCTGCCCCTGCTGCCCCTGCTGCCCTTGTTGCCCCTGCCCCCGCTGCCCCGTTTGTTCCGGTTGTTCCGCACCCCAGCTCATCTAGCTCACTCCTGCCGGAGTTCCGACCTCACCCGTGCGCTTGAGCTTCTGCCAGCGGAGGCGGCCGCCGGTCAGGGCCGTGACGCAGGAGTGGATCAGAACCAGGTACATCATCTGGCGGTACGCGAGTTGCTGCAGCGGCAGCATCGCGAGGTATCGGTACTTCTCCCGGTCGAGTCGGAACGCGTAGGCCGCGCAGACGAGTTGGACGGCGAGGACGGCCAGCCAGGCGAGCAGTGCCGCCTTGAAGTCCACGAAGATCATCGAGTAGACGGTGAACACGTCGATGAGCGGCGCGAAGACCGGCGTGACGATCTGGAAGAGCACGACCAGGGGCATGCCCACGCGGCCGAAGCGACCCGAAGAGCCCTTGTCCGTCAGGGACTTGCGGTGCTTCCACAGCGCCTGCATGGTGCCGTAGGACCAGCGGTGGCGCTGCGACCACAGCTGCTTCAGGGAGCCCGGCGCCTCCGTCCAGGCCTTGGCGTGCTCCTGGTAGACGACCCGCCGGCCCGCGCGGTGCATGGCGATCGTGATGTCCGTGTCCTCGGCGAGCGTGTCCTCGCTCATACCGCCGACCTCCAGCACCGCGTCCCGGCGGAACGCGCCGATCGCGCCCGGAATGGTGGGCATGCAGCGGAGCAGGTCGTACATGCGGCGGTCGAGGTTGAAGCCCATCACGTACTCGATGTGCTGCCAGGCGCCGATCATGGTGTTGCGGTTGCCGACCTTGGCGTTGCCCGCGACCGCGCCGATCTCCGGGTCCGCGAAGGGCTGCACGAGCTGATGCACGGCGTCGGGTTCGAAGACGGTGTCGCCGTCCATCATCACGACGATGTCGTAACTCGCGTTGCACACGCCGTTGTTGAGGGCGGCGGGCTTGCCCGCGTTCTCCTGCCGGATGACGCGGACATTCGGCATGCCGAGCGATCCGGCGATCTCGGACGTGTTGTCCTCGGAACCGTCGTCGACGACGATGATCTCGATCGGATGGGTGCTCCTCGCCAGCGACTTCAGGGTGTTGGCGATGCACTCCTTCTCGTTGTACGCGGGCACGATCACGGTCACCGGCCGGGTGACCGTCGGCCCCCAGCTGAACTTCCCGCCCCTGCCACGCTTTCTGTTGCGCTGTCTGTAGTGGCGGCGGGCGAGGATCAGCATCATCCCGAACCGGCCCATCACAGCGACACCGACGACGATCAGGAAGTAGGACAGCACCGGTACGACCCACTCGGCGACCGCGACCGCCCAGATGAGGGCCTTGCCCTCGTAGAGGGTGGCGCCGGTGGCCTTGCTGTGGGCGGCCTGCTCGACGCGGACCGTGCCGGCCGCGCTCGTGCCGCGCCCCTGTTTGGGCCCGCCGGTCGGCTGCGCACCGCCGGGCTGCTGTCCGGAACCGGTGGCCTGCCCGGAGGGCTGCCCGGCGGCACCCGCCTGCTGGGCGTTCTGCTGCCGGCTCTGGTTGTCGGCCTTGGCCATCGCACCGCTGACGGTGGTGAAGGTGTAGCCCTTCGCCTTCACCTTCTTGATGTACGTGCCGAGCGCCGTGACCGTCTCCGAACGGTCGCCGCCCGCGTCGTGCATGAGGACGATGGCGCCCTTGTTCTTCTTCGGCGTCGCCCACTGGACGATCTTCGAGACGCCGGGCTTCTTCCAGTCGTCGCTGTCGGTGTCGACGAAGACGCTGGTGTAGCCCAGGTTGCCGATCTGCTGGTAGACCGGCCAGCTGTAGTTGTCGACGGCGTTGATCTCCGACGAGTACGGGGCGCGGAACAGCGTGGTCTGGATCCCCGCGGCGCCCGCGAGCGCGAGCTGCGTCTGCTTGAGTTCGCGCTGGAGCCGCGCAGTGCTCTGGTAGGAGAGGTCGACGTGCGTGAAGGTGTGGATGCCGACCTCGTTGCCCTGCTCCACCAGGTCCTTCACCACGCCGGGGTAGCGCGAGACCATCGAGCCGACCATGAAGAAAGTGCCCTCGACGTCGTTGTCCTCGAGGACCTTGAGGACCTGGGGCGTCCAGGTCGCCGTCGGCCCGTCGTCGAAGGTGAGCACGATGGTCTTGTTCGGCACGGACTCGGTCTTCGCGGTGCCGTTGTTGAACGTCAGGAGGGGGCCGCCGTCAAGGATCTTCTGGGGGACCTTGTCGTAGGCCGCGCCGTCGCGCACGCGCGAGTCGTTGCCGATCTCGGAGCGCAGGTAGCCGTCGAGCAGCATCACGCTGACGAGCGCCAGCAGGAGCAGCAGGGCGAGGATGACGCGCGGTTTCTGCAGCGCCGCGGCCTTGCCGGCCGCCCGCTCCATCTTGGAGGGGGCACGCCGACGGCCGCGCGAGGGCGTGGTCGAAGTCATGGGTGTGGATGCGTCCCAGTCAGTTGGCGCCGGTGGAGGCGGACGCGGCGGGCGACGGAGGCTCGCCCGTGGCCAGGCCCGTGGGCGGGGTACCGGTGGGCCTCGCGGGCGGGGTGCCGGTGGCGGCGGCGCCACCCTGCGGCTGCAGGTTGCCCCCGGGAGCGGAGCCGGCCTGGCCGCCGCCGAAGGGGAACAGTGAGGACGGCGTCAGCGAGGTGCCCCAGCCCATGAAGGCCATACCGAGCACGACCGCGTAGCCGAGACAGACGACGCCGACGAGCATGCCGATTCTGCGCAGCAGGCGGGCCCGGCGCCCAGAGTTGTCAACGAACACGGGGCCGTCCCCGGCCCCGTTGCCGCGTTTGCGGCGGCGGCCGCGCACCTGGGCGCGGTTTTCGATGGCTGACTCGGATTGCATTCCCCGGATATTAGGGCGCCTTTATGTGGCCAATTCTCTGCTTCTCATGTGAGAGGACCATGAGAGTGCGCCCAAACTGTCCATTCCCTAAGAGAATGCGAGAACATCTGCGCAGCTCAGGCCGGGCAGATATAGCCCTTATGTCCCACTCTCACGCCTGACCCATCCGATTTGCACCCCCTTTCCTGCGCCCTTCCCATGCACTTCCTGTATTCACGAATCACCACCGGATGTGCCACCTTTGAACTCCGGAATCGCACTTTGTTTCCGTCCTGAGACAGAAATCACGAGAGCGGGTGCATGCGCAATGAGGAGTTTCCTGAAGCCGGCCGCCGGGCTCGTCTGCCTGGTGGCTCTGGCCTGTGCGGGGTGCTCCTCGGGCGGTGACGACGCATCGGACGCGGCACCCGCGCAGACCCCGCGGACCAGTGCGGCGCCCTCGGAGAGCGAGTCCTCGTCGACCACCTCGTACGCCCCGTACGTGAGCGCCACCACCGCGTCCGACACCGACTCCACCGGGTCGCCGACGACATACAACCTGGCCTTCGTGATCTCCGACGGCAGCGACTGCACGCCGAAGTGGAACGGGACGTACGCCCTCGGCAACGCGGCCGTGAAGACCCGGATCTCAGCGCTGAAGGAGTCCGGCGCGAGCGTGCGGGTCTCCTTCGGCGGCGCGTCCGGCAAGGAGCTGGCCGAGGTCTGCGACAGCGCGACCGAGCTCGCGGCGGCATACGGGGCTGTTCTGGACGCCGCCGGCTCGGCCCAGGCGGACTTCGACATCGAGGGGGACGCGCTGACCGACTCCGACTCGGTCGCGCTGCGCTCCAAGGCGATCGCGCTGCTCCAGAAGGAGCGCACCGACCTGAAGGTCTCCTTCACACTACCGGTGATGCCGTCCGGCCTCGACGACGACAGCCTGGCGCTCCTGGAGTCCGCCAACGACAACGCCGTGAAGGTCTCCACCGTCAACATCATGACGATGAACTACGGCAGTTCGTACACGGGCGACATGGGCGACTACGCCGAGACGTCTGCCAAGGCGGCCCACGATCAACTGCAGGATGTCTTCGGGCTGTCGAGCGCGGGCGCCTGGCAGGGGCTCGCCCTCACCTCGATGATCGGCGAACAGGACGTCTCGGGCGAGACGTTCACCCTCTCGGACGCGGCGCAGGTACGGGCATTCGCGGAGGAGAAGGGGGTGGCCTGGGTGTCGATGTGGTCGACCTTCCGGGACCAGCAGTGCGAGGACGACAACTCCGCGTCCGACGATGCGGCAACCAACTGCAGTGGAGTGACGCAGAGTTCGGGGGCGTTCGCGGTGGCGTTGGCCGGCTGAGCACACAAGCTGCGGACCGTCCTGGGCCGCTCGCGCCCACGCGGCGGAGCCGCATATGTCACGGCCCCGCGACCCTGAAGGGGAGCTGCGGACCGTCCTGGGCCACTCGCACAGTTCCCCGCGTCCCTGAAGGGGCGCTCCAGCGCGCGGGGCCGGCACAGCTCAGCGGCGTCTGTGCACCAGACGTCCCGCGCACACAGTGGCGATGCAGGCGCCGTCCTCAGTGAAGACGGCGAGGTCGGCGCGGCCGGTCTGGATGAGCGCGGGCCGCCGTGCCGCACTCCCGAGGACCACGACGTCGTTCCGCTCGGCGGCGGCCCGGAGTTCAGGCGTATCGACGTATTCCTCGAGGACTGCCACCGCACCGAGTTTCAACACCGCGTGAATACGTTCACGCGGTGTCGGCGCGTCAGGGAGCGGGCCTGCGTGGACGAGAGCGGGCCCCAGCGCGCCGGGCCACCGCCGTACGCGCGCGTCGGGAGCCCTCTCCCGCATCTCGGCGAAGGTGCCGACGGCCCCGACGCGGTCACGGCCCACGATCACCGCGCCGTCCTTGATCGGCTCTCCGGTGTGCCAGCTGATCCACAGCTCGTCGGCCGCGTGAATCGTCTCCAAGTCAGCTCCGTCCAACGCTAGTTGGATGCCAGCAGCTTCAGCTCGGGGTGGGCCGTGCCGCCCTCGATCGCCGTCGAGGAGATGTGGGACATGACCCGCTCGTCGACCGGGTCGTTCGCCGGGTCGTCGTGGACGACGATGTGCTCGTACGTCGTTGTCCGCTGGGCGGGCACGCGCCCGGACTTGCGGATCAGGTCGATGATCTCCATGCGGTTGGAGCGGTGCTTGGCGCCGGCCGAGGAGACGACGTTCTCCTCCAGCATGATCGAGCCGAGGTCGTCCGCTCCGTAGTGCAGGGAGAGCTGGCCGACCTCCTTGCCGGTGGTGAGCCAGGAGCCCTGGATGTGAGCGATGTTGTCCATGAACAGCCGCGCGATGGCGATCATCCGCAGGTACTCGAAGAGCGTGGCCTGCGTACGGCCCTTCAGGTGGTTGTTCTCGGGCTGGTAGGTGTACGGGATGAAGGCGCGGAAGCCGCCCGTCCGGTCCTGTACGTCACGGATCATCCGCAGGTGCTCGATGCGCTCGGCGTTGGTCTCGCCGGTGCCCATGAGCATGGTGGACGTGGACTCCACGCCCAGCCGGTGCGCGGTCTCCATGATCTCCAGCCAGCGCTCGCCGCTCTCCTTCAGCGGGGCGATCGCCTTGCGCGGCCGCTCGGGAAGCAGCTCGGCGCCGGCGCCGGCGAAGGAGTCGAGGCCGGCCGCGTGGATGCGCTGGATGGCCTCCTCCACGCTCACCTTGGAGATACGGGCCATGTGCTCGACCTCGGACGCGCCGAGGGAGTGGATGACCAGCTGCGGGAATTCCTTCTTGATGGCGGAGAAGTGCTTCTCGTAGTACTCGACGCCGTAGTCCGGGTGGTGGCCGCCCTGGAACATGATCTGCGTACCGCCGAGCTCGACGGTCTCGGCACACCGCCGCAGGATGTCGTCGAGGTCGCGCGTCCAGCCCTTGTCCGTGTCCTTCGGCGCCGCGTAGAACGCGCAGAACTTGCACGCCGTGACGCACACGTTCGTGTAGTTGATGTTGCGCTCGATGATGTACGTGGCGATGTGCTCGGTACCGGCGTACCGGCGGCGGCGTACGGCGTCGGCGGCCGCGCCCAGCGCGTGCAGCGGGGCGTCGCGGTAGAGGTCGAGCGCCTCTTCCGGAGTGATCCGCCCACCCTCGGCGGCACGGTCGAGGACGGACTGAAGGTCGGCCTTCTCGGTCACCGGGGCGTCCCTTTCGTAAGGGTTGTGGACGGACCGAACCAGCCTACGCCAGCCTGTTGCGGCCCCCGACGTCAGGCCGCGTGCGCCGTCGATTCCGCCCTGCTCAGGCCGCGTACGCCCCGATCAGGAGCCCGACGTACGCGCCCGCGATCAGGAACGGCCCGAACGGGATCGACGTCTTCCGCCCGGCGCGCCGCACCACGACGAGCCCCATCCCGTACAGCCCGCCGAACAGGAACCCGGCGAAGGTCCCCAGGAACACCACGCTCCACCCGTACCAGCCGAGCAGGGCCCCGAGCCCCAGCGCGAGCTTCACATCCCCGAACCCCATCCCATGGGGGTTGATGAGGAAGAGAAGGAAGTACGCGCCCCCCAGCGCGAGCGCTCCGAACAACGCCGTCAGCCACTCCCCCGCGTGCTCGGGCACTGCCGCGACGGCTGCGAGCAGCGCGAGCGCGGCGCCCGCGAGCGGCAGGGTGAGCACATCCGGCAGCCGCTGCACCCTGAAGTCCACGACGGCGAGCAGCACACCGAGCGGCGCGAGCAGCAGCCAGACCACCAGCTCCGGCCGCGTACCGGTCGCGAGCGCGAGCCCGGCACAGACGAGTGCGGTAGCGAGGGAGAGGAGGAGGGCACTGGGTCCGTACGAGGCGGGGGCGCGACCGGCGGCCACGTGTCCCGCATCGCCATGCACGGCCCCCGCCGCACGAGACGTAGGAGGCGTAGGAGGCGTAGGAGACGTAGGAGACGTAGGAACGGAGCCGGCACACCGACCGCACCGGGCAAGCCCGAGCCAGCCGCCCGCGACCCCGGCTATCGCGTGCCCCTCGGGACACCGGTCCCGCCACGCCTCGTCCGGCTCGACGGAGAACCGGTACGCGGCCCGCGGCACCAGCGACCCGGCCGCCGCGCCCCACAGGGCGGCGCCGCCTGTCAACCAGAGATCGAGATCCACGCGCACACCCTACGTAGGCGGTTCGAGCACTGTCGCCGCCGTTGCCGTTACCGCTGTGGGCAGTCGTTCCGCAGGGCGATGGGGGTTCCCCCTGGTCGAGCGAAGCCGAGAGATCGGGGAGGGTGGGCACAGCCTGCAGCGCCGGGCGTCCGGACAAAAGAGGTCCAGCCCCAGGGCCGGGGCAAGTCACCCGACAGCGGCCACCCCACTCCGCCACGTGGGCAGCAGTTCATCCAGCAACGCCTCCGTCCGCGGAGGCAACCCGCGCGCCCCACTGCGGGCGACGAGGTCGGCGGCGAGCCGCTTCAACCGCTCACTGTCCCCCGTGGCATGCGTCGCCCGAAGCAACTCGTTCCAGAGCCGTTCGTCCCCCGGGGCGGACCCCAACGCCGCGTTCAGCGCCTCGATCGCCTTCTCCGCCCGGTCCTTCTCCAGATGGAACGCGGAGAGCGCGAGCCCGATGTCCGCCACGAGCAGCGGAAGCTGGGCGTCGATGATCTCGTGCGTGAGCCAGCCGTACCGCCCCTGCGGACGATCGGCGAGCAGCGGCCCGCGTACGAGCACGAGCGCGTCCGTGAGCAACCGCCCGCGCACAGCACGGCTGTTGACGCCCTTGCCCTGCGTCGCCTCGTGGTAGAGCGAGCGCAGCACATCCAGGTCGGACACGACCGACTTGGCGAGCGTGAGCCGCCCGGTCGTGTCGGTGCCGAGGCGGGGCGTGCCGTCGGGGTCGTTGCCGAGCCAGTCGCGCAGCCGCTCGACGAGCGCGTCCCGCACGTCGTCGGTGACACCGCGCGGCCACAGCGCGGAGGACAGCACCCGCGGATGCACGCCTTCGCGGTGCAGGAGCAGCAGCGCCAGCGCCTCGTGCAGCAGCGGGCTGCGCTCGCCGTCGGGCGTCTCCAGACCGATGATCTCGTACGGGCCCACGAGGCGCGCGTAGACCGCCGGACGCCCCTGCTCGCTGACGTCGACGAGGAACGGCGGCGCGGAGGCATTGGTGCTCTCCCGCTCGGGGTCCGCCTCGACGAACAGCTCGACGACCGCCCGCTGCTGCGCCACCGGCAGCAGCTGCGCGTCGAGTTCGAGTCCGAGCAGCGGGGCGAGCAGCTTGCCCTGGCTGGTGATCTCCATCTCCCAGGCGGCGCCCGGCAGATCGCCGCTCTCGGTGCCGACGAGATAGCCGATGCCCAACCGGCTGGCGTCGGCGGCGAGTTCGGCGAGCTTGACGGCGTCCTCGCCGGACGGCTCGGCGGCGAGCAGCACGAGGTGGGGCGCCCAACGGGTGTGCTGGGCGGGGCCGGTGCGGCCGGTGAGCACCGAGTCGTGACCCGCGGCCCCCAGTGCACCGCGCCGCTGCCGCGTCTCCGCCTCCATGGTCTCCACCAGCGCCTCGATGTCGTCGAGGTGGCGCAGCCGGTTGGGCGCGAGCGGCGTCAGGTCCTGCCCGAACCCGACGAGCGTGATCGTCATGCGGTCCGACCATCCATTGGTCGCCAACTCCGCGGCTACGGAGGCGAAGACGCCCGCGCGGTCGCTCTCGCTGCCGCTGAGCGAGACGATGCCGGGGACGGACTCGAGGTTGAGAAGCAGCCGGGAGTCGTCCATGGCGCCCAGGCTGACCAGCCCGGGGTAAGGCGCGGCAGTGTCGACGTCCTCGTACCGTTCCGCGTCCGTCCGCGCCAGCATCCAGAACGTCTGGTCCTGCCCGAGCTGCCAGGGCGCGGGCGGCTTCCCGGCGGGCTGGGCGAGCTGCAGGTGCAGATCGCCGTTGCCGCTGAGCCAGGCCGCGTAGACGGTCGGCAACGGGCGCGACTCGGCCGCGAGCGCCGCCGCGAGGCCGCGCAGGGACAGGTCGAGCAGGCGTACGCCCTCGGGGTCGGCGCCCACGAGCAGCGCGTCCTGGGCGTCCGCGGCGGACCCGGTCGGAACAGGCGGCTCCATGCCGCGCCGCCCGCCGACCGCACCGAGCGCGGACTGCCACAGCGCCTGGCGGCGCCGGCGGCCGAGGGCGCCGAGAAGGCCGGCGGCGAGGAGAGGCGCGCCGACGAGGGCTTCGGGCAGCCCGAAGGAGAACCCGCTCTCCTCCGAACCGGCCTGCTCGTGCTGTTGGTTGCCGCTGCCCTGGTCGCTGCCGGCCTGGTCGCTGCTGGGCCGCTGCTGGGGCACGTGGATGTGCGCGGTGTCCCGGTCGCCGCCCTGCTGAGTTCCGCTGCCGCCCTGCTGACTGCCCCCGCCCTGCTGGTGATCCCCCGTCTTGGCGTAGTCGTGGATCTGCTGCTGGACCTGCTCCGAGACCTTGGGCGCCTCGTCGGGCATCTCCACGAGCTCGCCGCCGTGGGCGTCGCCGGGCATTTCGAGGATCCACCCGGGCCGGATCAGGCTGGCCTCGGAGAGCTTGGACCCGTCGGGCTGCGTACGGTCCTTGTTGAGCTGGTAGATCTCCTTGTACCGGCGCCCGTCCCCGAGATGCCGCTGGGCGATCTCCCAGAGTGAGTCGTGGTGGCGCCCCTCGGGCGGCTGGATCCGGTAGTACTTGGTGTCGCCCTGCTTGGCCGTACTGCCGCTGTCGGCATGCGAGGCCGCGTGAGCGGCCTGTTCGGCGATCGCGGCGGCCGTGTCGGCGGCGGCCTGCTCCTGCTGCTGCCCGAACAGCCCGCCGGGGGTCTGCTGCGCCGCGGCGACGGTCCCCTTCTGGTTCCCCTCCATGCTGTGCCCGAGCTGCGACAGCCCCGGCGTGAGGCTGGCCGCGGTGGCACCGACGAGCAGCAGCGCGGCGACGAGCTGCCGCGCCAGCAACTGGCTGGGTCCCGAACCCGGTACATGGCCCGGCATCCCCACGCCGGACAGCGCCGCCTTCACCTCCACGAGCACACAGGCCGTGAATTGCGCCCAGGCGAGCCAGACCACCACGGTCAGCACGTGGACGAACGTGCCGACGGTGATCTCCTGCTGCAGCCAGTCCAGCGACGGCACCCCGTGCGGCAACGGCCAGCCGACCATGACGGCGAGCGCCCCCGGCACGCCGACCACGAGCACGACGAGCGCCACGAAGGCAAAGAATGCCTTCAGGAAGTCCCCGAACGTCCGACGACGCCGGGGCAGGGGCTGCGGCGTCCGATTCCTCGGACCCGGCGAGCTTCCCGTCGAGCTGGAAGTGGTGCGTCGCGCCATGGCAGGTGTCCTGGTGTCGTGTGCGGAGGGAGTGGTCAAGTGGGGTGAGCTGAGCCTACTGAGATCTTAAGGAGGGTGTCGAAGAGCAGACAGGGGGCAAGGTCGGACGGTGCACCCGATTCCTCACCACCAGCCCCCTAAGCCCGAGTTGCCCCGCCCCCTTCCCGTGCAGTGTCCAGCTTCCACGGCATTCGCAACCGTCACGTCACAGTTCTCACGGTCCCCACACAATCCCCTTTTGCCGCCCCAATGCCCTTTACGGGCCCCTGGTAGCTTCGTTCTCTGCTGCACACAGCTGCGCACACACCGAAAGCCGCACATAGGGGGAGAAGGCCCGTGTCCCGTCGCGCCATGACCACCACCGCCGCCGCACTCACCGCGACAGCGGCACTGCTGCTCACTGCCTGCGGCGGAGGTGACGATTCGTCGTCCGGTGACATCAAGGGGGCGGATACGGGGTCGAGTACGCCGTCGGCTTCCGGCTCCGCGTCGGGTGCCTCGAACGTGAAGCGTCCGGAGATCACCCTCCCGAAGAACTTCGAGCTGACCTTCCAGGACTGGACGAGCAGCGACCCTGTCGAACAGGCAGTTCTCAGCGACGCCAGAGAGCAGCTGCGCGCAGGATATGCGGCGATCACCGCGAACAAGCCCGACGGCGGGGAGGCCCTGGCTTTCTACGACACCGACTCCGGCCTCTCGCAGGACCGGCGGTGGATCAAGACCTACACCGACAAGAACCTCACGGTCTTCGGCAAGTTGCCCGCGTTCGACGCCAAGGCCGCCCTCCTCGGAGACAACAAGACACGAGCGGTCCTCAATTACTGCACGGACGAGAGCAAGGCGTACACGAGGGATCGCAAGACGAGCAAGGTCGAGGGCAACCCCGCGGGCACGAACCCCCACGTGTTCTACACCGTGACGCTCCGCAAGAACTCCGAAGGCGTCTGGCAGAACGTCTCCACCGAGTCGAAGAGGGGCGGTTGCCAGTGATGAGGCCCCGGCACGGAATACCTGCCCTGACAACCGCGTCAGTGGCCGCACTCCTCCTCGCCTCCACCCCGGCCGGCGCGGTGGGAGGAGGGGGCACCAACGACTCCGGCGGCAAGACCGACGGCAAGGGCAACGTCTCCGCGTACGCCTCGGCCACGCAATCCCACATCAAGGTCCGTCAGGTGAAGGGCCCCACCAGCGGAAAGCGGGGCAACGTCACCTCCGCGGACACGGCTTGGAAGCCGCCCGCCTGCTGGTACGAACCCGTCTTCACGCCCGAAGGTCTGAAGGCGTTCGTGGACAAGTCGGACGGCAACGGCGACGTGGGCGTCCACGAGTCCTGGTTCGGCAAGCGCCTGTGGACCGACCACTACGAGGACGGCAAGCCGGAGACGAACTTCGACGACAAGCAAAGCGCCGCCGAGGGCTACAAGAACTACAACATCGGCAAGGGCGGCTACTTCTGGCGCAGCGTCGCACCCGACGACACCGACCCCGACTCCTGGGACTGCGGCCGGATCATGTTCTGGGAGCCCGCCGCGCAGATCCCGGAGATCCCGCACGCGCCGACCCCGAAAACGCTGGCCGAGTACGCCTACAACCAGGTCAAGGTCCCGGAGACCAAGATCGAGCTGAAGCCCGAAGATAAGTCGACAGTCAACCTGCCGACCTGGATCTGGCTCGACAAGGGCACGTTCCAGGACGTCACGGTCCGCGCCGAGCTCCCGAATACCGGTTTGTGGGCCGAGACCACGGCGAAGCCCGTCAGCCTCCACCTCGAGGCCGGTACGGAAGACGCCGAGACCTACCCCGCCTCCGGCGAGTGCAAGTTCAAAGAGGACGGCTCCATCGGCACCCCGTACAAGACAGGCGACGCCGACAAGACCCCGCCCTGCGGGATCACTTACCTCCGCGCCACGAGCGGAAAGCCGTACCAGCTGAAGGCGTCGGTGACTTGGCAGATCACCTGGCAGGGCACGGGCGGAGCCAAGGGCGACCTCCCCGACGGCACCTTCCAGACCACTCAGGACATCAACGTCCAGGAGATCCAGTCGATCAACCGGTAACACGCTCCGACGAAGGCCGGCCCGTTCCGCACGATGCGAGCGGCCCGGCCTTTCCGCATCCTCCCGAGGGGCAGGCAGATCGAATCGTATTGAACCTTGCCGACACTCCGGTCGATCCAGCAGTTCTCCGCGCACGACTGGAACGCCGCCCAATCGAGGGCCTCACGGAGATTCTGATGGTCGATAAAGGGGAAATGCAATTCCATTCCACCCCTAGCACATGGAGAACTGTGACATGGCTTTTTCGTACACGTTGGATATCGCGACATCAACACCGGCCATAGTTGTGGCGGAAAAGCTCATCCATGCAGCAACTGATGCACAACTGCTGCGATCTCCACTCTCCCCGGAAGATCTACTCGACGAGGGGGCCGTTACGGTGCATGGCACCTGGCTTCGGGTTATCGAGGAGGAAGATGAACCAGACCCCGACGACCCGCTCATCAAGAATTTGGGGATCACCTCCTCGACCACGGTGATCTTCAGATACAAGAAGAGTGTTTATGCACAGGAGCAAGACGACGACGTCGTTCTCCTCACATCTCGACTGCTCGAACAGGTCCCAGGAGATGCCGTGCTGCATCTTGATTACGAGACTGCAAAACTCGTGCGTCACGCTGAAAAGACGAGCCTAAGTGATGACACAGAGTTGTGGACGCCACACCGGCTCGCGCTGATCTCACAGGACTACGACCGCACCACTTACAAAATTGACTAGCAGTTCCAGGACTGGCCCCTCGACCGGCTGAAAGAGGTCCTGGTGATCGACCACCGCACAGGGAACGCGTTCCACCTCTATCCGTAGAATTCGAAGGAAATAACCTGCATGGCAATCGTTTACGACCTCGATTGCGCGACGCAATTGACCGTGGTCGAGGTTGCGAACCGACTGGAAGAGATCGGCAAAGACCTCGGTGTCTTTGATGCCTCGGTTACCTCCGAGCTGCTGGTAGAACAGGGGGTGAACGCCCGGCTGGACACATGGATTCGCGTGGCTCAGGAACAACCGTCTCTGTGGCCGCCCGTAATCAACGATCTACGCTTCATTCCGACCGTCGCCGTGGTGTTCCGCATGGCCAAGGGCGTCGAAGTGAGCGACCAGCAGGACGACATGCTCCGGCTCGTCGTGCCCCTGCTGGAACGAATCGACGGCGACGCGGTCCTGCATTTCCAGTTCGAGGAGATCTGGCTGCTCCGCAAGAACGGCGAGTTGAGCCTGAACGAGGACGACGACCTCTGGCGCCCTCAGCGCTTGGCTCTCATGGCCCAGCCCTACCGCCGGGAAACCCACACCATGGAAGTGGATTGAGCCACCCGTTCGGGTTCCACTCCAGCGACCTGCCCGGCTGGGACACCTGGTGCCCCGTACCGAGGTCGCCCACGCATTCGTACGGACTGCCGAGGTCTTCTCCGGGGTGTTCGGCGTCGACTCGGGCATCGGCTTGCCCGCCGACGGCGTATGCGTCATCGACTTCCGGGATTTCGGCGCGCTCTCCGCCGCGGCCGTCGACCGGTTCAGCACGTCGGATCAGGGGATCCTGCGGTCCCTGTCCCTCGGTTTCATCGCCACCTCTCTGGTGCTCATCGACCGGGCCGGTCATCCCCTTCCCGCAATGCCCGGTCATGCCCAGGAACTGGCCTGGAGGACGCAGCGGGACCAGCACGCGCGCGCCATGCCCGTCTGATGCGATGGAGGAGGGGCCTCCTCCCACTCGAAGGACGACCTGCCGAACGGCACCTCCAGACCACCCAGGAGATCCAGTCGATCAACCGCTGAGGCACTCCCGGCCCCCGGCGGCCGGATCAGGGACGGTCGTCGGCGAACAAGTCCTCCGCCTTCGCTGCGTGAACCGCCCTCTGAGCCCAGCTCTCCAGCTGGACCAGGTCGGAGCAGGCCTCAACCCGCTCCCGAACAGGGTCGGGTACCGGGAGTCCACGCCACTCCAGGATGCGCAGGGTCATCTCGGCACGATCCTTGACTCGCCCCTCTTCCCGGCCCTGCTCTCGGACCTGCTCTGCCAGCGGGTGCCGCCAGAAGTATTGGATCGCCGCCATCAGGTCCCTCCAGATCTACTTCGCCTGGGGCTCGGCCAGGCATGAGTGCAGTACGCGTTGCAGAGCGCGAGTCAGCAACGCCGGGTCCTTCTGGAAGATCCGGTGCAGGGCCTCGTGCGACGAGCTGACCATCAGCTCTCCTTTCCATACGACGTGATCAACGCGCTACGCCGCCTCGAGGTCACACCACACGTACTTGCCGAAGTCGCCGCCCTGCCGCTGCGGGTGCCAGCCCCAGTCGTCGGCGCAGGCCCGGACGAGAACAAGGCCGCGGCCCGCCCCCGCATCGGGGGTCACCGCCAGCTCGTACGGTGGCGGCTCGGGGCTCGCGTCCCACGCGCCGATGCGCAGGACTCCGTCCCGCCAGCACAGACGCAGGGCCGCCGGCCCCTTCGTATGCCGTACGGCGTTGGAGACCAGCTCGGCCGCCAACAGCTCGGCCACGTCGGCGAGCCGGATCAACCACTGCCGGGCGATCACCGTCTGTCGCCGCACCCTGCGGCTGATCCTCACCCTGCATGGCTCGGCCCTGGTTTCACCCTTGGAATCGGGCATGCGCGAACTCCATGTGATGTGTGGGGAGTTGGTGAGACACGGCGGGTGACGGGCGGTGACTCTGCCGCAGCCGTCATGGCATGACGGAGTGGTGCACTTCCGGGACCCCGGGTTCCGCAGCGTGTGCGTCGCGTCACTGACAGTAGGGCCACAATTTGGGACGCTGCAAGTCGTTGCCATAATCTGCCCCTCGAACGAGTCGCTGCCCCAAGGCAGTTGAGGCCAGGGAGGAAGCCATGGCGCGCAGGAAGCAGCCCACGGCACGCCAGGAGCGTCTAGGTGCTGAGCTGCGGAAACTGCGTGAGGCTGCAGGGCTCAAAGGGCGCGAAGCCGCCGCGCTGCTCGGGACGGACTCGGCCCAGATGAGTCAGATCGAGTTCGGGACCGCAGGCGTGAGCGAGGAGCGCGTACGACGAATGGCCGCTCATTACGCCTGCACGGACGACAAGTTGATCGAGGCGTTGGTTGCGATGGCAGCCGACCGAACACGCGGCTGGTGGGAGGAGTACCGAGGCCTGTTGCCCACGCCGTTCCTGGACCTATCAGAACTGGAGCATCACGCCGCCTACTACTGGGACGTGAACTTCCTGCATGTCCCTGGCCTTCTCCAGACAGAGGACTACGCACGTCGGGTCCTCGGCCACAGGGTCCCTGAGCTTCCTGCCCCGGACCTGGAGTTGCGCGTCCGGCATCGGATGCAACGGAAGGTCATCATCGAGGGCCTCACCCCCATCCCGTACGAAGCGGTGGTCCACGAGGCAGCCCTGCGCATCAGGGTCGGCGACCGTCCCGCCGCACGGGCTCAGCTCACCCGCGTCATGGAACTCTCCGAAGCGGACGACGTCACCGTGCGCGTGATCCCCTTCGACCTGGACGGTTTCGCCGGCGCGGACAGCACCATGGTGTACGCGGGCGGAGCAGTACCCAAACTGGATACGGTCGTGCGCGACGCTCCACACGGCACGGCCTTCATCGACTCCGAGGCCCAACTCAGCCGCTTTCAAACGCTTTTCCGTAGAATGGAGGCCGCGTCACTCGAACCCGGGCGGTCGCGGGACTTCATCCACAGGCTGGCGAAGGAACTGTGAGGCGCACCATGAGCACGCCCGACAACTGGCAGAAGTCGTCCTTCTCCGGCAGCGGGGATGGCAACGCCTGCGTCGAACTCGCCTCCACCCCCGCCACCATCCACCTCCGCGAATCCGACGACCCCACCACCGTCCTCACCGCCACCCGCACCTCCCTCGCCCAACTCCTGCACGGAATACGCTCCGGAGCTCTCATCACACCCCTCGCGTAGCTACTGCGACGGAACCACCCACACCACAGTCGGCGTCTCACCAGCAACAGGCGTGCGATAAGTTCGCAAGCGCGTCCTGTTACTGATACCGCTTACGTTGCAGGTGTTACGGGGGAACACGTGTCGTACAGGCCGACGGACTGGCACATACTCGACCTGGACCACGACCCGACTCCCGGCGACCCACAACGGGTGAAGAAACTCGCGGGCTCCCTCCACGACTTCGCCGACGACGTCTCCCATGTCCTGCGGGACATCAAGGGCATGGCGAACGAGGACGCGGTGCTGAAGTGGGCGGGCAAGACGGCGGATTCGTTCACGGCAGAGTTCGAGGACGTCCCCGGCAAGCTGAAGAAGCTCAAGAAGTCCTACGACATCGCGGGCGACGCGCTGGCCTCGTACTGGCCGGACCTGGAAGAAGCCCAGGGCAAGGCGGACAAGGCGCTACGGGACGGCCGCAAGGCCCACGCGGAACTCTCCACCGCGCAGACGGCATTGTCCGGCGCGAACGACTGGGTGCGCACCGCCACCGCGAAGGCCGACTCGTACGACCCGGACAAGAACCACGGCAAGGACGTCCCCAAGCCGGACGAGGCCGACGTGCGCCGCGCCACCCGCAATGCCCAGCACGCCAAGGAAAAGCAGACCGCCGCCCAGAACGACGTCGACACCGCCCAGCACGCCCTGGACGCCGCCAAGAAACTGGCCGCCCATGCCAAAGGCCTGCGCGAGGACGCCGCCCGTCGCACCGTGAAGAAGCTCCACGAGGCCTCCGACGCCGGCATCCACAACCGGCACTGGTGGGAAGAGGTCACCGACTGGGTCTCCGACCACTGGGACGAGATCGTCACGGTCTGCAAGTGGGTCGTGACCATCGTCGGCATCATCGTGATGATCGTGGGCGGGCCGCTGGGGTGGCTGGTCTTCGCGGCAGCCCTGGTCGTATTGGCCGACACCATAAGAAAAATGCTCAACGGCCAAGCAGGCTGGGGCGACCTCGTATGGGCTCTCCTTGACTGCATACCTGCCACCAAAGGCTTCACCAGTCTCGCCAAGATCGGCAAGCTTTGGAAGGCGGGTGGCCTGCGCGCCTTCGGCGCCGGTGCACTCAAAGGCATCGGCGGCGGCCTGAAGAACTTCGCCAATGGCATACGTAGCGGGTCAGCGAACCTCGTCTCCACCGTTAAGGGGCTTGCCGGCCGGGGCAATAGCCCCCTGAACTTCAAGATCTCGGCATTCAAGGATGGTCGTCCGGGAATGCTACTCTTCCGTCCAGACGACGTACTCCTCGACAGCTTCCAGAAAATCAAGAACCAAGGAACATTCGATGTGGGCGTGCATGGCGCGCCGGATCACGTCGGATACCAGATCAAGGACGGCCCGGCACACTTGGCCGAGAATTGGCACGGATTCAACCACAGGGAGATAGCATCACTGATGCGTGCCCACGGTTGGAACGGCGAGCCCGTCAGGCTACTGTCCTGCCAAACCGGCATGAAGGCCGATGGGTTCGCACAGAACTTGGCGAATACACTGGGCACCACCGTAGAGGCACCTAACGACTTCCTTTGGGTGTGGCCGACCGGCAAAACGGCCGTGGCACCCTTCAACGCAAGCGGAACCAGGATGCATCCTACGATTCGCGGTGGATTTGAAATTTTCCATCCTAACGGAGGTTCGTAGCCATGACGACAGTACCTGCACCGTACCGGATTGGGGATCCAGAGACTGAGGTCGAGTGCACCGTCGGATCGCTCTCCGAAGAGGTCGCCAACAGGCTCGCCCGGTTTCTGGAGACCGCGCAGCCCCTGCTTTTCTCACCCGGCACCATCCCCGATCCCTTTTCCGATTCTGAGGGCATGCGCGTTCGCGTCGGAGTCATGACCGACGGAATGTGGGTCTGGGACCTTTCCTGGGCTGACTACGTCCAGTATCACCGGGTTTCACCGCCATCCGAATTCATTCGCCATGTCGAGTCACTCAACTTTACGGCTCCCGAAATTTCCGAGGACCAAGCAATGCAAATCGCCGAAGCCGCGGGACTGCCGATGCCCGACTGACTTGTCGACTCAGGATCAAATCCATTCATCAGTACACGAGCAGAAGAGAGAGCGAGTGCGATGCCCTCCATTCCTGACCCTGTTGTCCATCCAGTAAGTCCGGTCGGGCAGGAGAGCGCTCAAGCCGACTTCAAAGGAATCTCGCTGTCCGTCCCCGAGTCCTGGTGGGAGTTCGACATCCGCCCCGAAGGCCGCGACGCGACCATCCGAGCCCTCATCGAAGAGCGGACCCGCGAGATTCCCGAACTCGCTCCCTACCGCGCCGACTTGACCAACATGCTCCGAAAGATGGCCAAGGACGCGCACGACTCCGGGGCGATCTACATGGGCTGCATGGCCGAGAACTTCGAGGGCGTTCCGCTGTCCGCGACCGTCACGGTGTCCGTGCTCGGGGCGAAGGACAAGCAGGGCGTGGCCCTGTCCACCGACCCGCGCGCCATCGCCGAGAGCCTGCGCACGATCACGCCGCGCCGCGAGGGCGACGCCTGGCGCACGGTGACGACCGTCGACATCCCCGAAGTCGGCCCCGCCGCCCGGACGTTCGGGGTCGAGGACGTGCCCGTCGCACAGGTCGACACCCGTACCCTTCGTATGGTGCTGACCCAGACCTACATTCCCGTCCCGGGAACCACCCACCAGGTGGTGCTCGTCTCCGGGGCCAGCCCGGTGCTGGATCTGGCGGAGGCGTTCCACGACATCTTCGACGCGGTGACCAGCACCTTCCGTTTCGTGTAACCGACAGAGCCAAGAGGGGGACCGGACATGGGCAGTGGCAAGAGCGACCTCGCGCTCCCGCTCAGCGAGCTGGAGGACTACGGCGGCCGGCTGCGCGACATCAAGACCCGCCTGAACCACACCAAGAAGCTCTTCGAGTCCTACAAGGACGACCTCGGCGACCACACCGTCTACGACGCCCTCGACGACTTCGAGTCCGGCTGGGAAGACGGCCGTGAGGACATCACCCAGGCCCTCGACGCCCTCGCCGACATGTCCGACGCCGTCGTCCGCGAGTTCAAGAAGCTCGACGACGATCTCGCCAAGCAGGTCTCGGAGGGCACGAAGACGGAGAAGAAGGGCGGGGGCAAGGGCGGCGACAAGTAGGGGACTTGTCGAAGCTACAGGGACGGGCGCCCTCAGAGATCCGGAAGTTCTTCGCCTGACGGAAGTTCTTTGCCTGACCCCGGAAGCGGCTCACGTCACCGGGAGGCGGCGATCCGCGCGCCCGGTAGAGGGCGTTTCCGGCTCCCCAGGCGCCTTTGCACGCCCTATGTCTCCCTCACCACCGCCAACGCGAAGGCCAGCCGCCGGTCCAGCCAATCGGCGTGCGGCTGGTACACCGTGACGCCTTCCAGGTGGCCGAGGGTCAGGACTACGGTCTCCTCGTCGCCCTCCGTCCGCCAGGTCACGGGCTTGGGGGTGTAGGAACTGGACTGGTCGCCGCCTTCGGCGCCGAAGCTGAGGACGGAGTCGACGACGCTGCCGACGAGTTGGCCTGCGGCGCGGACCGCCTTCTCCTTGCCGCGGGTCGCGATCTCCTTCGCGGTGCCCTTGGCCCAGTGGTAGCGGGCCACTATGTCCGGGTGCCCGGGCTGTTGCAGCCACCAGCCATGCTGGATCGTACGTTTGGCGGCGGGGGTGCGACAGACGAGGCCGAGTTCGTCGCCCTGTGCGTCCGTGACGCGGTAGCGTGCGCCGCCCTTCACCGGGGTGAGTGCGCACAGCAGGTTGCCTGGCTGTGCCGCCTCGTGCAGCTCGTACGAAGGGGGCTCGGAGTGCGCCCCGTCAGCCGACGACACCAGTGCCGCCGGGACGAAGTACCGTACCCCGTCCCGCATCGTCGGCACCCGTACCGCCCGCTCCCCCGTCAGCGCCTTGCGGCGGAACGTCGCGGGGCGCAGTACGTCGCCGATCGTGAACCAGTCGGGTCCGCCGGACCCGGCCCACGGCACCGGATCGATCGTCGGCTCGTCCTTCTTGCGTCCGAGGATCCCCACGGCTCAGCCGACCTCGTTCTCCGCGACCGCCTGGCCGTGGACCACGACATCGCCGCCGTAGAACATGCCCGTGAAGACCGGGGAGTACGTGAGCTGGACCTCGACCTCGACCTCCTCGGCGTTCGCCGCCACGCAGTGGGTCGCGGCGATGTCGGCGCCGGACATGCCCATCTCGCGGGCGAAGGCCTTCACACGGGCGCCGCAGTTCTCGTAGCGGATGGGGGCGCCGCCCTTGCCCTGGTTCTGGTACAGGGCTTCCTTGTCCACGTCCTGGGCGGCGTAGCGGGCGGCCTGCTCCGCTATGTCGGCGGCCCGCTCCCGCTTGGAGATGGACATGCCGCCATCGATGACGAAGGCGGAGAGCGAGAGAAACACGATCGCGAAGATGATGACCGCGCCGGCGCCCGAGCCGCGGTCGTCCAGGCGGGCGCGGCGCGCCTCCGCCCACGTACGGATCCGGAAGGCCCACGGCCCCATGTACGCCATCACGCCTTCCTCTTGAACGGGTCGAGCGGCGACGTGAACGTCCCCGTCAACCGCGTCGGCACGTCCAGGCCCAGCATGGCCAGGCCCCGCACCTCGCAGCTCACCTCGACCGTGAAGAGGTCGGCGTCCGCGAAACCGTCGCTGGTCTTGGTCACAGTCACCGGGCCGGAGCAGACGTCCGACAGGTCGGCGTCGGCCGCCTTCCGCGCCTCCGACATGGCCGTGCCCACCTCGCGCTGGAGGGAACCGGCGCGGGCGGCGTCCCGTGCCGCCCCGTCGATCGCCCCGCGTCCGTCGACCAGTTGCCCGAAGGCCACCAGGACGAGGATGAAGAGGATCATCACGGGAGCGAGGATCACGACCTCGATCGTGGACAGCCCGCGATCACAAGAAGCCCGGTCCCGTACACGGGACACGAGAGACACGCTAGGCACGACAGTCACGCGGGACACGGGAGATACACGAGACACGAGAGCGCGGAGAGCCATCAGTTCTCGCCCTCCTTCACGAACCTCTCCACCGGGCCCACCGACTGCGCGTGCACGGTCAGGTTCAGCCCCGGGAAGACCGTGGGGACCCGGGCCGTGATCTCCACCCCGACCTTGTTCTGCTCGGGCTGGAGCATCTTCACGTTCGGGCTCAGGACCAGCTGCGGGCCGAGTTGCCGGATGTAGCTGTCGACCACGTCCTGCGCCTCGCCGCGCCACGCGCCGGGCTGTTCGTCGGCCGTCGCGCGGGCCTTGCGCGCGCCCGCCTGGGCCGCCGCCTGGGCCACATGGTCCGCGAAGAAGTACAGCGCGAACTGCACGGTCGCGAAGATCATGAAGAAGAGCACCGGCGTGAGCAGCACGAACTCGATCGCGGTCATGCCGGAGTCGCCGCGGGTGGAGGCTGCCTCCACCCTGCGGCGCACCCAGCGACGTACCCTTCGGCGTGCGCGCACCCGTATCCCCGTATGAGAAGTGGACGAAGAACTCAGCAGGTCTTGCCCGCGTCCGCGCCCTTGATGCAGTCGCCCACCTTGTTGGCGCCGTCGCTCAGCGCGGCGTTGATGATCGCGGCGACCACGCCGACGATCGCGACCACGACCGCCGAGATGATGACCCACTCCACCGCGGACGCACCGCGGTCGAGCTCCCCGGAGCGGGCGCGCTGCACCCGGCCCTGGAGGAAGGTGATGAGGAAGTCCACCCCCGGGATCCCGGTGCTGAAGTTCCGTCCGTTCATGGTGAGTTGTCCTCTCAAAAAGAAAATCGTCGTCTTCGGGCCGGTTCGGAATCAGACCTGGAACACGCGCATCGCCGCCGGAAAGATCAGGAACACCAGGAAGCCGGCGCACAGCAGCAGCTGGGCCACGAGCATCGACTGCGACTTCTCGCCCGCGCTGCCCTCGATCTCGGCGAGTTCGCGGTGCCGCATCGTCTCGGCGCGTGAGGCGAGCGACTCGCGCACCTTCGCGCCGTCGTCCGCGACCAGCGCCAGCGAGGCCGACAGGTCCTTCAGTTCCTCGACGCCCAGTTCCTCGCCCAGCGAGCCGAGCGCCTGCCACTGGCTGATGCCGGTGATGCGGGCGTCGGCCAGCGCGTTGCGGATGCGCTGCGTCGCCCATCCGTCGGAGACTTCCGCGGCCGCCATCAGCGCCTCGGGAAGGCCGCGGCCACCGGCGAGGCTCATGGACACCAGGTCCAGATACGCGCCGATCACGCGCCGCAGGTCACGGCGCTTGTCGGCCGCGTCCCGCCGCACCTCCACGTCCGGGAGGATGAAGAAGATTCCCGCGAAGAGCAGCGCCAGCCAGACCGGGATGATCGGGCTGCTGCCGAAGCCCAGAGTCCAGACGATGGCGAAGAGGAACGGGCCGAAGAAGAGACCCGCCGCGGCCAGCAGGACCTTCGTCGCGAGGAACTTCTCCCAACTCCGGTCCAGTACAGCGAGGTCGGCACGGAGCGAGCGCTGCTCCCAGCCCTGCTGCATATAGAACTCGGCGACCCGCTGACCCACTTGGGCCCGTACGCTCCCGAGCCGCCCCGCGTCCGTCCCGCCGCGGTGCGCGGACTCGTACGCCGCTCCCCGGGCCCGCATCGCGTCGATGCGGGCGACCTGGGCGACCGCGCTCCGCTTCGAGGGCATGAGGGCACGTACGAGGGCGTAGATGCCCAGGCCCATGATGGCGCCGATCAGGATCGGCATGGTGAGGTTCACCGCCGCACCCCCTCTTCCTGCTGGGACGGCGTCCTGGGGCGTACGAACTGGACCGACGACTCGTCCCGTACGAGGAAGCGCTCGGGCGTCTCGATCGTCGACAGCTTGCGCAGCCACCAGAACCCGAGCGCGAACAGGCCGCAGACACAGGCCAGTACGAGCTGACCGACCGGCGTGCCGTACGGCTTGACGAACTCGCGGTTGAAGATCGACAGCCCGAGGACGAAGGCGATGGAGACAGCGACGACGATCTGGACCGAGCGGCGGGTGGAGGCGCGCTGTGCCATCACCCGCTGCCGCATGTCGACCTCCTCGCGCGCCGACTTGGCCAGGGCGCCGAGTACCTGGCGCAGACCCGGGCCGCGCAGGCGGGCGTTGAGGATGAGCGCGGCGACGATGATGTCGGCGGAGGCGTCGTTGATCTCGTCGGCGAGGTGCTGGAGGGCCTCGGGCAGCGGCGTGCGTGAGCGGAGCCGGTCCACGAGGGCGTCGAGGTGCGGGCGAAGCACCGGAGCGGACGCGCGCGCCGAGGCGGGAATCGCCTGTTCCAGGCCGACCGCGCCCGCGATCGTGTCGCGCAGCGATTCCGTCCACGAGGCCAGGGCCTCCACGCGGCGCATGGCTGCCCGCTCCTCCGAGGCGCCGCCGAAGAGCTTGTCCCAGAAGAAGACGAGGACACCGGCCGCGATACCCGCCACGGCCCAGCGCGTCAGCAGCAGCACGACGAGACCTGCACCGGCGGCGATGGAGCCGCGCTGTCCGGCGAACCGCACCAGCTCACTGGCCCGTTCGCTCGCCTTCTGCTTCTCGTGCTCGGGCTTGGCCGGCAGTCCCCGCACCGCGACGGCGAACAGCGCGAGGCCGCCGCCGACGGCGACACCGGACGCGAGCGCGTACAGGACGGTCGTCGAGAAGAGCCCGCCCATGGAACCGAGCGAGTCGAGAGCCGCGAGAGAAGTAACGGACGTGGACGTCATACGGTGGTCACCCCCAGCTTCCGCCACCGGGCAACCGGTAGCCGTGAGCGACGAGTTCGTCGAGACAGGCTATGGGTGCGTGCGGCACGATCCGGCCGTCGGGAGCCTCGGCGAACACCTCGCTGGACAGCACCCGTCCGTCCACGCCGTTGACCTCGCGGACGGAGGTGACCATGCGCTGGAGGCGGCCGCCCGACTCGTAGTTGTTGCGCCGCTGGATGAAGACGACGAAGTTCACCGCGCCCGCGATGAGCATCTGGCTGGCCTCGATGGGCAGCCGCTCGGACGCCTGGAGCGCGTACGTGGAAATACGGTTGAAGACCTCGCTGGAGCTGTTCGCGTGGATCGTGGACAGCGATCCGTCGTTACCCTGCGACATGGCGTTGAGCATGGTCACGATCTCGTCGCCGAGGACCTCACCGACGATGACGCGGGAGGGGTTCATACGCAGGGATCGGCGGACCAACTCGGCCATGGAGATGGTGCCCTGGCCTTCCGAGTTGGGAAGGCGCTCCTCGAACGCGACGACGTTCGGGTGGAGGTCGGTGAAGGTGTCGAGCCCGAGCTCCAGGGCGCGCTCGACGGTGATGAGGCGCTCCTGCGGCGGGATCTCGTTGGCGAGAGCGCGGAGAAGGGTCGTCTTACCGGCGTTCGTCGCGCCCGCGATCATGATGTTCTTACGGGCCCGCACGGCACATGCCAGGAAGTGCGCGACCTCGGGCGTGATCGTCCCGTTCCCGACCAGGTCGGAGACGAAGACCTTGCCCATCCGCGCGCGTCGGATGGAGAGGGCGGGCCGACGTGTCACGTCCATGACGGCGGAGAGCCGGGACCCGTCCGGCAGCCGCAGGTCGAGCTGCGGATTGGCGGAGTCGAAGGGCCGGGAGGACAGGCCCGAGTACGCGCCGAGGACCTGGATCAGCTCGATGAGCTCTTCGTCGTTCTCGGCGACGGGATCGCCTGTAACTTCCCGTCCGTCCGCGTACCCGATGAAGACCTGGTCGTACCCGTTGATGTCGATGTTCTCGACTTCCGGGTTGTCGAGCAGCGGCTGGAGCCGGCCGACGCCGAAGAGCGCCGCGTGCACGGCGGCCGCGTACTGCTCCTCGGTCTCGGCGTCGAGGGGGGTGCGGCCGAGATTGATCTCGGTGCGTGCGTAGTCCTCGAGTATCTGGGCGATGACGGCGCGCGCGTAGTGCCGCTCGTCCTCGTTGGACATCGGCGTGACGTTGCGGACCTGGTCCTCGCGGCGCTGCTCGGCGATACGGTCACCGGCGTCCTGCCGGAACCGCTTGACCAGCTGATGGTCGACGGCGCTCATCGGCCGGCTCCTGCATGAGGAGCTTGGGGACCCTGCGCTTGCGCGGGTACGGCCCAGGCGGCGCCGTACTGCTGGTACAGGTCCGCGGTGACCTTGCGGGCCGAGCGGATGAGCAGCGACTTGTCGAGCCGACCGCGCTTGCGCCCCGCCAACTGGTCGGCACCCGCCGGGTCGTCGGCGAGCGTGCCCACGACCCGCGCACCGGTCTGCGCCGCCACCAGCATGTCGTTGACCTGGTGGACGAGCTTCGCGGAGTCGCTCGGGTCGGCGATGAGGACGACGCCGATGAGGGGCGTGGCGAGCGTGGCGGCACCGCGCGGACCGCCGTGCAACTTGGCGCTCAGCGCCGCGGCCCGGTCGCGTACGCGCGCGATGGCCTCGGGCTCGGTGCGGGAGATCAGCAATACCAGGGCGGCCTGGGAGAACATCTCCACGGCAGGGGTGTCGCCGCTGATCCGCCCGCAGTCGGCGATGACGTCGGCGGGCGCGTGCGGGGAGTCCCCGAGCTGGGCGAAGGCACGGCCGAGGGTGGGCCACAGCCCGGCCAGCCCGGCGGCCTGCTCGGCGATACCGAGCCCGACGAGGACTTCGAGCCCTCCGCTCAACGGCTGGACGTGATCCCAGAGTTGATCGGGCACGAGGCCTCGGCGGGCGGTCGCCGCTATCGACAGCATGCCGGTGTTGGGGTTCAGCGGACCGCCGTGCGCCGCGGCGCTGCGGTAGACGAGGTCTCCGCCGGCCGGGTCGGTCTCGGCCAGCAGGACCCTGCGGGGCCAGACCGCCGACAGGGCCACGGCAGCGGTGGTGACGCCGGGCGAACCCTTGTCTGCGGCGAGGGCGATGAGCGCCATGTCTCTTTACTCACTCGCCTTTAGTTGCCGGGGACGAGAACGACGGAGACCTCGCCTGCGGCGGCGGCCGCGGTGAGGGCGGGGACGTCGCTCTGGTCGACGAGCAGGGTGATGGAGAGGTTGCCGGTGCTGATCGTGGCGTCGCTGTTGTCGCTCTTGGTGTTGACGCGAGCGTTGTCGACGATGAGGGAGTTACTGCTGGACGTACCAGACGAGCTGCTCTTGTCGGAACTGGAGCTGCTGCTGTCACCGACGCGGTAGGCGGCCACGACGTCACCGGCCTTGATGTCGGCCGGGTACTGGCCCTCCTTGAGAGCCAGGCCAACGGAGGCCTTGCCCGCCGGGAGGTCGCTCTTCTTGGCGAACATCTGCCCCATCACGACCGTGTCCTTGAAGATCGTGGACTTGGCCTTGAGGGTCTTGAGGGTGCCCAGCTGCGCCCACTTGACGTAGTTGATGCCGGCATCGTCCGCGACCATCACCGAGGTCACGTGGTCGCCCACGGACTCCCCGGCCTGGATTTCGCTGGTCACCTTCACGACCTCGACCCGATCCCCGGCGCGCAGCACGAGCATCGTGGCGCCCAGCGCACCGACGAGGATGAGGAGCACCGCGAGAGCGGCGAGCGCGGGTTTGCGCTCGCGAGGCGGCGTGGGAAGACGCTCACCCATCGCCGGCTGGGCCGACGTGGCGGAACGGTGGTTGGCCGCCCCCGTACGCTCTTGGATCTTCACGCAACCGCTCCCCGTACACCCAAGAAGATTTCTGCCAATTTACATGCCAATTGGGACACTTCACTCCGGTCCGCCCTTGCCGGACGTACCGCCCGACCTGGCCAAATAGCCAGCGCTGAAGCGAGTGTCAAGCCATGGCACCGTATCAGCCGCACATAAGCCCCTCAAGGCGCGTTACGGCTCGCGAAGCGCACGGGACTCGACGTTATCCACGCGCAATGGAGGCTGGATGGTTCCCAGTTGGGGACGGAGATCCCGGATAAGGGGTGCTGTGCGGGCGCGAATCCGTCACCGTCCTGGTCTCGGGGAACACCACGGAGGGTGCGCGAGGTCTGCACGAGGTGTTCACTCACCGGGTGGGCTGGGATGGTGATCTTTCAGCCGCACGGATGACGCGGGATCGCATGGGCGTGCCCTGGGCCGCAACTCAGATACGCAGGGACTGCTCGGCGAACTCCGCAGTTCATCGAGCCCGATCTCCCGAGGAGTCAATCCCACGGATCGGATGGTGAGTCCGAGGTCGCGCCCGGGCCCCTACCTCCAAGTGGCCGGGTTCTCGTTGGAGACGAGGGCAGCCGTAAAGTACAGGGGCAGTCCATCCTCCAAGGCCAGGGGAACGTCCTGCGAGGTCCAGCGACTGAAGGCGATCGTCAGGTCGAGCACCACCCGCTCTTCCGGGTTGGACTCGTCAACCCGGTATCCGGCGTCGACGAACATCTTGAGCAACTGACGGGCCGGTGTCCGGAAGACATCGACTCCGCGCCAGAGAACACGCAGATCGGAACCCTCTTCCTCCGGGGCCGAGACATCCACGGCATTGACCGTCTTCTGGTCCTTGAGGATCACAAGCACGTCGAAGTCATCGCCCAGGGCCTGCATCTTCACCGTGGGGTCATGGTCGAACGGCCCGGATACCCGCACTTCACCCCATGCGGCGACAGCCTGGGCGGCGTCTTCGAAGGACATGCCCATCCTCACCGGCGGAACGCCGTGCGGGGGATCCAGGACGATCTCCATGGCGGCTGCCTCACTTGAGCAGGTCCCATTTTGAGGTCCAGTTGTGTTCGGTGAGCATCTCCTGGAGCTTCCCGGCGTTGACAGTGCGTCCCTCCAGGACCAAGGCCAGACCTGAACGCCCTGATCAGCGTGTTCTCTTCGGGCGAGGCCGGAGCCTGTCACAGCGCCGCTTGATGCTCGATGAAGGCGGCGATCACCTCAGCAGGATTGGCTGCCTCGGTGGCCTCCAACTCCCAGCCGGGACGGTCCATGTCGAACAGCACGATCGGTACCGGTCGCCCGAGGGCCGGCCGCGTTGTCGGTCACCTCAGAACCCCCACGGATCAGGGTGCGCAACCAGGCCCGGATCCTCCGACCAGACCAGCCGGGCCTCAAGTCGGTCACCCAACAGGGCAGTCAGACGCTCAACCGCCCAGCCGTTCCAGCAGACGGCTGTGGGGAATCCCGTCGAACGGAAGGCCGGCACGTCGGCGGGCAACACGTCCGATCGGAACACCGACCTCTGCACCCTGCCGAGCCGATCGGGCGGCGACGACTCCTCCGTGTCGAGGCAGTCGGCCACCCGCTCCACGAGGTACAGCAGGTACTCGTCCGCCTCCGCGTTCTCGATGTGCACGGGCAGTAGACGCCCTGCCCTTTCGAGGTCGCTCCGCAGAAGATCCGCGATACGGCGGCTCACCACCGGAGAACTGGGGTCACCGGTGGGAAACTCGCTCTTCGTCCGGCGCAGGTGGCCTCCCCACTCTGCAGTGAACTCTTTCCGGTACTCCCCCGTCGAAACGCCCAACTGCCAACGCATCAAGTCCACGTGCGAGTTGTCGAAATGGAGGGTCTGGAACTCCCTCATGCTCGGCAGCAGGCGATACACGGAGAGAGACTCTTCGGGTTCTTCGTTGGGCATGTCACCTTCGCCTCATCCAACTTGTCTTTGCAGCTGAGGTGTTGGTTGTTCCCGGCCTCGCAGGAATTGGATGCGGGCGTACCACCGGATTCCGAGTCCAGACCAAGCGAGCCTCGAATTCGTGGAGTCGGCGCTCATCGGCATCGGCTATCTCGTCCTCGGCGCGCTCATGGACGGGATGGGCTCCAGTGTGGGCATGGCCACCTACGCCGCAGTCCCCCTGCTGGCATGTCTCCTGTGGCTCCCGGTGCTCTTCCGAGGGGCACGGGTGACCACCGAGTTCAAGAAGCCCGCCGACCAAAAGGCATCCTGAAACAGACCATCTCGCGCAACGTCCTGCCCGATGGCAGAGGCGCTGCTCGTTGACATGTCGCTCTCAGTCAGCGACGGAGCTGTCATCGCGACGATCACCGCCAAACGGGATGGGAAGAATCGCGCCACTGAGAAAACCTCACTCGCCGCCAAGTGGCCTGCGCTGGCCAGAGAGATACTGCGCGGCGAGACGGCCGCCGCTGACGCAGCCTGCCCTGATTGCGGCGCGCACGCAGTGACGTGCCGCGAGGTCGGGCGGCCGGACAGTCCCACCGGCTACGCCGAGGCACAGTGCGAGGACTGCGGCCACGGGATCTACGTGGTGCGCGTCCCGGGCCTGGAAGGCTAGCCTCCGCACCCCCTCACCGGGTCGAGGGGGTGAGAGTCAGGGCCGCCGCTCTACCTTCCCCCGCGACGTGCGCTGCGCTCGCCTTCCCGGCGACCATGATCCCGGAAGGTCACTCCTACCGCGTCGTCGGCCACGTCAGAACCCCCACGGATCAGGGGGCTCTCCCGCAACGTCCCCTTGTCCCCACGCCTGGCTGTCACGCCACGTTTCACGGCGAGAAGCCCAGCCGAGCGGGACTCGGACGACGATCTCATCGCTGGCTCGACAGCAGACCATGTCATGAGGCTTCCGGCGGCTCAGAGGCATTCCGTGCATACGCCCCATGCACGGGGCGCCCGGCAAGAGCCTCGTCCAGCTCGTGCTGAAAGTGCTCGAAGTTGGTCAGCGCGAACCAGCCGCAGGGTTCGGAACGTTCGGCAATGATGTTGTCGTTTTCGTCCACGTAGCCCTCAGTGCTGGCGTCGTAGAAGCAGTGCTGCTTCAACAGATGTGCGGCTTCCAGTTCCTCATGCGCGACGGTTCGGAAGTACCCCTTCTGCCACACCCAGTTCATCGTGAAGAACGGGGGGAGCAGCAACCGCTCTGGAGACAGCGAGGCGAGATCCGGCTCCGGGGCACTCGAAGCGACGTCGTAGATGTAGGCGAGGATACCGCCGGGAAACCGCCCCTGTGGCCCACTCTCTCCCATCTTGACAATTCGGCCGAACCGGTAACTGGAGTCGTCCAGTTGAAGCACGAACACGTCGCCCACTGCATGCTGGCGACGCTGGCCCTTCATCTTCTTCAAAGGCATAGCGAGAGCCGCCCCTTCCCTTGAGTTCCGCGAGGTCACGCGAGGAATATCCTGCCATACCGCAGGGCTGTTCCGTATATGGAACGCTTGGGGGATATGGAGTTGATCTGAGGAATGGATACGCCGTTCTTGATCCTGCTGAATCCCGACGCCCTGACATCCTCAATGAGACCCTGCTCGATCGCGCGGGCCTGCCATTTCTTGAGACCGGTTGCTCCTCGCACCTCCTGGAGCCTCACGATTCCATAGTTCTTCGCAATGTGTTGCCGTTCACGCCTGGCCAGCTTGTTAGTTATCCCGGCGTAGATCTTGTTTCCCTGGGCATCCAGTCCGTGGTAGACGGAGTAGCCTCCCTGGTTGTTCCGCGCCTTCCACAGCCTCAGGGCGATCACCTTGGCGCAAGGTGCCAGTCCCAGCGCGTCGAGCCACGACAGCGGGTTGCGCACGTACCCGTGGTGATTGTCTTCCGGCAGCAGCCCAAGCGGATCCGGAGAGGTGTACTGGGCTGTCTGTGGATCGTAGTAGCGGTAGAAGTTATAGTGCCAGCCGCTCTCGGCATCGTAGTACTGGCCGGGGAACCGCAATGGGCAGTCCGTGCCGCTGGCGGTTGTCCCCGCATCGCTTCCCCAGAGCGTGGTTCTGCTCTGCCACGAGATTTCCCCCTCCTCGGAAATCAACTCCGTGGGAGTACCGACCATGTTGGTCACGATTGCATAGAAACGCTGGTCGTAATCATCTTGTTCAGGGGTACGGTCAACCTGGAGGATCGGGCGGTGCGTCCCGGGTTCGTATTCCCATGTCCGCACTTCGCCGGAACGCATCACCTCTTCCGTCAGGTTCTCGCCGTCCCAGTCGAACAGGGAGTACTCTCCGGTCGTTCCGACGCCGTCCTCGCGCTCCTTTGATATGCGCCGACCAAGCGGGTCGTACCTGTAATGCCAATGAGCTCCATCAGGCGTGAACACGTCGGTGAGGCGGTTCTCGGAGCTCCACGCATACGTCCACACCTTCCGGATTCCGGAGAGTGTTCTCTTGATACGGCGGATGACACGGCCCTGTGTGTCATGCTCGTATGTCGAGTTGCCGGCCCGGCGAACCAGTGTCCCGCTGGTCTCCCGCTCGTCGGCGAAGTGGCCATCCGGGCCCGGCGCGGCGGCGCTCGAAACGTTCCCAGCCGCGTCGTAGGTGTAGCGCTCCATCCACTGTGAACCCACCACGGACGTCACGCGGCCGAGGGCATCGAACTGGAACTGCCGTGTGCCTGCCCCGAGTTCATCGATGGCCGAGACCTGGCCGCCGGATGCGTAGGAGAAACGACGCCGCCACAATGTCGACACACCTGTCGGGCCCTCGGTCAGGATCTCCTGGCCGCCCAAGAGGCCGGCCTGCTGCCAGGACTGGGAGAGAATGGCCCGCCGCCCGAGCCGTCGGCGCACTTCGTGACCCGTCGCGTCGTACTCGAACCCAAGAGTGTGGCCCTGCGCCTTGAGGCTCGTAGGGCGATCCTCCGAGTCGTACGTCCATTGGGACACCACGCCGGACGGAGTGACTCGCTCAGTGCGACGTCCCAGCGGGTCATAACCAGACGTGACGGTGCGTCCGTTGATGGACTCGTGGACTATGCGTCCCATCGCATCTCGTCGAAGCTCGACTTCGGCGTCGGCGTTGCGGGCCCAGACGAGCTGGCCGGTGGCATCGTGTCCGAAGGTGGAGATGCTGCCGTCGGAGAAACGGTGCTCGACCGTGTTCCCCAGCAAGTCATAGGAATAGTCGAGAGCCTCGCCGCTCTCGTTAGCTCGGCGTGTGAGTTGACCGGCCGAGTCATAGTGGTAGGACAGGTCGCTGCCGTTGAAATCACGCTCAGCGACCAGGCGCCCCGCCGCGTCGAAGTCATAGGTCCACGCTCGACCCTGCGGATTGGTGACTCGGCGCAGCTGCTGCTCCGAGTCATAGTCGAACTTGTAGACAGTCCCGTCAGGATTGATGCGTACACGCGGCAGATCAAACGGTCCGATCTCATGGAACGTTGTGCCGCCGGAGAGCTCCTGGTGAGCGATCTCGTTTCCTTCGGCGTCGTACTCCCAACTTTCACGTGAGCCATCCGGAGCTTCGCTGAAGGCCAGGAGACCCTCAACCGTCCAGCCCATGCGGGTGACTTGCCCCGCAGGATCCCGGAGCTCGACGACTCGCCCGAAAGCATCCCGAGTGCATCGCGTGGTGCCACCAAGCGAATCCGTCAACTCCAGAGGGAGGCCGGCCGCGTCAGTGGTGAGCGTGCGAGTGTGGCCCAGCGGGTCCGTGTGCGTGGCGAGTCGGCCCCCAGGAGCGTACGTGTACCGGGTGACGGCGCCGGTCGGGTCCACGGCCTCGACAAGGTTGCCGTGGGTGTCGTAACTCTGCCGCCACCTAGCACCGTTGGGTTCCACAACCATGACGGGGAGCCCGAGTTCACCGAATTCGGTCGTGGTGACCGAACCGTCCGGGAGCCGGATCCGTGTGAGGCGCCCGGCTGCGTCGTAGTCAAAACCAGTGAGGCGGCCCAGCGGATCGGTGAGCGAGAGCAGACTGTCGTAGCGGTCCCAGGTTCGGTGAGTGGCGTTGCCCAGAGCATCGGTCTCGACGACGAGTTGGTACGAGTCGTTGAACTGATAGTGGCTCGTGTGTCCCAGCGAATTGGTGGCAGTTGCCGTGCAGGCTTCGTCGTCGTACACATAGGTGTAGTCGAGAATTCCGTCGATACCCTGCGATGCGGCGCACTTGTCCACGTCGTCGTACGTGTAGCGATACCAAGTGCCGTTGCGGTCGTCCCAACCCGTGATGCGACGCCGATCGTCATAGATGAACTTCTGTGGAAGGCCGGAGGAGTTGTAGACCTCGGTGAGGTTCCCCCTGCTGTCATACGCGTAGCGCATCAGTGTCGGCTCGTCGGGATCGCTGACCAGGCGAAGCTCCGTAATGCGCCCAGAGCCACAGGTCACACCGATGCGATAGCCACCATGATGGACGACCTCGGTCGGCGTCCCCTCGCCGGAATACGTGATCGCGATGCTGTTGCCGTTGCGATCGCTGATCCCAGCGATCAACAGCTCGGCGGAGGCTGGGCCGGGCAGCGACGCGAACCGGAGTGTCTGGCCGGTCTCAGGTCGGCGCACGGTGATCCGCCCACTGTGGGTGCCGTCCCATTCCATCGGCCATCGCGGTCCCTCGACCGGAAAGACCGGCACATCCGGCTCGGGAACCGGGTAGTACAGCACCATTCCGTCGTCGTTGACGAACCGGACTCCGGTCGCGTCAAGCAACAGGCGCTGGTCCAGGGTCGAAGACCAACTCGGCCCGAAGAACCGGCCAGATCTCTGACCAGTGCGATGGTGTCTTTCAAGGACAAGGGGCAGGACACCAGGCAGGGTCACGTCGGTTTCCGACATGACCATCTGACCGGTGGCCATGTCGATCGGGTCACCACAGGTGAAGAGGTTCTTCATCTGGCGGCTGAGAGAGCGGGTGCTTTTGCCGAGCCCCTTCATGCCGAGGGCCATGCCTTTGAGGCCGGTCTTGCCGAGTCCTTTGAGGCCCTTGGCGAGCTTGCCGACGCTGGTGAGGCCCTTACCGCCGGGTATACAGTCGAGAGCGGCAAAGGCGACATCCCATAGGGACGCCTGGCCCTTCGCGTATTTGTTGAGGGTGTCGGCGAGCACGACGAGCGCGGCGACCAGCACGATCGCGCCGAGGATCGGCCCACCGATGATCATCGCGATGATCCCGACCACTGCCACGACGACCTTGCAGACCGTGACGATGGTGTCCCAGTTGTCGGAGAACCAGTCCCCGACCTCCTCCCACCACTTACGGTTATGGATCCCGGCGTCCGACGCCTCGTCGATCTTCCGCTTCGCCTCGCCGGCCGCCTCCTCCCGCATCTTGCGGGCGTCCTCGGCCATCTTCTTCGCCGCGTCCAGCGCGCTGTTCGCACTCGTCACATCCGATTGAGCAGATGTCTGCGCGGACTTCGCGTGCTGCGCGTCCCGCGTGGCGGCCCGCACCTTCGCCTCGTCCGGCTTCTCCTTGTCCTTGCTGCCGGTGGGGTCGTCCTTGTACTTGTCGGCTTCCTTGTTCGCCTTCGTCACCCAGGAATCGGCCGAGGAGAGACGGGACTTGGCCGAGGAAAGGTCGGACTGCGCCTCACGGCCCTTGGCGAGGGCCTTGTCGGCGAGAGCCTGGGCGCGCTCCAGCTTCGGCCAGTACGCCGCCAGCGCATCCCCCGCCATCTCGTAGGACTTCTTCAGCTTCTTCAGCTGCTTCGGCACACCCGAGAACTCGTCCTGGAACGCCTTCGCGGACTTGCCCGCCCACTTCAAGACCGCGTCCTCGTCCGCCATCCCCTTGATCAGGCGAAGAGCGTCCGATACGTCGTCGGCGAAGTCGTGCAGGTTCTTGGACAGATGACGGACCCGGTCCGGGTCGCCCGGCGTCGGGTCCTTGTCCAGGTCCAGGACATGCCAGTCCCCCGGCCGATTCCCCGCCATGCCGCAACCCCCGTCACGCCCGCATCACCAACAACCGTACGAGCGATCGAAGTTACTAGGGATGCACGGGTGACGGGAAGGCCGTTTGTTCGATCTAGTTCGCGAAGCGGAACGTCGACGTGATCGCGTCGAAGATGTCGAAGAACGAGTCGGCGAGGTCGAGGACCTGGCTGCTGCCGGCGACCAGGGCGACCTTGCCTTCCTGCCCCGGCACAGGGATGAACGTTTGCATGAGTACCGCACGGATGGTGCGGTTGAGGGCGTCGTCGGGTACGGCGATGTCCTCGATGCCGTACGTGCGCGCGGCCGGGCCGACACCCGGGATATCGACGGTGGTCACCTTGCGCCAGGCGTCGCCCTCCTTCTTCGCCTCGCGCACGGCGAGCTGGCCGGCGATCGTGGCGGGGTCGGTCGAGAGGGGCTCGCCGGACTGCGTACGCCCGCCGACGATCGAGACGGTGACCGAGCCGGTGATCGGGGTGTCGCCGCCGAAGCTCTCCGCCATGCAGCCGCAGTACAGGGCGCCGGACTTCCAGGCGTCGGCCGCCGACTTCTGGAGGAACGCGGCGTAGGTGTCGCGGTACTGCGCCAACTCCGGGCGCTGTCGTACCCGTTCGTCAACCATTCGCCGGATGGAGTCGTCACGGGACTCGGGCCGTACGTCGAACTCCCACCACGACTCTGGCACCTTGATCCGAAAGCCGCCGCGCTCGATGGTGAGCGTTTCCATGTAGCGGGCCATGGCGTGTCCCCCGTTGTTCGTCCCTCTGTTCGGCTCGGGTCAGCCTACGAGGTGAGGGGCGCCGTCATCCCGGGGCCCGGCCGCCACCTGTCCGGGCCACGCGCCGACAGGCGGCCGGTCATCACTCTTCCGGGCGACTCAACGGCATATGCCGGTCGCCCCCGGTGCGTGATCACTACCGTCCGCCACATGGTCAGCTCATCACACGAGGCGATGCACCGCATCTTCCAGGAGGACCCCGGCGCCTTCGCCCGGACCTTCCGCGCCCTCGACCTGCCCTTCCCGGACCCGGTCGCGGTGTCCCTCATGCCCGCCGATCTCACGGAGATCCAGCCGCTGGAACGACGGGTGGACACCCTCCTGAAGATCGACGCTGCCTCCGGCGAGAGCCATCTGTTGATCGTCGAAGCCCAGGGCAAGAAGGACCCGGGCAGGCCGTCCAGTTGGGCCTACAGCGTCGCCCACCTGTACGCCAAATACCGCATCCCGCCCGTCCTCCTGGTCACCTGCCAGGACAAGGCCACTGCGGCCTGGGCGCCGGAATCCATCACCATCGGTCCGCGGCAATGGCGCACACTCACGCTGCAGCCGCTCGTCCTCGGCCCCACAACGTCCCCGCCATCACCGAACCCGCCGTCGTGGCCCGCGATGTCCCCCTCGCCACGCTCTCGGCCATCACTCATGGCAAGGACGACAACGCCCCTGCCATACTGAAAGCGCTGGCCGCTGCCCTGAAGACCCTCGACGAGGAAAGCGAGAGGATCTTCGCCGAACTCACCGAACTCGGCCTCGGCGCCGCCCCGGCCGCCGAGATCTGGAGGTACCGGATGTCCGTCGACCTCTCCTTCTTCCGCTCCGAGACCTCACAACGGCTCCGCACCGAGGGCCGCGCCGAGGCACGCGCCGAGGGACGCCTCCAGGTGCGCATCGAAGACATCCTCTTGGTCCTCGGCGAGCGCCGCATCGAAGTCTCCGACGACGCACGCGAACGCATCACCGCCTGCACGGACTTCGACGTCCTCCGGACTTGGCTCCTCCGCTCCATCACGGCCACCACCTCCGAAGACCTCTTCGTAGACACCGAGGCATAGTCCCTTCCACCACAAGGCCCCCGCACGGCAGTTACGCAAGCACGGCCATCGTCCTTGCTCTCACCCCCACGCACGTCCCAGTCGACAGCCACTGCAACTGGACCGGCCACCCCGACGGCACGGTCCGAGGAGCTCCCCCACATGAAGCGCACGACCTCGCCCCAGGTCACCCGCGTCGGCGACTCCGTCGTCCCGTACTTCAGCCCGGACACCTCGGCCCTGGTCGGCGGGGGGGCGTTGGAGACGCCAAGGTGCCGGCGAACCTTGTAAAAGTGCAGAACGCGAAGTTGGGGTGAACTGCGAAGGGGAGTGAGCGACCCTACTGGCCCCCGTACGCTCCCCACACGCCCAGTGGCGAGCGTGTCTGCTCGGACACGATCTGGGCTCGGAAGTCGACCGGTTTGACCCACCGAACCATTGATTGTCCATACTCCCAGTCAAGTTCTGTCTGGCGAAACCGCGAGCCCCACGGATACCGTCATTGCTCTTGACTGAACTGATGTCTCACGGGGAGTCCACTGTGATGCGCCGCTCTTTGCCCGTTGCTGCCGCGTTCGCCGCGACCGCAGCCCTTCTGCTGACGGCGTGCGGCAGCGGGGACGACAACAAGACGAAGGACGGCGACAAGATCGCCGGTGCAGATACCGGCGACGCGAAGTCGTCCGCATCGCCCGGCGCGAGCGCGTCCGACGACATCAAGCGGCCGGACATCACGCTGCCCAGTGATGTCAAGGACGACTTCGAGAACTGGAAGACGGGCGACACGGCCAAGGACGCCGTTCTCGCGGATGCCGCTCGCGCGCAGACCGCCACCAACTACGCCATCATCAAGGGCAACCCGGACGAGCCGGCCCTCGCCTTCTACCGGCAGGGTGATGCTCTCGTCAGCGGCGCCCAGTGGGTCAAGTCGTTCGTGGACGCCGGAATCACCTACGTCGGCACTGTGCGGTACTTCGATGCCAATGTGACGCTCTACGGCAAAGCGTCGGCCGGGGTCACGTTCTGCACCGACGAAAGCAAAGCGTTCAACAAGAACCGAAAGACAAAGAAGGTCGACAGGACGCCCGCGGACAACGACTCGTACGTCTACTACAACACGCACCTGAAGAAGAGCAGGGACGGGGTCTGGCAGACCACCCAGCTCGTGTCCGACAGGGGGAACAAGAAGTGCACGCCGTGAGGTCACGCCGCAGGGGGCTCGTCATAGGCGGCCTTGCCTCCGTGTGCATGCTGGTCTCCAGCCCGGCTTTCGCGACGCGTGGTCCCGGAGGATCCGACGGTGACGCGAAGACCTCCGCCAAGCAGTCCGGGCACACCCTCGAATCGCGCATAACCTATTCCGGAACGACCAGCGGAGACGACGGTAAGTCGTCCGGAAACGTGACGCCTGTGGGCAATTGGACCCCGCCGGCCTGTTGGTACGAACCGGTTTCGGCACAGGAATTCCAGAAGCAGGTCGAAGGCGATTACGACGACATCGTCAACGACCCCCAGCAGCCCAACTACGCCAAGTCGGCAACGGGCCAGTTCCGGGACATCTACAAGGACGGCAAGTACAAGAACTACAACCTCGACAAGGCCGACGAGGGCAATTTTTGGGTCGCCGTCCAGGATCCGAACCGACTCGACGACCCGGATGCGTTCACCTGCAGCGACCTGCCCTTCTGGGTCGAGAACGGCGACACCCCCGAGGTGAAGAACGCCGTCACTCCGGAAGTGCTGGCAGAACTCGCCTACAACAGGATCACGCTCCCCGACACGAAGGTCACACTCGCTCCCGAGGACATCACCAAGGTCAACCTCCCCACGTGGGCGTGGCTCGACAAGGCCAAGTTCAAGGAGGTCTCCGTGACCGCGGCTCTCAACGTCGCCGGTCTCAACATCCAGGCGACGACCACGGCGAAGCCCGTCTCCCTCAAGCTCGAGCCGGGGACGAGTGACGCCGAGACCTACCCGGCCTCCGGTGAGTGCACGCTCAACGCGGACGATTCGATCGGCGAGCCGTACGCCGAGGGCAAGGCCGACGAGACCCCGCCCTGCGGCATCAAGTACCTCCGCTCCTCCGGGAACGGCACGTACAAGCTTCGGGCCACCGTCACCTGGGAGATCACCTGGACCGGCACCGGCGGTGCGGGCGGCAAGCTGCCGAACGGCACCTTCGGCAACACCCAGGACATCACTGTCCAGGAAATCCAGTCCGTCAACCGCTGACCAAGGCAGCTGACCCCGACGACAAGAGGTGTGCAACTACCTGTAGTTGCACACCTCAAGCGCCGCGTCCTTCGCATTACGAAATCTCGGGAACATCACCGGACCGCCAAGACATGGCAAACGCAACCCCAAAGGCCCCTCAAGCAACAATCATCCCCTTACCCTCCAGCGTGCTGCGTCCGTCGACTGCGTAGGATCACTCGGGCGGTCTCCGCGGCCAGGGGCCACATCATGCCCGTCGGCCCCAACTTCACTGTTTCTTCACTGAAGTGAAGAGGGAACGCTCGGGAGATCCGACCGCACCGTCCGTCATCCACGCGCAACAGCTGAGGCAAACCGGAACGCATCGTGAGTGATCTACGGCTCGACGGCACGATCTTCGAGGATCTGCGGAAGACGTTCTCCACCGTCACCGACCGCATGGACAGCGCCCGTCGCACCCTGCGCGGCACCGACGGCTCGGCCGTCGGGGACAAGGGCCTCGTGGACGACGTACACGACTTCGCCGACGACTGGGGTTACGGGATCAAGCAGCTCGGCAAGCACACGCAGGGTGCGATCAAGATGATCGACAAGATCGGGAAGTCCTTCGAGAAGCTGGACCTCGATCTCGCCGAGTCGCTCAAGGCCCCGAAGAAGAAGGGGCATTGAGGTAGACATGGGACGTCCGGCATTCCCGAACATAGGCTGGGACCCCACCCCTGGCGACGTCGAGCAGACGCGGGAGCTGGCCAAGAAGCTCGGCAGCCTTGCGAGCGAACTGGGGACGGCGCTGCGGGAGTTGCAGCAGATCGAGTGCGGGGCCTGGAAGGGCAAGACCGCGATCGCCTTCAGCGAGCACATATCCACGGATGTCACGCCCCTCATCAAGAAGAGCCACGAATCCTTCGACAAGGCGTCGCGCGCCCTGCACCGCTGGGCAGGACAGCTCTCCGACTTCCAGGACGAGGCCGACCGGCTGGAGAAGACCGCCGGCGAGAAGCTCGCAGCCGAGGACAAGGCCGAGCAGAAGGCCGAGGGCAAGGGAAGCGAAGCGCTCGGCAAGGCCTCCGGCGCGGTGGACAAGGTCACCAGCGACGTCCATGACCTTGAAGACCGCTACAAGAAGGCTGCCCACCTCATCAGCAAGGACCTCGACAAGGCGGCGGACATCGCGCCGGACGAACCCGGGTTCTGGGACAAGTTGGGGCATGGGATCGCGGATGCGTGGGACGCCACCGGCGACTGGATCAAGGACCACGCAGATGTCATCAAGGCGATCGGAGACATCCTCAGCCTGGTGAGCGGTGTTCTGGGCGTCCTCGCCATCATCACCGCGCCCTTCGAACCGCTGGGTGCCATTTTCGCCGCCGGGGCGATGATCGCGAGCGGGGCGGCGCTGCTGACGCACCTGGTCGCCAAAGCGGCCGGAGCCGACGTCAGCTGGACGGAGATCGGGTTCGACGCCCTGGGCATCCTGCCTGGTGTCAAGGGCCTCACGGGCAGTGCCGAACTCGCGAAGGGCGCCAACGCGGCGGCACGCGCCGCCGAGCTGGGCGAGGGATACCGCGGAGTCACCAGCGTCGGGAAGACATTCCTGCTTTTCGGCCCGCTGAAGGCAGCTCCCGCGGTCAAGCTCGGCGAAGGCGGCAGCCGACTGACACTGGCGGTCGAGAGCGGGCTCCAGAACATCCGCCAGGGACAGTGGCTCGGAACGCAGGGAATCAACCTCGCGACCAAACTGCCGTTCATCAAGAGCGCCGAACTGGTGGCTCCGATGGGCAAGGCGGGCCGCACCATCGACGCCACGATCAAGTCCGGTCTCGCGGCCTTCAAGGGATACACCATCGCGACGAACGACTTCGGGGGCTGAGCGCACCTCATGGGCAGCACCGACCTGCTCCAGAACCTGTCCGTACAGGGCACCCACCTGCCACCCATGGCCTTCCGGCTTCCGACCGGCATGCACGCGATCGAGGTCTCACTCGACTCCGGCGAACGTGCCGAGGCAGCACAGCGTCTGGTCCGGGACATCTATCCGCAGGGTGAAGAGTCCTTGTGGAATGCCATGGGATCCCTCTACAGCGCAATGGCCGACGAAATGCTTGCGGGCGGAGTCGGCTTCTTCGGCATCGGCCTGTACGACATCGAGGACGGCGGCGGGGTGGCGCACTGCTCACTCACCATCGCGGTCTACGAGTCGGGCGAGACGGATCAGGACGTCGTCGCCCACGGAATTCAGACACTTCTGCTGGGCGATCCGCTGCACGAGGTGACCTGGCTCGACCTTCCCTGCGGTCCGGCGGTTTGCGGGGTCACGTTCCGCAAGCTGCTCGTGGACGGCGCGTATACGCAATCGGGGAAGGACGAGGAACTCGTCATGGGGCAGATCCAGGTGCACATCCCGTTCTCGACGGGCCCCTACACGGCGGTGGTCACCCTGGACAGCGCTTCCGTGGAACAGTGGGACGAGTTCTCGCATGCCGTCGCAGGAATCGTCGGCTCGGTGGAATTCCCGTCGCCGGCCTTCATCGACGGCCGGCCCGACTGACCGGATCAAGTTCCTCCGTAGAGAAATGACGTACTGATGGACTGGTATCCCCGCGCCGATGAGGATCTGCTCCTCCGAACCTCGGCCAAGCTCGCCACTGGCATCGCACCCGCCGTCGCGGGCTCCCGGTGGTTCCGGGACCCCGAACGCAAGGACATCCAGGGCGAGCTGACCGGCTGGCCCGAAGGCCCGGACTACTCACTCCGGACCGCCGGCGACCGCGCCGCACGGCGCACCGGCCGCGCCTTCTTGGTCGGGATCCCCGTGATCGCGAACATCATCGCGAACATCGGAGGAGCCTCCGGCTCACCCTTCGGCGACGTTCCCGTGCGAGGCAAGCCGCAGGAGCCGGAGAACGAGGTCGAGGACTTCCCCGTCATGTGGGCAGCACCGGGCACCTTGGCGCGTACCGTCCCCTGGCAGCTCGACCCGGCCCGCCGTCCCGAGGGCTACGCCACCGACCTCGTCCTGACCAGCCGACGGCTGCTCTTTCTAGGCGCCCGGACGGGCACCCTGGACAAGGCCGACGTGCTCGGCGAGTACCCACGGGAATCCATCGCCGGGGCGACACGGATGACGTACAGCGAGGTCGAAGCGGATGTGCGCCTGACGTTCGCCGACGAGTCCTGGGTGCGCCTGTTCACCGGCAATCCCGACAGCGCCGAACGCCTCGGCCAGTTGCTCTCCGGAACGATCCGAACCGTTCCCGAAGGGGAGCTCTCCAGTGGGCAGAGTGATCGCCTGTGTCGTTTCCTCGCCGACTTGCCGGACAGCGCCGAGGCTCCGCTGCTCACGCGTCTGCCGAGCGGCGTCGTCATGGTCGAGGTCCAGGTCCCCACGAAGGCCGGAAAGGACGTCCACGAAACGCACTCGATCCTGATGGGCCCATCCGGTGAACCGGCCAAGCCACAGCCGGGCGATCTGCCGTGACAGCGATGTACCCCGTTACTCAGGAGGCCCAAGAACCTGACGCACCACCCTCGTAGCAATCGTCTCGGGTGCCGTCAGCGGCCGTCGCAACGCCCTGCTGGACCACCCGCGGGACCGGCCCAAGGCGTCACGGACAGCCAAGTGCACTGTCTCCGCAGCCAACTCCTCATCACAGAACACCGTTTCGCACTAGTGAAGCGCCCAAGTACAGTGCCGCAGGTGACAGTAATCGGGTGGCGGGGAATCCATCGATGAAATCGGTCGTGAGGCAGGGTACGGACCGGGCGGGCAGACGGGCGCGGCGCGTTCCATGGGTGAGTGTCACGCGCGCACTCCTTGCCCTCTTCGCGCTCAGCGCCCTGTTCGCAACCGCCACCCCTGCCAACGCCGCCGGCTCCCCCACCCCCTCCACCCAAGCCGCCTACTTCGCCGCCCACCTCAGCACCAACCCCGTCTACGTAACCGACCAACTCCCCCGCGAGATCCCCCGCTCCCAAGCCCCCGCCTTCGCCAAGCTGGCCAAGCGCACCGGCATCCCGACGTACGTCCTCGTCCTGCCCGAACAGGACTTGGGTGGCAAGGGACTGCTCGGTGCGGTGCACGACCGGCTCGGGCGGGACGGGCTCTATGTGCTGGTCGACACGTCGGGGGTCACGGACGCCGTGGCGTACGGGGTGCGCGCGCCCGCCGACGACGCGGCGACCGTCGCGCTCTACGAACTCCCTTACGACGCGGGACCCTTGCGCAGCTTCGGGCGCTTCGTGGATATCGTCGCGCAGGGCAGCGAAAAGGCCGCCGCGCGGGCAGAGGCAGCGCGCGAGAAGTACGCGGAGGGCGACGCCGAACCCGACCTGATGTACATCGACCGCACCGACCGTAAGAACCAGTCGTTCCTCACGGGGGTGTTGCTCGTCGGCCTACCCCTGTTGATTCTGCTGCTGGTCACGTACGTACGGCGCTGGCGGCACGTGCTCCTCAAAGCAACCGGACGGGCGAAACCGGACAGACGTCGCGCACCGGAGTGGCTCGCCTCCGTCCTCGCCCTCGTCACCGCCGCCGCGATCGTCCTGGCCGCCGCGTTCACCTTCGACCAGACCCGGTCGGGCGCGGCCTCGCCGCCCACCGCGGCCGATCTTTCCTCCCGCGTCGAGCGGGTCGCGGCAGGGCTGAAGCAGGACTCCGTGTACCTGGATCCGGAGAGTCCGCGAGTGCTGGACTCCCATCAGCTCTCCCACCTGCACCAGCGGATCCAGGAGTTCGCTCGTACCGACGGCGGGGGTCCGGTCTCCGTCCTCCTCGTCCCCCAGCTGTCCGCAGACGAATCCGCCGGCAGCCCCGAGGCGTTCGCGGACGCCGTGCACGCCAAGCTCGGCAAGGACGGCAAGGACAGCAAGGACAGCGGCGGCCGTGAGGACGGACTGTACGTCGTCGCCGACCCGCTCCGCGGTGACATCGACGTCTTCAACTACGGTCTGCGGCTGGACAGCAGCCGCGTCTTCTACGACCTGCCGGAATCCATCGGCTTCGGTGACGACACGGCGCGAGAGGCCGACGACCATCTCCTTGGCGACCGGCTCGAGGACCTCATGACGTTCCTGGACAAGTCCCCGCGTACGGACGAACCGGGTACGCCTTCCGGCCTCAGCACCAAAGCCGAGCCCATCGAGGACCACGCACTCCCGCCGCTCTTCTCCGGGGACTTCTGGCCGGGGCTGCTCGTCGGCGGCCTGGGGGCACTGCTGGTCCTCGGCCTCGTGACGGGCGTCTTGGGGATCGTGGGCTCGGTGCTGCGGCGGCGCCATCCGGTACCGTCCGGCTCGGAGTCGGCGTATCTCCAGGAACCGTCTGATCCATCGGTGTCGTACCTGCGGACCACCGCGTACGACGAACTCGGCGCTCTGTCCGAAGAGTTCCTGGACGCCGACGACGCGGATGCCGACGGCCTCATCGGCCGTGCCCGTGCCTGGGACTGCCTCGACGCCGCGATGCTCCTCGTCGACGGCGACCGCGACCGGCTCACCGCAACGAGCCACGCGGATGATTCGAACGTTGCGGACGCCCCGGACATCGATCCCGCGACGCTGGTCACGGTCATCGTCCTCGCCCGCGCCGGGCGCGCCGCGCTCAAGGGCGAGGCGTACGACCTGTGCTGCGGCCTCAATCCGCTGCACGGGCCCGCGGTCGACCGCCATCCCGTACGGGTGTCGGCCGAGGACCGGCGGCGTCGCCGGTTCCCCGTGTGCGACGGCTGCCGCGCCAGGGCGAGCCGTGAACCGGGCGCCGCCCACACACTGTTGATGACCTTGCCCGCACCGGGCCCGGTCGACGGCGAGCGGGACCGTGTTCCGTACGCCGTACTCGAGAGCCCGCTCTCCGCCGTGCCCGACGGCATTCCCCGACTCATCGACGCGGTAAGGGAGCTGGCCGGTGTTGAGTGACCGGAAACGTGTGATCACCGCTCTGCTGGCGGTGCTGCTGGCCGTCGCCCCCGCCGCCTCGGCCCGGGCGACGGGTTCCACCAGCCCCGGCGAACGCATTGCCAACGCTCTGCGCACATCGCCCGTCTACGTCGACGACGCGTATGCAGACGCCGTATCACCCACCCGCCGGAAGCAACTGGTGGCACAGATCGAGAAGACGGGTCTGCCGATCAAGGTGGTCCTGGTGCCGCTGACCAAGGGCGACGGCTTCGACGGGGACTCGGACGTCCTGGCCAGGGTCGTCCACGACCGTCTCCCCCAGCACCATCTCATCCTCATCACGACCGACAGCGACTTCGCGGACTCGCTGAACGGCTATGAGTGGCCGAGTGACACCCACCAGACCCAAGACGCGGTGGGCGCCGTCGGTTTCCTCGACGAGATGAACGACGCGGGCCTGGCAGACCGGACGGCCAAGGCCGTGCAGCTGGTGGCGGAGGGCGACGGGAAGAAGGTGTACAAGGAGGCGACGAAGGGCCTACGAGACTCCAGCTCCACGCCTCCTACCGCCACGTCGGGCTCGGACGGGGCCGATTGGTGGCTCTGGCCCCTCGTCGCCGTACCGGCACTCGCGCTGATCACCCTCGTCGGCCGCTCTCTCGTGCACTCGCGCCGATCCCGCTCTCGTACGGACAACGCCGCCTTCCCCCAGGTCGTGTTCGCCACGGCCCGCGCCGCCGACGAGGCGGAGCTGCGCCGCCGGGCGGAGGACGAAGTCCTGGCCCTGGGCGAGGAGACACAAGCAGCCGACGCGGACGGGACCCCCGGTCTGCACCACGCCCTCGACGCCTACGCCGCCGCCGGCACCGTCCTCGACGCCGCCCGCGGCATCCCGGACCTGGCGGGTGTACTGGCCCTGGTGGCGGAGGGGCGGGACGCCCTCATCGGCACCCCGTCTCCCCTCCCCCTCTGCTTCTTCAACCCCCTCCACGGCCGCGCCGCCCAGCGCACCACCTGGCGTCCGCTGGGCCGCCGCGAGCGCCTGAAAGTGGCCACCTGCCAACCGTGCACCGATGCCCTGCGCACCCGCCGGGCCCCGGAGGTCCTCACCGACACGACGGAGGACGGCCGCGAGGTCCCGTACTTCGAGATTCCGGGCGAGCGGAGCGTGTGGGCTGCGACCGGGTACGGAGCGCTGGTGCGGGACAGGGAGGACGGGCTGGCGGGGCGGGTGACCCGGGGTGACTTCACACGTTCCCTGAAGTCACCGTGACGATCTGTCAGTTCACCGAGACCGTCCGCGCCAGATCGTCCGTCAGCGCGCACAGCGCGTCGGTGTGTGCGAGGGCGCGCCACGAGGTGAGCAGCACAAGGGCCCACTTCTCGTCCGGGCAGATGCCGTACGCGCAGGTCTCCAGGACCGTGCCCGTGCCGTCCCGGTCGGCGTCCTGGACGTACGCATGCCGTACCCGGACGGCGGGGCCGGCGGGCAGGGTCCGCAGCTCGGCCTCGGGCGGGCGGAAGGAGATGTCCGTGGGAGTGGTCAGGTAGCGCTGGAGGAGGTCGACGGTCACCGTGGGGTAGGTGTCGTCGGCCACCAGCGCCGACAACTCGATGCGGGCCAGCTCGCCGAGGCGCGGCTCGGGGACGTACGAGAGCGCGATGACCGGGCCGCGGCCACGTACGTCCTCGGCGGCCTCGCGCAGTTCGTCGGCGAGCGCCTCGATCAGCCGCTGGTCCCCGTCGGCGCCCGCACGCTGCCGTGCCGCGTCGGCGGCCCACGCATCCAGGTCGACCAGTTCACGCACCGGCAGCGAGACGGCGTCGTCCGGCGCCTGCATACGGACCGTGGACGCGGAGAACTCGGGCATCAGGGATCAGGCCATCCATTGCAGAGTGCGGGCGATCGAGTCGAAGAGGGTGACCAGCGCGTCCGCCAGGGGTTCCATCGACGACGGCGTCGGGGTGGAGAAGGAGAGCAGCAGCCGCTGGTCGCTCTGCGGCACCGCGAGGTAGGCGTCGAGGTGCGTGACGGGCACCTTGTTGCCGTCCGGGTCGTCGGGCGCGGGGCGGCGGCGGTAGAGGTGGCGTACGGCCGGGCCGGCGGGCAGGTCGACCATGGTGACGTCGGCGTCCGCGTCGGTGTCGCCTGTCCCCAGGGACAGGGCTATGTCGGCCAGGTCTCCCGCCGCGGAGCCCGGCGGGGGCTGCAGGACGGTGACGACCAGGCCCGCGGTCACCGGTACCTGGCCGATGACCTGGTTGACGAGGTACATCTCCACCCCGCCGTTCGCGTGCGCGTCCTCCGCCTGCTTCCGGAGCCGGTCGGCGAGCGCGGCCTTCAGCTGCGGGGTGGCCTTCGTACGGCGCAGGCCACGGTTGACCAGCTTGTCGATGCGGTGGGGCCAGCGGTCCGGGTCGAGGACCACTCGCTCCCAGCCCTCCGGTACGGCGATTCGGTAGTCGGAGGGGGGTACGGGCGGTGCCTCGGGGTCGCCGGTCGCCGTGGCTTCCGTATCCGTCTTGTCGGTCATGCCGCCGTTCCGTTCAGCCGACCGCCTCGACCACTGCGCGCCTCATTCGCACGGCCCAAGGTCACGGCGGTCAGCGGGGCGAGGACGAGAACAGCGGCGGCGCCCAGGCAGAGATAGTCGGAGAAACCGCCACCGATATCCTCCTTGTGCCCCAGAACAGGCCGGTAGTGGCCTGCGGGATCAATCACCGCGGTCGCTTTCGAACCGAGATGGTCCACACACCGCTTGTCGTTCTGGAACACCTCACGGACCGATCCGTCCGGAAGCTTGACGCGGCAGTACGGAGAGCTGACCCCGTGGGACTCCGAATGCTTGGGCTTCGCGTACGTGACAGCGGTCTCCTGCCCGCGCACCTGCAAATACCACTCGTCGGCGGACTGTGAACCCGCCCAGATCAGGACGACATAGGCAGCCCCCGTGAGCCAGCGCGCGACGAGCCCGCCACGCGACAGACGAGTCCTGAACAGCGCCCAGAGCACCGCCAGTCCGCCGGCCGCACCGACGAACAGAGCTTCCTTGTTGATGAGGTACGTGGACAACAGGCAGACGATCACTCCCGCGACAGCGACCAGGAGGAGCCGTATCCACGGCCACACCGCCGCGCTGTCCTCCGACCAGCGGTCACCATCGAAGTCCCACCAGCTCGAGGAAGGGGCGTACTCGGAGAGGATGTGCCGCACGCGCCGCTCACCGCCGTCCTCCGCCGCGATCCGGCGCAGTTCCGGCAACCCCAGCCCGTTCTCCTCGAGCGCGCGTTGCTTGCTTCTCGAGAGTCGGGCGAACTGTTCGTCGACGGTCTGGCCGTCTCCGTGTGCCACGTGCTTCGCTCTCTCCTCGCCCTTGCGGGCCTCGTGGTGGTCCAGCCTCTCCAGGGCTCAGCCCGCGGGCAGAGCCCAATGCCAGTTGTAGAAGGGGATTCCGTTCGCGCCCGCACCGGGCGTGTGCTTGAGACCGTCGAACAGATTGGCCTCGAGCTTGCCTGGCTCCCAACTCTCGGTCGGTGCCAGGTTCAGAATGCCCGCTGCCGTCGGCAGCGTCTGGCTCGCCAGGTAGAGGCGATTGGCGGAGTGCGCCATACCCTTGAATACGGAGTCGGAAAGGTCGCCCAGCTTGGGCAGCTTGCCCGCGGCAAGGATTCCGTCCTCGCCGGCCCCCTTCGTCACGGCTACGCGAATGTCATTGGCGTACGCCTTGAAGTTGAGGGAATCCTTGACGATCGACCGCATCTTCGGCAGGAGGCTGCTCGGGCCCTTCGCCAGCGCTTCGCCGATCTTGCCCGCCTTGACCCCCGAGAACTCCTCCGCGAGCCCGCTGGCCAGTTCCTTGCCCACGCCCACTTCGCGCAAGGCCTGGAAGTCCTTCAGGGCTGAGGACCCCCTCGCGGCGATGGCCGCCTCCTTCGCCGTCGTTCCCAGGATCCGCCCAGCACCGAAGGACAGCACGCCGACCACGTCGATGGCGACGTCCAGCCAGGTGCCCTTGCCGTCCAGGGCGGAGATGGTGTCGCAGACCAGAGCGACCACCGAGGCCACCAGAGCCAGCGCGGCGAGCACCTCACCCAGGACGGGGACCCAGCTCAGCACGAGGGCCAGGACACAGAGCACGCCGGCGATCAGCCCCGCCACATGCCCGATCCTGGCAACCCAGTCCTTCCAGTTGTCCCACCAGTGATGCTTGGGATCCTTCAGCCCGTCGTGGTCGACGGCGTCGTGGATGGCGGACTTGGCGTAAGCGGCCTGGGTGTCCCGGTAGGACAGCGCGTGCCGGAGGTCCTTCTTGGCGTCCTCGAGGTCCGCGTCAGCCGATTCCTTCTGCTTCTTCAGCTTCTGCTTGTCGGGGTGGTCGTCCTGGCCGGGGTGCTGGTCGATCTGGTTCTGGTAGTGGCTGCCGTCCGCGTCAGCGGCCTTGGCCTTATTCAGCGCGGCGCGAACCAGGTTCTGCGCGTGGTTGAGGGCCGTGGCCCAGTTCTCCCGCGCCTCGTCGGAGACTGGTTCGTAGCCCACCGAGGAGCCGAGGGCATCGGCGGCTGCCGCGTATCGCTTGTGCGACTTGGTGAGCAGTCCGACCGTGTCCTCGGTCTTCTTCTGGAACTCGCGGCCGGCGTCCGAGTCCCACCCATTGCCGTCGACCAGGTTGTGCAGCTTGGTGGCCTGCTCCTGGATCAGGGCGGCCGTGTCCGCGATGCGCTTGCCGAGCCGGGCCACCTCGTAGGGGTCGCCCGGGGTGAATTCCTTGTCGGTGCAGCGGGCGGTCTGCCAGTCGACGCCGGAGAAGTCGTCGCTCACTTGCCCTTGCCGTCCTTCCCCGGCTGAGACTTCAGCAGGGCCTGGGCGAGATGCTGGTCGAGGTCGTCGTACGCCTTGGCTGCCGTGCCCGCTGTCTTGCCGAGGAACTCCAGCCCGTCACAGAGCTGCTTGCGCTTCTTCTTCCAGTCGTCCGCGAAGTCGTCGAGCGCGTCGGCGACTTCCCCGGATCCGATTTCGGCGTCGTAGGAGTCGACGACGTCCTTGGCCTGCTCGAAGTGCGTCTTCAACTTCGCCACCGACCTGCTTATTTCCCGCAGCTCCGATGTGGACACGGCTATGTGCTCCGCCACTCCGACCCCCGTACGATTGCTGTACCTCCGACCGCCGCGTACGCCTCTTCCGACTCATCCGCCGCAGCACGGCCACGCCCACCCTTCTGCAGGGTTTTCGGTCCAGCAACCAACGGACAGCAAAGGGAGGGTCCAGAACGAGTAGTCGGGCCGGCCGCTCGGTCCGGCCCAGGCCCTGTGTGGTGTGGGCGCGCCGCACGGCGCGGCGCGAGGGCCGCACCCTTCTGATCGGAATACTTGATCGCAAACGTCATCCAATCCGCAAGGCCGGGCCGTCGCGGTGGCCCGGCCGGATTACGGCCCCCGTCCCTCCTGTTGACCGTGCTTTCGGCCTCGCGCTCCCGCGAAGACGCACAGATGCGTCTCGCTCCGGAGCCCAAGTGCTCTTTATCTGACGGTCGACTACCGCTTCCTCGCGGATTCCGAGCGGAAACTGAGCCGGTTCCAGAGGACGTTCAAGGACATCGAGAACCGTCGCAACACCATGCAGGAAGCTCCAGCCCCCGGTAGGGAAGACGGACTCAAGGGTGAATACGTGGAGTGCCTCCGCGAGGACTCCTCCGTGCTGGAGAAGCACGTGCCGGAGGTGACCCGTCGATATGAGCGCACCCCGGCCATCTCGTCCTGTGCCAACGTTCAGGTCTCGCTGGGATCAACGCCTCAGCGGTTCAGGTCCATGACCCCGACTCCGAGCCCCTCGTAGGACTCCGGCGCCACAGTGGCGACGAGCGCCCCCTCAGGGAGCATGTGGTTCGGCCTCGCCGTGTGCACGGCGGCGCCGACACCGAACGGGACACCGCCACGGCACAGTCCAGCGATGGTCACGGCCATCGCGTAGTCATCGTCGATCACGTGCAGTACGTCCACCAGCACACCGACATGACCGACAATCCCCGCACGCTCGCGCTCCGCTTCAAGAAGGCACATGACGGGCACCCACAGGCGGATTTCGCCACTGGCCGCCGCGGCGTGAATGAGACCGGAGACCTGCTTGTTGCCCCCCATCGCCACGAGGGTCGGAGCATCCAGGACGTAATGCTCGGTCTCGATCAACGGGACGACTCCGCCTCTGCCAGAGCAGCGCGGTGAGCCGCGGCGGCTTCGCGCATCTTGCGCCGCATCTCGGCAGACTCCTCATCCGTCACGTAGTGCCCGAAGCGTTCGGCGAGCAGGGCACGGGTGCGATCGCCCCGTTCCTTGATCTGGTCAGGAGTAAGCGTCTGAGCAGCTATGTCCTGCATGAGGGCGCGGAGGCTGGTACCACGAGCCTCCGCCACGGCGGCGAGCTGGTCTCGGACTTCGGCGGGCACGCGGATCATGACGTCGGACATATGGAAAGTATACATGCCGTATACGCCGCACGTCGTCGGCTTTCGGTTGTCGCGGCGAACCCGATCAAAGCCACCGGTCGGCGACGAAGGAACCTGCGGCAAGCGAATCAAACCCATCGCAGAGAGTGGGCCATGGCATCACACAGATTGCCCATGGAGCTCTTGGCGCCACTGAGCGGCATGGAGAGGCAAGGTGCAGGTGGCCCACGTCGCCAGGCATACGGACGTGGAGGTCCATGGTTGCCTCGGCGAGTATCCCGACCGTCCGGCCCGCCGGCAGGTCAATGACCTCTACTTCGGCTTCCACCCCTGCGTACTGAGCCAGCTTCTGGGCGAACTCGGCAGGAGCCGGTGCCAGTCCGCGGGGCATCGGTGCCATGGAGATCAGCAGGGAGGCGGGCAAGGCCGAGTGGTCCGGCGACTCCGTCTTGAGGAAGAACTCCAACGCCCCCTGCGCGAGGCCGGTTTCGGCGGTATTACGCAGGGTTGTCCAAATGCTTCGAGCAACCTCCGCCGGGACGCGGCTGGCAGAAGCTCCGGGTCGAAGCCGTTCGCCGGGAGCTCGATCTTCGTGATGCCCTTCTTGGAAAGGAACCGGGAGCTAGGACATGGCCCGTCAGCCATGCGGCGGCTGCTCGCCTTTCAACGGACTCGATGCCTGCGGTACCTCTAGGGAAAACCACGGTGCGACGGGACACCCCTTGTGTCCCGTCGCACCCAAGTCGCGCATGGGCGGCGGACTTTACTTGCCCTTGACGCCCTTGGCCAGCTGGTCGTCCAGGTCCTCGTACGCCTTCGCGGCGTCGTCGAGGAACTTGGCCATGCCCTTGAGGCCCTCGAGGGTGTCCTTCATGCCCTTGGTGAACTCCTTGAAGGAGTCATCGAAGGCCTGCGAACCCTTCGCGGTCGTGTAGCCGTCCGCGACCAGGCCGTCGATGTAGCTGTCGAGGCCGTGGAGCTTGTCCTCCATCTTCTCCTTCTCGTGGCCCAGTCGCTTAGCAGCGTGCCGCATCTTCTCGTATGTGATATCTGCGTCTTTGCCGCCGGCCATGTGGCGTCCTCCATAGTCCAACTCGCCGCAGGGCCAACCCCCGTGGCTCCTGATGCGGATGATGCGATCGTCCGCTTGAGGCAGCAGCTTACTTACGGCGCTTGCAGGCGCACACCCCGGTTCTGTCACGAGAGGACCCTGGTTGTGTCCGGGGACGAACGGGGGCGCCCGCGTGCGCGGGCCCGCAGGACCCCATATCCCGCCGGAGGCCTCCAGAGACCTCTCACACGGGCCGTTGCCTGCGGGAAGGGGGAAGCGGCTATCGTCGAGGTCACTGTGGCCCGCGTTCCGGAAGCGGCCTCAGGTGCCTGGGGAGGACGAGCGTGCGCCTGACTCTGACCGTCGTCGACCCGCTCGGCGGCGCCACCGCCGACGTGGTTCTTGATGCGGATCCTGAGTCCTCGGTCGGGGACATCGCCAAGGAACTGGCGGCGCACGTCGGGTACAGCGGGGGTGCGCAGATCATCCCGATCGGGCAGCACCAGGCGGCACAGAGCGGTGCGCCGATCGCCTACGTCGACGGATATCCCGTCGATCCCTCCGCTACCATCGGCACCTCGCCGTTGCGTGAAGGCGCCGTCGTCAGCCTGCACGACCCCGCCGGGTGTCTGCCGGGCGAGCCGACCGGGCTCGTCGAGCTCAGGGTCGCCGGCGGTCCGGCCGCCGGTGCCGTGCACCGACTCGGGATCGGGCGGTACGACATCGGCGCCGGCGCCTCCTCGTACATACGGATCGACGACCCCGAACTCCCGCAAAGAGCCCTGACGTTGTCAGTCGCAACGGACGGGACCTGTCGTGTCGCGATACACGGGGACAAGGAAGGCGTCACCCTCGATGGCGAAGCCATCGAGAAGCGCGACGACGACGAGTGGCCCCTCGGCAGTCAGATCGCCGTCGGGAACACGCTTCTCGAGCTCGACCGTTACTCGCCTCCCAACGCCGCGCTCAAGTGGTCCGACGACGGCGCGGGGCTCGACTACAACCGGCCGCCGCGACTTCATCCGCCGGAGCGTGAGACGAAGTTCCGGCTGCCCAGCCCCGTACGGGACTACGAAGCCCGGCCGCTGCCCTGGCTGATGGCCGTGACGCCGCTGGTCGGTGCGGTCGTATCGGTGATGATCTTCGGGCGCTGGTACTACCTGATCATGGCGCTGCTGAGCCCGCTCATCATGTTCGGCAACTTCTTCATGGACAAGAAGCAGGGGCGCAAGTCCCATGCGAAGCAGGTCAAGGAGTACAACGAGCACAAGGAGCGGATCGAGAAGGACGCCCAGGACGCTCTCGTCGCCGAGCGGCTCGACCGACGGCAGGCCATTGCCGACCCCGCCACCGTGCTGTCGCTGAGCACCGGGCCGCGTACCCGGTTGTGGGAGCGCCGGCGAACCGACGCGGACCATCTGCTGCTGCGGGTCGGTACCGGACAACTGCCCTCCGAGGTCGTGCTCGACGACCCGGAGCAGGACGACCACAAGCGCGAGGTCACCTGGACCATCGAGGACGCTCCGGTCGCGCTTCCGTTGCGGGAACGGGGCGTCATCGGAATCGCCGGACCCGGCGACTCGGCGCAGGCGCTGGGGCGTTGGGCCGTCGCGCAGACCGCCGTGCTGCACAGCCCGCTCGACGTCCAGTTCTACGTGCTGACCGAGAACAGCGGGCGGGAGAACTGGGACTGGGTGCGCTGGCTGCCGCACAGCCGCCCGGCCGGCGCCCAGGACGCCAACGTCCTCATCGGTACGGACGCGGAGACCGTCGGCGCCCGCATCGGCGAGCTGACCCAACTGCTCGACGCCCGCCAGAAGGCCGCCAAGCAGAACGGCAACAAGGCCTCCTTCAGCGATCCCGACATCATCGTCGTCTGGGACGGTTCACGGCGGCTGCGTTCCATGCCGGGTGTGGTGCGGCTGCTGCGCGAGGGGCCGGCCATGTCGATGTACGCGATCTGCCTGGACGCCGAGGAGCGGTTCCTGCCCGGCGAGTGCCAGGCCATCGTCATCGCGGAGCCCAAACCCGAGGAGCACGCGACTGGGCAACAGGTCGCCCAGGCCGCGCCCGCGGCCCCCGGTGGTTTCCCCTCCTTCCACGCCTGGCACGCCGCCGAGGCCGCCGACCCCCACTCCGGCCCGCAGAAGGCGCTCGAACTGCGGCTGCGCGTCCAGCAGACGGGCGTCGCCCGCGTACGGAACGTACGGCCGGACTTCGTGTCGGCTGCCTGGTGCGCGCGGCTGTCGCGTGCCCTGTCCCCCCTTCGCGACATCAGCGGCGAGACCGAGGACTCGGCACTGCCGGGCGCCAGCCGGCTGCTCGACGTGCTGCAGTTGGAGCCGCCGACCCGCGACGCGATCACCGCGCGGTGGCGGATGGGCGGGCAGTCGACGATGGCGGTCATCGGTGAGTCGTACGACGGGCCGTTCGGCATCGACATGCGCCGGGACGGGCCGCACGGTCTGATCGCCGGTACGACCGGTTCGGGTAAGTCGGAGCTGCTGCAGACCATCGTGGCGTCGCTGGCCGTGGCCAACACGCCGGAGAACATGACGTTCGTGCTCGTCGACTACAAGGGTGGCTCGGCGTTCAAGGACTGTGTGAAGCTCCCGCACACCGTGGGCATGGTCACCGACCTCGACGCCCATCTCGTCGAACGGGCCCTGGAGTCGCTCGGCGCCGAGCTGAAGCGGCGCGAGCACATCCTCGCCGCCGCCGACGCCAAGGACATCGAGGACTATCAGGACCTGGTGCGCAGGGATCCCTCCCACGCTTCCGTGCCCCGACTCCTCATCGTCATCGACGAGTTCGCCTCGATGGTCCGCGACCTCCCCGACTTCGTCACGGGTCTCGTCAACATCGCCCAGCGAGGCCGTTCGCTCGGCATCCACCTGCTGCTGGCCACCCAGCGGCCGAGCGGTGTCGTCTCCCCCGAGATCCGCGCCAACACCAACCTGCGGATCGCGCTGCGCGTGACCGACGGCGGCGAGTCGAGCGATGTCATCGACTCTCCCGAGGCCGGACACATCTCCAAGAGCACGCCCGGTCGCGCCTACGTCCGTCTCGGGCACGCCTCGCTGGTGCCGTTCCAGTCGGGCCGGGTCGGTGGCCGGCGCCCGGGTGCCGCCGATCCGACGCTGCTCGCCCCCTGGGCGGGACCGCTCGGCTGGGAGGACCTGGGCCGGGCTACGCTGGTGAAGCCGAAGGCCGAGGCACGCCAGGAGGAGGAGATCACCGACCTCAAGGTGCTCGTGGACGCGGTACGCGAGGCCAACCAGATCCTCGGCATCCCGGCCCAGCACAGCCCCTGGCTGCCCGCGCTCTCCGAGACACTGCTGCTCGACGAGATCCAGCTGCCCGCCTTCGCCGGCGGGCCGGGCAAGCTGCCGCCCGCCCCGTACGGCATCGAGGACCTGCCCGCCGACCAGGCCCGCCGCCCGGTCGTCGTGGACTTCGCCTCCTTCGGGCACCTCCTCATCGGCGGTGCGCCGCGCAGTGGCCGTTCGCAGATCCTGCGGACCATCGCGGGCTCGCTGGCGCGCACGCACTCCGCGGCGGACGTCCACCTCTACGGCATCGACTGCGGCAACGGCGCGCTCAACGCGCTGACCCGGCTGCCGCACTGCGGTGCCGTCGTCAGCCGCAACCAGACCGAGCGCGTGGTGCGCCTCATCGCCCGTCTGAAGGGTGAACTCACCCGCCGTCAGGACCTGTTGGCCGACAAGGGCTTCGCCGACATCGGCGAGCAGCGGGCCGCCGCACCGGAAGAGGAGCGGCTCGCGCACATCGTCGTACTGCTCGACCGATGGGAGGGCTGGCTGCCGACGCTCGGCGAGTACGATCACGGCGATCTGACGGACCAGCTGACCGCGATGATGCGGGAGGGCGCGAGCGTCGGCCTGCACATGGTGATGACCGGTGACCGCCAGATCCTCTCCACCCGCATCGGCTCGCTCACCGAGGACAAGTACGGTCTGCGGCTCGCCGACCGCTCGGACTTCTCGCTGATCGGCATCAACGCCCGCAAGGTTCCCGAGGAGATCCCGCCGGGCCGCGGCTACCGCAACGAGCACGGCACCGAGACCCAGTTCGCCCTGCTCACCGAGGACGCCACGGGTCAGGGGCAGGCCGCGGCGATCGCCACGATCGGCGAGGCCTCGACCGCGCGGGACGCTCAGCTTCCGCGCAGCCGCCGCCCGTTCCGCGTCGATGTGCTGCCCACCCGGATCAACTTCAACGACGCCTGGGAGATGCGCGACCCGGATGCCTCACGCTCCAAGCTGTGGGGTCTGGCGGGCATCGGCGGCGACGACATCATGGGCTTCGGCCCCGACCTCTCACAGGGCGTGCCGACGTTCGTCATCGCGGGTCCGGCCAAGTCGGGCCGCAGCACGACGCTGATGAACCTGGCCCGGTCCTATCTGGCGAAGGGCGTACGTCTCGTCATCGCCGCGCCGCGCCCGTCCCCCCTGCGTGAACTGGACGGCCGGGAAGGAGTGTTGAAGGTCTTCGACGAGGATGACATCGAGAGCGACGACCTGCGCGAGGCCATCGACTCGGCCACGCCGGAGGAGCCGATCGTGGTCCTGGTCGACGACGGCGAGGTCCTGGAGGACTGCGACGCCGAGACCGTCTTCAAGCGGATCGTCCAGCGCGGCGGCGAGCGCGGCCTCGCCCTGGTCATCGCCGGTGACGAGGAGGACGTGTGCAGCGGCTTCTCCGGCTGGCAGGTCGAGATGAAGAAGGGCCGCAGGGGCATCCTGCTGTCCCCGCAGGACTCCTCCGCGGGCGAGCTGATCGGTATCCGCACGAACCGGAGCATGGTGGGCGGACCGGTGGCGCCCGGCAAGGGCCTGCTGCACCTCGGGGACGGGGAACCGCTCACGGTCACGACACCGATGTAGTACGGCCTGCGCAGTAGACGATCGCGCCTCGGCCCCCGGCAACTCCGGGGGCCGAGGCGTGTGTTCACACGGCCGGCAGCGCGTAGATCTCGAACCCGTGCGTCGCGAGCAGGCGGTTGCCGGAGAGGGCCACCCGCCAGGGCTCACCCGGCGCCTTGTTGTCGTTGTACACCCAGCGCGACTTGCCGGTCTTCGCGTCCATGGCGAAGATGCCGCCCTCGTCCCAGTAGGACGCGCCGTACAGGGTCGCTCCCGCACGCAGGAACGTGGTGGGCGCGCGGCGGGCTCCGGGGTCCTCGCAGAGCCAGATCTTCTTGCCCGTCCTGACATGGACGGCCCAGACCCCGCCGTCGAAGTCGCTGACGTACACGACGTCGCCGATGACCGTGGGCTCGTGGAAGCCCCGGCGGCCGTTCGGGGACAGCGTCCACGCGACCTTGCCGGTCTTCGCTTCGAGGGCCGTCAGCTTGTCGCCCTGGAGGAAGATGAGGCCCGCCCCGACGGAAGGCGTCCAACTCCAGTCCTCGCCCAGCTTCTTGGTCCACAGCTGGTCGCCGGTGGCAGTGTCACGGACGGTCAGGTTGTACTTGGAGTCGGCGTAGACCAGGTACTTCCCGGAGGCGGTGCCCTGGACGTCCCAGTTGTCGGTGCCCCAGTCGCGCATCTGCGCCCACACCTGCTTGCGCGTGGTGTGGCTGATCGCGGCGACACCCACGCGGTAGTCGGTGGCGCTGTGCGAGTCGCCGTAGTCCGTCACCGTGACGTAGACGTTCTCGTTGTCGACGGCGATGGTCTCGTCGAGGTCCAGCTTCTTGCCGAGGCGGCTGCGCCAGGCCTCCTTGCCCGTGGTCACGTCCAGGGCCACGAGTACGCCGTCGTAGTCGCCGTCGGCCAGAAACAGTTTCCCGTCCACGAGCAGCGGCAGGGCCTCGGACCTGCACACCCCCTTGCGGGACCACTTCGCCTTCCCCGTCTTCACGTCGTACGCCACCAGCGGGTCACCGATGATCAGCAGCGTGCCGTCGTGGATCATCAGCGGCACGTCGTCGCTCGTGCTGTCCTCCGTCACCGACTTGTGCCACAGCGCCTGCGGCGCCGTCCCGGCCGGAGGCCTCGTGAAGTTCTCCGTGGCAGGCTCGGTCGAGCCGCCGTGAGCCCCCGTGGCCGTACCGGGGGAGCCGTCGTCCCGGGACAGCCACCAGGCGGTGCCGCCGCCGAGCACCGCGACGCCGGCGACACCTGCCGTCAGGCCGAGGAAGCGGCGCCGGGAAGGCGCCGGGGTGGGGGCGGACGTACCGAGGTGGACGGTGCCGGGGAGGGGCGTGCCCGTGCCGTGCACCGGCGCCGACGTACCGCCCGGCGGGGTGCCGTGCACCGGCGCCGACGTACCGCCCGGCGGGGTGCCGTACGCCGGTGCCGGGGTACCGCCCGGCGGAGTTCCGTACGCCGGTGCCGGGGTACCGCCCGGCGGAGTTCCGTACGCCGGTGCCGGGGTACCGCCCGGCGGAGTTCCGTACGCCGGTGCCGGGGTACC
>NZ_JBITGS010000015.1:35263-126663 GCF_044457265.1 Streptomyces sp. NPDC050564 | reverse complement strand
GCCCGGCGGAGTTCCGTACGCCGGGGCGGGCGTGCCGCCCTGCATCGCCGGCGGCGGTCCGAAACCCGCGGCCGAGGCGGGAGCCGGAGCCGACGCGTGGGCCGGATCCGCGGGCGGGGCCGGAGCCGATGCCGGTGCCTCCGGTGCCTCCAGATCCAGGATCCCCGCCGCATGCGTGGCGATCGTCGAAGCCAACGCCGAGGGCAGCCAGTTGGTCAGTACGGTCTCGACGCCGCCCGGGGCCAGAGCCGCCACGAGTTCGGCCGGGGCGGGACGCTGGGCGGGGTCCTTCAACAGACACGCGCGGATCAGACCCAGCAGGGACTGCGGTACGCCGGTGAGGTCAGGCTCGCCGTGGACGATCTGGTAGAGCATGGCCGCGTGGGAGGCCGCGTCGTCGCCGAAGGCGTTGTGGCCGCCGGCCGCGAACGTCAGAACGGCGCCCAGGGAGAAGACGTCGCCCGGTGTGCCGACGTCCCGGCCCAGGGCTTGCTCGGGCGGCATGTAGCCGGGTGAGCCGACCACAACTCCCGTCTGGGTCATACGGTTTGCGTCGACCGCACGTGCGATGCCGAAGTCGATGACACGGGGGCCATCGGCGGCCAACAGGACGTTCGAGGGCTTGAGGTCACGGTGGATCAGGCCCGCCGCGTGGATCTCCTGGAGGGCGGCGGACAGCCCCGCGCCCAGTGCGCGGACCGTGTGTTCGGGGAGTGCGCCGTGGGCTTCCACCACGTCGGTGAGGTCGGGGCCGAGCACGTACGACGTGGCCAGCCACGGCAGCGCCGCGTCCGGGTCGGCGTCGACGACCGGGGCGGTGTAGCGGCCCGAGACCGCGCGGGCTATCTCGACCTCGTGCTCGAAGCGGCGGCGGAAGTCGCCGTCCGCGGCCAGGTCCGGGCGTACGACCTTCACCGCGACCGTGCGTCCGCCGGGCGAACGGGCCAGATACACCCGGCCCATGCCGCCCGCACCCAGTCTTCGCAGCAACCGGTAGCTGCCCAACTCCCGTGGATCGTCGGGCTGCAGTGTCTCCATGGTCGGGCCTTCCCCGTTATCGCCTCTGCGTCGCCTGTACGGATTGCGGTCCGTGCGGTGCGCGTGATGGTGTTCGCTTTCGCAGACACAGTAGTGACGGGTGGGACGGACGAGGAGGGCAGGCCCGGTGAGTGGTTCGGCGAGGCCGAAGCGACGGCGAGCGGCGGGGGCATCTCTCCGATGCGGCCATGTGCCGGGCCGGAAGGCCTCGGTGTCCGAACGTCACTGGAAGCGTGCGCGGGCCTTCGGCTTCGCCTTCCTGGTCCTCCTGATCTCCGTGGGCGCAGTAACCGCGCTGGTCGTGGGGCCCCTCGCGTGGGCCGGTGACCTCTGGCACGAGGTCGCGCCGGACTGGCCGGGCGGTGGTTACGGCTTCGCCGTCTCGGCCGGGCTGCTTTTCCCTGTCTCGCTGCTCCTCTTCGGGGCGCCGCTGACGCGGGTGAAGTGGAAGACGGACAGGGCTCGTTCGCTGCCCTGGATCGCGCTGGCACTACCGGGCGGGGCACTGGCCGTCATCATCTCGGCCGTCGCCCTGCAGACCTGGCATCCCAAGCGCAGTCACCGGTACGGCTTTTGCTCGTCGGCCGGCGAGTACTGCTGGATCAGCGGCCGTTACCCCTACGTCTCCCTCGTGGGCCTGGCCGCAACCGTCGTCGGCGCGGTGCTGCTGATCACGGCCTGCGGTCTGTACGCCAGGCGACGCCGGGCATCTGAACCGGCGGCTACTTGACCTTCGCCATCCGCGCCACCGGGTCCCCCGCCTCCGAGTTGTCCTGCTCGAACTTGAGGTCACCCCCGACGGGAGTCAGCCGCACCTCGTGCTCGCCCTTGGTGCAGACGTCACGGTTGGACTTCTTGGCGATGCTCGTGGCGACGAGCTGCTTCTTCGTGACCTGCTTCAGGATGAGTACGTCGTCGCAGAGGCCGCCGATCTGGTCGGTCTGGCGGAAGGTGCCCAACTCCTTGCCCACAGCGGCCTGGTGGACGGTGACCCGAAAGGTGCCCATGGGGAGGGTGCCGCCGAGTGCCAGGCCGTCGCCCTCCCAAGTGCCCAGGTAGGAGGCCGGGATCGCGGACGAATACTCCCCGTCGCCCGGAGCGCTCGCCGTGGCCGAGGGGTGCGCCCCGCCCTGCGAGCTGCCCGCGTCGTTCGACCCGCCGCCACCCGGCATCAGGTCGAACAGGAACGCCGAGCCCACCGTCACCGCCGCCAGCGCTCCCGCGACGGCGAGGGCGACCGTGCAACTCATCCTGCGGCCACGGCCGTTCGCACCGGGTATGGAGGTCGCGGCCACGCTGACGGAGACCTTGCCCGGGTGTCCGGGGGGCGGTGGCACCGCGTCCTGCGGCTGCCGCCGATCCGGAACTCCGGGTACCTGCGCAGGCATCACAGGCGGCGGCCCGAACGCCCCGGCCGACAGCGGCACCCCGGTCCCAGCTCCGGACCCCGCTCCGGTCCCTCCTCCCGCCCCGCCTCCGGACTCTCCCCCTTCCCCTGCTCCCGCTCCTGAATCCGCCTCCACCGAAGGACTGCTGAAGCCCACCGGCCCGGAAGGCGCCGCCTCGGTCGCCTCAAGGTTCAGCAGCTGTACGGCACTCCGGCTCACCTGCTCCACCAGAGCGCCCGGCAGCCATCCCGCCGTCACCAGCCGGGCCGCGCCCTGCGGGGCCAGCCGGACCGCCACCTCGTCGGGAGTGGGACGCGCCCCCGGGTCCTTCGCCAGGCAGGCCGACACCAGTTCGCGCAACTCCCCTTCCATGACGCCCAGTCGGGGCTCCTCGTGCACCACCTTGTAGAGGAGAGCGGCGGAGGAGTCCCCGGGGAAGGGGGACTCGCCCGTCGCTGCGTACACGAGGACCGCGCCGAGGGAGAAGACGTCCGCCGCTCCCGCGACCCCCTTGCCGAGGATCTGCTCGGGCGACATGTAGCCGGGGGAGCCGACCGAGACCCCCGTCGAGGTCAGCGACGCCGTGCCGTCCGTGGCGCGTGCGATGCCGAAGTCGATCAGCAGAGGACCGTCGAGGGTGAGCAGCACGTTCGACGGTTTGACGTCGCGATGGACGAGCCCCAGCGTGTGCACCGCCGAGAGCGCCTCGGCGAGGCCCGCGCCGAGGACTCGTACCGAATGCACCGGGAGGCGACCGCCGTCCGCGACGGCGCCGGCCAGCGAGGGACCGGCCGCGTACCCCGTGGCGACCCAGGGGACCGACGCCTCCGGATCCGCGTCCAGGACCGGGGCCGTCCACGCGCCGCCCACGCGCCGAGCGGCCTCGACCTCACGGCGGAAGCGGGCGCGGAACTCCTCGTCGAGCGCGAAGTGCGGGTGCACTATCTTGACGGCGACCGTACGGCCGCCCGCGCTGCGGCCCAGGTAGACGCGCCCCATGCCGCCGGAGCCCAGTCGGCCGAGCAGCCGGTAGGGCCCCACGACCGTGGGTTCGTCGACTCCGAGCGGCTGCATGGCGCTCACGGCTCATCCCTCCCCCGTACGCACCGGACGCACTGCCCAGCAGCGTAGTGCCGTATGCGCCGCCGCAAGCGCCCCGAGCCCGAGGACCCGATGGACCCTCAGGACTCCAGCAGTCGTACGTTCACATCCGTCGGGAACCCCGTCGTCGCGCCGACCCGGCGCGCGAACTCCCGTACCGCTTCCAGCTGCGGACGGCCGAAGCGGAAGTCGAGCGTCGTGAAGTACTGCGCCAGGACCTGCGCGTCGAAGGCCTCCCAGCGCGCCGCCTGCTCGGCGACCTTGCCGACCTCGTCGAGGGAGAGGTCCCGGGACGCCAGGAACGCCTCGTGCACCTTGCGGGTGACGGCCGGCTCGCGCTCCAGGTAGTCGCGCCGGGCGGCCCACACGGCGAAGACGAACGGAAGGCCCGTCCACTCCTTCCACAGGGTGCCGAGGTCGTGCACCTGAAGACCGTACTTCGGCCCGTCGAGCAGATTGGCCCGCAGCGCCGCGTCACCGATGAGTACGCCGGCGTCCGCCTCCTGCATCATCAGACTGAGGTCGGGAGGGCACGTGTAGTACGACGGCTGGACGCCGATCTTCTCGGCCAGCAGCAGCTGCGCGAGCCGAACGGACGTCCGCGAGGTCGAGCCGAGCGCGACCCGGGCACCGTCCAGTTGGTCCAGCGGGACCTGCGAGACGATCACGCAGGACATCACCGGCCCGTCGCAGCCCACGGCGATGTCCGGGAAGGCGACCAGCTCGTCGGCGTGCTTGAGGAACTCGACGAGCGTGATCGGCCCGATGTCGAGCTCGCCCTGCACCAGCTTCTCGCTGAGCTTCTCCGGGGTGTCCTTGGTGAGCTCGAAATCGAGGAGCGTCCCCGTTCTCGCGAGCCCCCAGTACAGGGGCAGGCAGTTCAGGAACTGGATGTGGCCGACGCGCGGCCGGGTGCGAGAATTGTCCACATCGCGAGGCTAGACCCCATGGGGTACGGTGCAGGCTTCAGGGTCCCGGAGTGGTTCCGGAAACTATCTCGACCCCTTGTGTCAACCCTTGTGACACCGCGACGTCAACCCATCCCCGACCGGGGTCAAACATTCGGGTGACGTGATCTTGCCCTCTATTGCTTTCGGCTGCCTGCGTGCTAGGCTCGCCGCAAGTTGCAGTTTGGTTTCCCTTGCAGTACAGAGCCTGCGGAGCATGTGACCGCGGGCTCTCGTCGTTTTCAGACGTATGCAGTTGTTTACACAATCGCAGGTTCTGGAGCAGGGCAACCCTTTGGGCCCAAGGAGGGCTTATGGCTACCGGAACCGTGAAGTGGTTCAACGCCGAAAAGGGCTTTGGTTTCATCGCCCAGGAAGGCGGCGGCCCGGACGTCTTCGTCCACTACTCCGCGATCAACGCGAGCGGTTTCCGCTCTCTCGAAGAGAACCAGTCGGTTTCCTTCGACGTCACGCAGGGTCCGAAGGGCCCGCAGGCGGAGAACGTCACCCCGCTCTAAGCCTTCGGCTCCATGAGCCCAATGCTTTGATCCGGAACGGATAGCAGTACCCAAGGAGCCCCGCGCCAGCCGGTCGCGGGGCTCCTGCCTTTGTGTTCACACGTGCTGCATCACGAGCACGAATGTCGTCCCGGGCTCCAGCGCCTCGTAGGCGTGCGGTACGTCGCCGCGGTACGACATGTAGTCGCCGGGCCCCAGCTCCACCGCGTCCCCGGCAGGCCCCGCCTTCACTCTCCCCGTGCTCACGATCAGGTGCTCCACCGTGCCCGGGATGTGCGGCTGCGACTCCCGGGCCGCGCCCGGCTCCGCCCGCAGGTGGTAGAGGTCCCGGCGGGCGCCGGGCGGGCTGGCCGACAGCAGGGTCGCGACATAGTTGGCCTGCTCCGAGGCGACAGTGGGCCCCCGACCGGCGCGGATCACCTGGACCGCCGGAGCCGGCGGCTCGACCAGCGCGCTGAACGGCACCCCCAGCGCCACGCCCAGCGCCCAGATCGTCTCCATGCTCGGATTGCCGCTCGCCGCCTCCAGTTGGGACAGCGTGGACTTCGCGATGCCGGCGCGTTTGGCCAGTTCGGAGAGGGAGAGTCCGGCGCGGGCGCGCTCGCGGCGCAGCGAGGCGGCGATCCAGTCGAGGGGGAGGCGGGACGGGGGCCCGTCCTTTGCGTCAGTCACTTCGTTCGCTCCATCGGTACGATCGTTCTCCTTGACGAACAGAGCACTCACTGTTCATTGTAGAAAGCATGCGTTCGCTACTCCGAACACCCTTGACCGGCGACCGGGAACTGCTCAGGGACGTCGCCCTCGTCTGTCTCGCCGGCGGGATCGTCGGTGTGTCGTTCGGGGCCATCGCCGTGGCCGGCGGGCTGCCCATGTGGGTGCCGGTGGTGATGTCGCTGGTGGTGTACGCGGGTTCGGCGCAGTTCAGCGCGGTGGGGATTCTGCTGGCCGGGGGCGGCCCGTTCGCCGCGGCGGCGACGGGGCTGCTGCTCAACACGCGTACGGCGGCCTACAGCCTCGCCGTCGCCGACATCATCGGACGCGGACGCGTCACCCGTCTGGTCGGCGCCCATCTCGTCACCGACGAGACGGTGGCCTTCGCCCTGGCTCAGCCCGACGCGCGACGACGCCGGGCCGCCTTCTGGATCTCCGGCGTCGTCCTGTTCGTGTCGTGGAACCTCTGTGTGCTCGGCGGCGCCCTGGCCGGGAGCGCGCTGGGCGACACCGGGACGTACGGGCTCGACGCGGCGTTCCCCGCGGTGCTCGCGGCGCTGGTGCTGCCCGCGCTGCGCGGGGACGCCGGCGTACGGCGGGCCGCGCTCGCCGGAGCCGCGGTGGCACTGGCGGTGACCTCCCTCGTCCCTGCCGGGGTGCCGGTGCTGCTGGCACTGGCGGGGCTGCTGGTCGTGGGGAGACCGGCATGACACCGACAGTGGCCGCCGTCCTGGCCCTCGCCGTCGGTACGTACGCCTTCCGGCTGGTCGGGCCCTTGCTGCACGGGCGAGTCGAACTTCCCGCACGTGTCCAGGAGTTGCTGTCCACTGCCGCGGTGGTCCTGCTCGTGGCACTGCTCGCCACGGGGGCGCTCACCGAGGCGCACGGGTTCGCCGGGTGGGCGCGGCCCCTCGGGGTGCTGGTGGGTGGGGTGCTGGCGTGGCGGAGGGCGCCGTTCGTGGTGGTGGTGCTGGGAGCGGCGGCGGTGACGGCGCTGCTGCGGGCGGCGGGGGTGGCCTGAGGCGACGGCGGCGTGGCGCGATGACGCCAGTTCCCAGGGATCCGGCGCAGGCGTTGCGCGCCGCATGATTCATTTGGCCCGCTCGCTTGCATTACCCCATCGAAAGGACGCACCGTGCGGAAATTGCTGATCGGCCTGGTTTCGCTCGCCGCGACCGCAGGGCTGGGCCTGGTTGCCGCGCCCACCGCTTCGGCGGCTGCGCAAGGCGCCTATGGATGCGCCGGCTCCGAGGTGGACACGTACAACATCAAGGACACCGACGGGTCCGTCTGGGGCACGCTCCACCTGTTCTACTCGAGCGCCAACGGTGGCACCAACTGTGTGGTCAACGTCGCGAGGAAGTACTACGGGCAGAAGCAACTGCTCGAGGTCAGCATCCGGCAGGGCGACCGGTTCAAGAAGCAGGAGGACTACTTCTACGAGTACGCCGGCCCGGTCAGCCTGACCGGCATGGACGGACACTGCGTCACCGTCAGCGGCTGGGTGACGTCTCCCAGCGGGTCCAAGGCGGTCGGCGACCAGTGGGCGGACGTCCACTGCGGCTGACGGTGATCAAGCGGTTCTGAGCCGACCTCGCGGCGCCCGCGCGGCTCACCGCTCGTACAGCCCCTCCACCTCCCGCCCGAAGTCCCGCATGACCGCCTCCCGGCGCAGCTTCATCGACGGGGTCAGATGGCCCGCCTCCTCCGTGAAGTCCACCGGCAGGACGGCGAAGCGGCGGATGGACTCCGGGCGGGAGACGAGTTTGTTCGCTTCGTCCACCGCTCGCTGCAGGATCCGGCGCAACTCCTCGTCGTTCACGAGGAGTTCCGCCGGAACCGGGTGCTTGCGGTTCATCTGACGCCAGTGGGTGATCCCGTCGAGGTCGAGGGTGATCAGGGCGGTGATGTAGGGACGACCGTCGCCCAGGACCATGCACTGGGAGATGAGGGGGTGGGAGCGGAGCCAGTCCTCCATGGGAGCCGGGGCGACGTTCTTGCCGCCGGCGGTGATCAGGATTTCCTTCTTGCGGCCGGTGATGGTCAGGTAACCCCCGTCGTCCAGCTCGCCGATGTCGCCGGTCGCGAACCAGCCGTCCGGCGAGGCGGCGACCACACCGCCCGCGTGCGGGTCCCAGTAGCCGCGGAAGACCTGCCCGCCGCTCAGCAGCACCTCCCCGTCGCCCGCGATCCGCACCCGGGTGCCGGGCAGCGGCCAGCCCACCGTGCCCAGCCGCGGCTTCTGCGGCGGGGTGACCGTCGCGGCCGCGGTGGACTCCGTCAGCCCGTACCCCTCGAAGATCTCGATGCCGGCGCCCGCGTAGAAGGCGGCGAGGCGGCGGCCCAGTGGGGAACCGCCGCAGATGGCGTAACGGACCCTGCCGCCGAGGGCGTTGCGGATACGGCGGTAGACGAGCGGGTCGTAGAGGGCGCGGGCCGCGCGGAGGCTGCGGCTGGGCCCCGGGCCCGTGCCGTGCTGCCGGGCCTCGACCGCCTCGCCGTACTTCCTCGCGATGCCCGCCGCGCGATCGAAGGACGAGCCGCGGCCCATCTTCTCCGCCGTCGCGCGGCCGGTGTTGAAGACCTTCTCCAGGACGTAGGGGATGGCGAGGAGGAAGGTCGGTTTGAAGGAGGCGAGGTCTGCGAGCAGGTCCTCGGTCTGAAGGCTCGGCGCGTGGCCCAGTTTCACCCGGGCACGCAGACAGGCGACCGCGACCATACGGCCGAAGACGTGCGAGAGCGGAAGGAAGAGGAGCGTGGAGGCCGGGTCCTGGGTGCGGGACTTGAAGATCGGGTAGAGCAGTTCGACGGCGTTGTCCACCTCGGCGAAGAAGTTGCCATGGGTGAGGGCGCAGCCCTTGGGGCGACCGGTCGTGCCCGAGGTGTAGATGAGGGTGGCGAGCGTGTCGGGACCCAACACCCCGCGCCGTACGGTGACTTCCTGGTCCGGGACGTCCTGCCCGAGCTCGGCGAGGCGCTCCACATGACCCTTCTCGAAGACCCACATGTGGCGCAGGTCGGGTATGCGGTCCCGCTCCGGGCCGAGCGCGGCCGCCTGCGCGACGGTCTCCACGGCGAGCGCCACGGCGCCCGAGTCCTGAAGGATCGAGCGGGTCTGGTAGTTGGAGGAGGTCGGGTACACGGGGACGGTGACGAGGCCCGCAGCCCAGGCGGCGAAGTCCAGGAGCGTCCATTCGTACGTCGTCCGGGACATGATGGCGATACGGTCGCCCGGGGCCAGGCCCTCCGCGATCAGCCCCTTCGCCACCGCCTGCACCTGCGCGGCGAACTCCGCCGCGCTCACATCCGTCCAGCGGGTGCCGTCCTGGGACCTCCGGCTGAGCACCGCCTCCCCCGGGGTGGCGCTCGCGTTGTCGAACGGGATGTCCGCGAGGGAACCGTGGGTCACCGGTGCGACGAGGGGCGGCAGCGCGACCTCGCGTACGACTCCGTCCAGCCGCCTGATCTCGGGCTCCGTGGGGGGCGGTTCGGGGGAGTACAGGCTGGACACGGGCGGCTCCTTGTCGGCCGGGGGCCGGGGCGGGTGCGAGGGCGCGCCAGAGGGCGCGAATCCTCATACGGCCCTGGGGGGTGAGGGGTTCACGGGGTGTCGGCAACCGGGTGAGACGGGGATCCTACGGCGCGTGCGTGTGGGGTTTGTGGGGCTTTGGGGCGGGCGCGGTGCGAGTTACCCGGGGTATCGAGGGTTTCTTTCGCCCCCTCCGCCCCTTCCCGTCCCGTACCTGGGGCCTGCGCCCCCAGACCCCCTGGGGTTGCCCTTTGGGTGCCGGCCGGCGGGGGCTTGTCGCGCAGTTCCCCGCGCCGCTGACGGGGCGCTCCGCTCACGCGCGCCTCTCGCGGGCGAGGTTGAAGTCCCGGCTGTGTTTGAGGACCTCCCCGGCAACCAACTCCCCTACCGCGCCCGGCCCTTCGAGCCCGTACCGCTCGACGAGGCCGTCGACCACCGCGGCCGGCATCTCCTGGTTGGAGGCGGTGGCGTACGGGCCGTCGGAGCGGGCGAACGGGATACGCGCACCGCCGACGACCGCGACGGGGCGCGCCTTCGGCGGCTTCAGGAGAATCATCTCGACCTGCCCCTCACCTTCGACACACGTCGACTTACCTACGGTAACCTTACTCCAGAGTAAGCATCCGAGGGGCAGGGAGCTGGACATGGCCGACCGCTATCTGAGCTTCGCCGGCACCGCGCCCGGCCGTTTCCTCACACGGCGGCTCGGGCTGCCGCAGCCGACGGCTCTTCGTCGCTGGTCGCCCCGGCATCCGTCACTGACGGGCGACTTGGAGCACGGGGTCACCGTCAACGCGGTCGCGCCGGGTTTCATCGAGACGGGAATGACGGCCGCCGCCCCCCTCCTCATCCGCGAGGTGGGCCGCCGGATGAACTCCCTCACCCAGGGCGGGCTGCCCGCCGACGTCGCCGAGACGACGGCCCGGCTCGCCCACCTGGCCTCCGGCGCGGTCAACGGCCAGGTCGTACGGGTCTGCGGCCAGAGTCTGCTGGGGGCGTAATGTCCGACACCCTCACCAGCTCCCCCGGGCTCGGGCCGCTCCTCGCTCGCGGTGCCCTTCTCTCCCCGCTCAAGCGTCCCCGCCCCGACGCCGCCGTGCCCGCGACCCGGCTCGTTCTCCCCGGCGTGCGCGTCGACCTCGCCCGACTCGCCGCCTACGAGCGGGTGTGCGGCTTCGCGACGGGGGCGGACGCGCTGCCCGTCACCTACCCGCACGTCCTCGGGTTCCCGCTGGCCATGCGGATCATGACGGGCCGTAGCTTCCCGCTGCCGCTGCTCGGACTGGTGCACACGTCGATCGAGATCACCCGGCGAAGCGAGCTCGCGGCCACGGCGGCGTACGAACTCGCCGTGCACGTGGCGGGCCTGGCGCCGCACCGACGGGGCACCGAGGCGACCGTCGTGACCGAGGCACGGACCGAGGGCAGCCTCGTATGGGAGTCGCGGAGTACGTACCTCGCGCGGCACGGCCGGAGGAATCAGAAGAACCGTGACCACACGACCGACACGCCCGCCGCTCCGCACCGGCCCCCGGACGCCAAGCCCCTCCCCGCCCTCCCCTCCCTCGCCGAATGGCGTCTCGCCGGAGACGTCGGGCGGCGTTACGGGGCCGCTTCCGGGGACCGCAACCCCATTCACCTCTCCCCCCTCACCGCTCGCCTCTTCGGCTTTCCCCGCGCCATCGCCCACGGCATGTGGACCGTCGCCCGCTGTCTCGCCGCGCAGCAGGTCGACGCATCCGTATACGTGCGGGCGGAGTTCAAGGCGCCCGTTCTGCTCCCGGGCACAGTGACGTACGCGGCCGACGGCGGGTGTTTCGAGTTGCGGGGCGGGGAGCGGGTCCACCTCAGTGGTGAGACGCGCGCGTTGTCCGACTGAGCGCGGGGGCCGCAGGGACCACCACGGCGGCTCCGGCCGCTCCCACGGCCCCTGGGCGCCGGCCGCGGCGGACGGCGCGCACGGGGCACCGCCGACGGGTGGGCCGCGAGAAGGTCGCACCCACCCTCCGCCGCTGGGGACAGGCATGACCGCGCGGGAGCGAGACCGATCATCGCGTGTGTGGACGTCGCCGACCGGCTCGAGCCGGACACCTCCGAGCGGGCGGCCGCCTACACCGCGACGGGCGGCGACCAGGACTACTCGGACCGAGCCTCCGCGACGGGCAGTGGCCAGGGCCGCCCCTCCATGAGGTCGCCCAGGCCCGCCCAGGCGAAGTTCATCAGGGTCGCGGCGGCCTGCTTGGCGGAGACGCCCGGGGTGGCGTTGGCCCAGGCGGCCAGGGACTCGGCGGCGCCGACCAGGGCCTCGGCGAGACCGGCGACCTCGCGTTCGGGGAGGGACGGATCGCGGTGGGCCTCACGGGCGGCCACGACGATCAACTGCGTGACGAACACGACGAGTTCCTCGCGCATCGCGGCGACCTCGGCCGCGAACGGCTCGCCGTGCGTTCGGGCCTGCAGATGCAGAACCGCCCAGCCGTCGGGGTTCTCGGCGGTGTGCGTGAAGAACGCCCGCAGCCCTTCCCAGAGTTGACGGTCGGCGGGCAGACCGGGCCGCACACCCGCGCGGACGGCTTCGGTGAGCGCCTTGGCCTCACGCCGGATGCATGCGGTGAAGAGGTCTTCCTTCGAGTTCAGGTACAGATACACCAACGGCTTGGACACGCCCGCCAGTTCGGCGATCTCGTCCATCGAGGCGGCCCGGTACCCCCGCTGCCCGAAGGTCGACACGGCGGCGTCCAGCATCTGCTGTTCACGCACCGCACGCGGCATCCGCTTGTTCTTCACAGCACCCATGCGGGCAAGCGTACGATCGCCCGCCCCCGGGCCGGGACGGTGAGGAGCGGCAGGGAGGATAGGGGGCGGTAAGGAACGTTACGAGGTCTGGCCCTGCGCCCCGTGCGTCGCGTCGTCCGCGATGTCCTCCTGGCTGCGGTTGCTCTCCAGGTTGGCCTTGATGCGGTCCACGCGCGCGACGACCTGGGCGGAGGCGCGGTCGCGCTCCTTGCGCAGCACGACGAAGCTGATGGGTGCGGAGATCAGCAGGGAGAGCAGGACGACCCACATGTAGTTGGAGTCGCCGAGCCCGCGCGGGGCGATACCGGAGTAGACGAGGCCCCAGACGACCACGAGGCAGCCCGCGAAGATACCAAGGCGCATCAGTGTGTAGCGGCCCATGTCAATCCACTCTTCCGTATCGAATGTTCCCAAAGGGCACCGTCCAGTGAAGCATGCCTGGACGACGATCTTGAACGGGGGCCGGGTCAGCGGGCGATGTCAGCGCAGGGGAAGCCACATCATGATGTCGTCGCGGTAGTCGTCCGCCGAGACCCGCAGTCCCCCGGGCACCCGGCCCACCTCCTGGTAACCGCAGGAGACGTAGAAGCGCTCCAGGCCCGTACCGCCCCGGCACGTCAGCTTGAGGGCCTCCAGGCCCAGCGTCCGGGCGTGCTCCTCGACGGCGGTCAGCAGCGCCCTGCCGTGGCCGCCGCCCTGCAGCGCGGGGTCCACCATGACCGTGGTCACCCAGGCGAAGTGGTCCTGGAGCCGGTGCGTGTTGAAGCCGAGGAAGGCCGTGGCGCGCAGCCGTCCCGCGCCGTCGAACCCGGCCAGCAGCCGGTGCCGGCCCTCGGCGACGGTCCGCGCGTAGCGGTCGGTCTCGGGGCGTACCTCGTGGTACGTCACTCGGCCGGGGAAGCCGACCGCGCCGCCCGCGTTGCTGACGTCGGCCCACAGCCGGGTCAGCTCGTCGAGGAGGCCGGCCGTGAGTTCGGGGTCGAGCCGGAAGTCCAGATCCGTGGCCGGCCCCGAGCGCGGCTTCGTGCACAACTCCATGGTCATGGAGCCTAAGCTCCGCGATCCGGGCCGCTGAGACCGGGTCGCCGCCCCTGGGGGCTCAGACCCGCATCGGCTGCGGCGACTCCCGGCGCGCCGGGTCGGGGCCGTCGTACTCGCGGATGATCTCGTAGCGCGTGTTCCGCTCCACCGGCCGGAAGCCCGCGTCACGGATCAGGTCGAGCAGGTCCTCGCGGGTCAGCTTGTTCGGCGTACCGTAGTTGTCCGCGTCGTGCGTGATCTTGTACTCGACGACCGAGCCGTCCATGTCGTCGGCGCCGTGCTGGAGCGCGAGCTGCGCGGTCTGCACGCCGTGCATGACCCAGAAGACCTTGACGTGCGGGACGTTGTCGAACAGGAGACGGGACACCGCGAAGGTCTTCAGGGCCTCCGCGCCCGTCGCCATCTGCGTGCGTGCCTGCAGCCGGTTGCGGACCTTGCCGTCCTTCATGTCCACGAAGTCGTGCTGGTAGCGCAGCGGGATGAAGACCTGGAAGCCGCCGGTCTCGTCCTGGAGCTCACGCAGCCGCAGGACGTGGTCGACGCGGTGGCGAGGCTCCTCGATGTGGCCGTACAGCATCGTGCACGGGGTCTTCAGACCCTTGTCGTGCGCGAGGCGGTGGATGCGCGACCAGTCCTCCCAGTGGGTGCGGTGGTCGACGATGTGCTGCCGGACCTCCCAGTCGAAGATCTCGGCGCCACCGCCGGTCAGCGACTCCAGACCCGCGTCGATCAGCTCGTCGAGGATCTCGGACGCGGACAGCCCGGAGATCGTCTCGAAGTGGTGGATCTCCGTGGCGGTGAAGGCCTTCAGGGAGACGTTCGGCAGGGCCTTCTTCAGCTCGCTGAGCGAACGAGGGTAGTACCGCCAGGGCAGGTTGGGGTGCAGGCCGTTGACGATGTGCAGCTCGGTGAGGTTCTCGTTCTCCATCGCCTGGGCGAGGCGGACGGCCTCCTCGATGCGCATCGTGTACGCGTCCTTCTCGCCCGGCTTGCGCTGGAACGAGCAGTACGCGCAGGACGCGGTGCACACGTTCGTCATGTTGAGGTGACGGTTGACGTTGAAGTGGACCACGTCACCGTTCTTGCGGGTGCGCACCTCGTGCGCGAGCCCGCCGAGCCAGGCCAGATCGTCCGACTCGTAGAGCGCGATGCCGTCCTCGCGGGTCAGCCGCTCACCGGCCCGGACCTTGTCCTCCAGCTCGCGCTTGAGCCCGACATCCATGCGTGTACCTCTCCCTGTGACGAACCCCGACAACCGTACTCCCCCACCCTTCGGGCAGGAGGTGCCCCCATCAGGCACTTCGTGCCCTAGCCCTCTTCAGGCAGTTCCCCGACCCGGTTCTCCCACTTCGTGGAGAGCACGATCGTCGTGCGGGTCCGGGAGACGCCCTTCGTCCCGGACAGGCGCCGGATGGTCTTCTCCAGCCCGTCCACGTCGCTCGATCGCACCTTGAGCATGAACGAGTCGTCGCCCGCGATGAACCAGCAGTCCTCGATCTCGCTGAGGTCCCGCAGCCGGTGCGCCACGTCCTCGTGGTCGGCGGCGTCGGAGAGCGAGATGCCGATCAGGGCGGTGACGCCGAGGCCGAGCGAGGCCGAGTCGACCGTCGCGCGGTAGCCGGTGATGACGCCCGCGGCCTCCAGCCGGTTGATGCGGTCGGTGACGCTGGGTCCCGACAGACCGACGAGGCGCCCCAGCTCCGCGTAGGAGGCCCGGCCGTTCTCCCTCAGGGCCTGGATGAGCTGCCTGTCCACCGCGTCCATGCGATCGAAGCCTTCCACTGAAAAGGTCTGAAGAGTTCCTGAAGTGCCTGAAAGTGCTGAGTGACTGGGTACTGCTCAGTGACTGGGTGCTGCTCGGTGCTCAGGTGGTGCTGCCTCGCGAACCGCCGCCCAGTTCGCCCTCCCACCGGCGGTACAGGTCGTGCTCGACGCCCGCCGCGTCGAGGACCCGTCCGGCGACGAAGTCCACCAGGTCCTGGATGTGCGTGGCCCCCGCGTAGAACGCCGGCGAGGCGGGCAGCACGATCGCGCCCGCGTCGTCCAGGGAGACCAGGTGCCGCAGCGTCGGCCCGTTCAGCGGGGTCTCGCGGACGGCGACGACGAGCCTGCGCCCCTCCTTGAGCGTGACGCTCGCGGCGCGCTGCAGCAGGTCCTTCGAGAGCCCGAGGGCGACTCCGGCCACACAGGCCGTCGAGGCGGGCACGATGAGCATGCCCTTCGCTGGGTACGAGCCGGAGGACGGCCCCGCCGCCAAGTCGCCCGCGCTCCAGTGCCGTACGGCGTCCAGACGTCCCTCGAAGGCGTCGAAGGTGCCGGGCTTGCCGTCGGCGCCCCGGGCCAGCCATTCCCGCAGGTCGCTGCGCCAGTGCGCGTCGCGGAAGGGCAGGCCGGTCTCGTCGAGCAGGGTGAGCCGGGAAGCGCGCGAGACCACCAGGTCGACGCTCTCCCCCGCCTCCAGAAGCGCACGCAGCACAGCGGCGGCGTACGGCGTACCGGAGGCACCCGACACCCCCACGATCCAAGGCCGGCGCTGCGTCTGTCCTGGCTTCATGATGTCGAGCCTATCCGGCCACCGCCGAGATTCAGACCGTGAGCCCGCGCACCAGCAGATCGAGCAGGGCGCAGACGAACAGGGCGATGCCGATGAAACCGTTGACGCTGAAGAACGCGCGATTGAGGCGGGACAGATCGTGCGGCTTGACGATGGAGTGCTCGTAGAGGAAGGCACCCGCGACGATCACCAGGCCGAGCCAGAAGAAGGCACCGGCACCGGTGGCCACCGCGTACCAGACGAAGAGGGCCGTGGTGACGGCGTGACAGCCCCGGGCGCCCCAGATCGCGGCCGGGATGCCGAAGCGCGCCGGCACCGACAGCACGCCGATCTCGCGGTCCGTCTCGACGTCCTGGCAGGCGTAGATCAGGTCGAAGCCGCCGATCCAGACGCCCACGGCGAGCCCGAGGACGACGGCGTTCCAGGACCACTCGCCGGAGATCGCCAGCCAGCCGCCGATCGGGCCCATCGCCTGGGCGAGCCCGAGGATGGCCTGCGGGAAGTTCGTGAACCGCTTGCCGTACGGGTAGACGACCATCGGGATGACCGCGATGGGGGCCAGCGCGAGACACAGGGGGTTCAGCAGCGCCGCCGCGCCGAGGAAGAAGACCAGAGCGACCAGCGCGCCCGTCCACGCGTGCTTCACCGACATCGCGCCGGTGACCAGTTCGCGATGGGCCGTACGGGGATTGCGGGCGTCGATCTCGCGATCGATGATTCGGTTCGCCGCCATGGCGAACGTGCGCAGCCCGACCATCGCGATCGTGACGAGCAGCAGCCGCCCCCAGTGGATGTTCTTGTCCCACTGGAACATCGCGGTGAGCGCGGCGATGTACGCGAACGGCAGCGCGAACACCGAGTGCTCGATCATGACGAGGCGCAGGAACGCCTTGGTGCGGCCCGGCTGCGGAAGCGCCGCGGAAGCTGAACTCACAGGCCGTACTCCTTCCAACGGCGGTCGACCTTCGCCGCCGTCTCCGGGTCGGACAGCACCATCTCGGGCCAGCCGCCGTCCCGGGTGTAGCCCTCCTCGGGCCACTTCTTCGTTGCGTCGATGCCCGCCTTGCCGCCCCAGAACTGCTGGTAGGAGGCGTGGTCGAGGTGGTCGACCGGCCCTTCCACGACGGTGAGGTCACGGCCGTAGTCGGTGTTCCCCAGCGCCCGCCACGCGACCTCGTGCAGATCGTGCACATCGCAGTCCGAGTCGACGACCACGATGAGCTTCGTCAGGGACATCATGTGTGCGCCCCAGATGGCATGCATCACCTTTTGGGCGTGCTTGGGGTACTTCTTGTCGATCGCGACGATCGCGCAGTTGTGGAAGCCGCCCGCCTCGGGGAGGTGATAGTCCACGATGTCCGGCACGATGATCTTGAGGAGCGGGAGGAAGAACCGCTCCGTCGCCCGACCGAGAGGTCCGTCTTCCGTCGGGGGCCGGCCCACGACGATCGACTGGAGCAAGGGCCGCTTCCGCATGGTGACGCAGTCGATCTTGAGGGCCGGGAACGGCTCCTGCGGCGTGTAGAACCCGGTGTGGTCGCCGAACGGCCCCTCGGGCAGCATCTCGCCCGGCTCCAGCCACCCCTCCAGCACGACCTCGGCCTGCGCCGGGACCTGGAGCGGCACCGTCTTGCAGTCCACCATCTCGATCCGCTTGCCCTGGATGAACCCGGCGAAGAGGTACTCGTCGATGTCGCCCGGGAGCGGGGCGGTGGAGGCGTACGTCACGGCCGGGGGGCAGCCGAAGGCGATCGCGACGGGCAGTCGCTCTCCCCGTCTCGCCGCCACCTGGTAGTGGTTCCGGCTGTCCTTGTGGATCTGCCAGTGCATGCCGATGGTGCGCTTGTCGTGGCGCTGGAGGCGGTAGAGCCCGAGGTTGCGGATGCCGCTCTCCGGGTCCTTGGTGTGGGTGAGCCCGAGGTTGAAGAAGGAGCCGCCGTCCTGCGGCCAGGTGAAGAGCGCGGGGAGGGTGTCGAGGTCGACGTCGTCGCCGCGCAGCACCACCTCCTGGACCGGCGCTTCCTTCACCTTCTTCGGCGGTACGTGGGTCATCGCGCCGAGCTTCCCGAAGGCCTCGCGCACCCCGACGAACCCGTGCGGCAGCTCGGGCTTGAGCAGCCCGCCGATCTTCTCGGAGATCTCGCCGTACGACTTCAGCCCGAGCGCCTTCAGCAGCCTCCGGTCGGTCCCGAAGACGTTCATGGCGAGTGGCATCGCGGAGCCGCGCACGCTCTCGAAGAGCAGCGCGGGCCCACCGGCCTTCTGGACCCGGTCGACGATCTCCCCGACCTCCAGATACGGGTCCACCTCGGCCTTGATGCGCTTGAGGTCGCCCTCGCGCTCCAGCGCCCGGAGCAGCGAGCGAAGATCGTCGTAAGCCATGTGTCCAAGTATCTGCCACCGGCTACCCTGTGCCCGTCACCGGGGCCCTGTGCCGCCCCGCCGTAGCTCACTGGGGGAACGTTCGGCCATGCTCAGGTATCTGCCGTTTCTGCTGGTCCTGGCGCTGTGGATCTACGCCTTCATCGACTGCCTGAACACGCCGGAGGAAGAGGTCAGGGGCCTGCCCAAGGTGGTGTGGGTCATCATCATCCTGCTTTTCGGCGAGGTGCTGGTCGGCCCGATCGCCTGGCTGGTCGCGGGCAGGAATCGGCGGGGTCCGGCGGGCGGTTCCACGCCCTCCGAGTGGCATCGCAACCACCGCACGCAGTACGTCGCGCCCGACGACAACCCCGAGTTCCTCAACTCCCTCAAGGCGGAGCACCGCAAGGACGAGGCACTCCTGAAGGACTGGGAGGCCGACCTGCGGCGCCGCGAGGAGGAGCTGCGGCGGCGCGAGCGGGGTGAGGAGTCCGAGGGCTGATGGAGCTGCGGCTGCTGGTCACGTTCGAAAAGGTCGCGACCGTGCTGAGCTTCACGCGGGCCGCCGCCGAGCTGACGTACGCGCAGTCCAGCGTGACCAGTCAGATCCGTGCCCTGGAATCCTCGCTCGGCACGGAGCTCTTCGACCGGCTCGGCAGCCGCATCCGGCTGACGGAGGCGGGTGAACGACTCCTCCCCTACGCCCGGCAGATCATCGAGCTGAGCGAGGAGGCGCGGGCGGCGGTCGTCGGCACCCAGGAGCCGGTCGGCGCGCTGACCGTCGGGACGATGGAGTCGCTGACGTCGTACCGTCTGCCACCGCTCCTCGAGTTCTTCCACCACCGCTACCCGGGCGTACGCCTCTCGCTGCGCACGACCATCGGCGACGAGACCCGGCAGGCGCTGCGTCAGGGCACGTACGACGTGGGCTTCCTGATGGAGGAGGAGACCGAGCACGTCGGGCTCGAGTCCGAGGTGCTGACGGTGGAACCGCTGGCGCTGGTGGCGGCGCCCGGGCACCCGCTGGCCGGGAAACCGCTCGGGACGGCAGACCTCGCACGACAGCCGCTGCTGGCGACCGAACCCGGCTGCGCCTACCGGGACTTGTTCGAGCGGGAGCTCAACTCCCTTGGTACAGACCCGGTTTCCTTCATGGAGTTCGGCACCATCGAGGCCACCAAACGCGCGGCGGCGGCCGGTCTCGGGGTCTCGCTGCTGCCCGAGGTGACGGTCGCCGCCGAACTCGCCGAGGGCGCTCTCGTACGACTGCGGTGGGAGCCGCCGTTCACGCTTCGGACGCAGTTGGCGTGGCGGTCGGGGAAGCGGCTTCCGGCACATGTGCGGCTGTTCGTGGAGCAGGCGCGGCGGCTGGTGTCCGAGGAGTCCGCGGCCCCTTCGGAGCCCTCTGAAGGGTGACCTTCAGGCTCGCCAGCACGATCAGCGGGACGCCCAGCGCCTGGACGAGCCCGATGTGGTGGCCGTACACCGCCCAGTCCATGACCATCGCGACGGCCGGATAGGTGAAGGCGAGCACGGCGATCTTCGAGGTCGGCAGCTTGGCGTACGCGGCGTACATCAGGACGTACATCAGCCCGGTGTGGATGACCCCGAGCCCGACCAGCCAGCCCCAGTCCGCGCCCTCGCCGCGCATCGCGCCGAAGTCGGCGAAGGGGAGCAGCAGCGGGATGCCGACGAGGACTTGGACGAGGGCGATGAGGTGCGGGCGGACGCCCGTGATGCGCTTGGTGACCAGGGTGGACAGACCGTAGAGGAGCGCGGCGAGGAGGGCCTGGCCGACGCCGACGACATACGATCCGCCGCTCGTGAAGTCGCCGGGCGTGACGCCCGAGACGAGGATCAGCCCCGCGAAGGCCACGGCCACCCAGCCGACCTTGGCCGCGCTGAGCCGTTCGCGGAAGAGCAGGGCACCCAGCAGGACCACGTAGAACGGCTGGGTGTGGTAGACGACCGTAGCGACGGAGATCGACGTGTTCTCGTAGGCCTGGAAGAGGAAGACCCAGTTGAAGACGATGAACACGCCGCCGAGGACGGCCAGGCCCAGAGTGCGCGGAGTGAAGCCGTGGCCGCGCAGCCAGCCGCGGGCGACGACGTACGAGCCCAGCGCCAGGGCGCCGAACAGGACACGGAAGAAGACGACGTTGAAGGGCGAGGCGCCCGACTCGACGACGAAGACGCCGAGGGTGCCGGAGAGCACCATCGCGGTCGTCAGCTGGGCCGTGCCCTTGTTCTGTGAGGTCATGCCGACGAAGCTACGAGCGGGCGGTGCGGGCGGTCCACGCGCCAGTGGGGCGTCCTGCCGATAGGGTCATCGGCCGCGCCGATGCCTACAGGTCGTACGCCCTCGAGCTCGCTGAAGCGGACAGTGCGCCCCTGTGCGGAGGCGGGCGGGAACCGGACACTGACCTCGCATGACGACTGCTCCCGCCGACTCCACCGGCACCCTCGCCCCCGCCTACGGCGACAAGGTCATCGCCGTCGAGACGGCCCCGGTGCCCCTGCGGATGATCCGCAGAAGCCGTCCGCCTTCGTCGTCATCTGTTGACGGCCACCGTATCGTCCGGCACCGGCGTCGCTGCGCGTCCGGTGAACCGCATGGCGACGCACGCCCCCAGGTACAGCAGGGCCACGACCAGCAGCAGCGCCTGATAGCCCGTCACCAGGGCCAGATACTCGAGCGCGCCCCCGGTCAGTGCGCCCAGCAGGTTCGCGCCGAACGCGGATGTCGGATCCGGGGCGAGCGCGAGGCGGTCCGAGAAGATCAGGTTGGCACAGAAGATGGGGGCGAAGGCCAGGGCGATGGCGGCGGCGAGCCGTGCGGCGAAGGGCAGCGAGAGCACGGCGTGCGCCGGGACGAGCCAGGCCACCGCGAGGGCGCCGAAGAGCAGCAGTTGCAGCAGCAGTTGGTTGACCCGCAGCAGCCGGCGCCGGACCTCGACCCCCGCGAGGACGGCGAGCAGGACGCCGATGAAGACGAGGGCGTTGACCAGCCAGGTCGTACCGAAGTAGAGCGCGAAGTTGATCACGTTCTTGGTTTCGAGCAACAGGAAGGCCGCGCCCAGCAGGAACATGTCGGTGTAGCGGACCACGCTTCGGATTCGAACCCCGGTCAGGCGCACCGACAGGAGCGTCACCAGCAGGATCGCGCCCAGCACGCCCAGGTAGAGCGTGGGGATGTTCCGGTGGAGCAGGTACGGGAAAGGGTGGTCATCGCTCGCGGCCGCCGGGACCGCGCCACTGGGCCGCCAGATCTGCTCGCAGGACTGGTCGGCGGTCGTCATCCCGGCCACCAGTACGGCCGCGTTCCGGCCGAACGTCGTCATGCAGGGGGCGTGGCCGTAGACGTCATCGAGGGTGCCGGCGAAGCGGTCGACCAGCCAGCTCGTCCGGTAGTAGTTGTACATGGCGAACGCGCCGTGCGGCGCGAGGTGGTCGCGCGCGGCCTCGAACGCCTGCTGGGTGAACAGGTAGCTCTCCAGACGCAGATTGCTCGCGCCGGCCACCAGGGTCAGCGAGTCCGGCAGCGCCAGGATGACGAGGTCGTACCGGGTGTTCGTCCGCTCCAGGAAGGCCCGTCCGTCGTTGATGTGCACGTGCACCCTGGGGTCGTCGTACGGCTTCGCGGGGTGCAGCTGTGCGCCGATCTCCTGCAGCCGGGGATCGATCTCGACCGCGTCCACGCGCTCCGCTCCGTTGGCCAGCGCGACCGCGACGTCATTGCCGTTGCCGGCCCCGATGACCAGCACGCGCTTGTGCGGGTTGCCGGGCGTCCGGTCGTAGGCCTGCCGGTAGGGCGAGTTCTCCTGCAACAGCGCCGAGAGCGGCGCGATGCTCTGGTGCGGGATGCCGTTGACGGAGATCAAGGGATCGGCGAGCTGGATCTTGTAGTAGGGCGACCAGGAGATGCCGGCCGTCATCGTCTCCACGAACAGCGCAGCGACCATGGCCGTGAGGGGGATGCCGTACCGCAGGGTGTTGCGCCGTCCGCCGAGGATCAGCAGGGCCGCGGCGGCGAGGACGCCCCACACGACCGACGGGGCGCGAAGCCAGGACAGCAGGGCGAAGGACACCGAGCCGGTGAGGCTGCCGAGCAGGTCGTAGCGGTAGGCATCGAGCGAGGGAAGCCGGCGGAAGTAATCGGCGGCGATCTTGCCGATCGCGGTCATGATCACCGCGGTCAGCAGGAAGACGGCCGGCAGCGTCACCCACTCGGGGAGGCCGGTGGTCTTCACGGAGGTGAAGTAGATGACCTGGCTGCTGCTCTGACGCACCTGCACCGGATACTCGCGCACCAGGACGACGAGAAGCGCGAGCGGGACCGGTGCCCAGCGTTTGAGCCACTGCCCGCGCGCGGCGGGGATCAGGAACCCGAGGCCGATACCGAGGAACGACCCCAGCAGGATGAAGTTCGAAAAGTAGCTGAGGTGGACGACGTTGGCGCCCGCCCATCTGATCAGCGCCAGCTCGACGAAAAGCATGGTGGCGCTGGCCAGCAGTAGCCTCCACCGCACCGAGCTGTCAATTTGTCCGACTTCGCTCACCTTCATACGTGTTTACAGTGCCAGCCTCGGCAACGGTGAGGCGAGATGCCTTGCCGGTGTTGTGGCGCGGATGGCTGGTCCGCCGGCACTACCGGACCGGCTGCGGCCCGCCCGTTCCCCCCTCAGGCGGGGGGACGCGCCCAGGCCGGGCTGTCCCCGTCCGCCGCGTGGATGAGCACACACATCGAGTCCGGCGAGGTCGCCCCGCTCCCCCGGCCCTGATCGAGTCCCTGGTCCTGGGCCCCGTCGTCGCCGTCGCCCGCCGCCGGCTCTCCGGCACCGACGACGTCGACCTCGACGAGGCGGCGCGTGTCCTTCCGGACAGGATCTGGCGGTCGGTCAGCGCAGAGCAGCCGTGAACGCCGACCAGGCGGAGTAGGGGATCAACAGGACCGGCCCGTCAGGGTTCTTGCTGTCGCGGACGGGGACGATGCCGGGGATACCGGGGGCTATCTCTATGCAGTCGCCGCCATTGTCGCCGCTGTAGCTGCTCTTGATCCAGGTCGCCACCTCGACGCAGTTGCCGCCGTTGGCGTCGCTGTAGCTGCTCTTGATCCAGGTCGCCGCGCCGAGTTCGTACCTGTTCATCGTGCTCGTACCTCTCCATAGCATCGCTGATCAGAGCGGCGGACTCGGGAGCTGACGGAGCGTCCGCCCTGAGCACATCATAGGTCTGGCTGTGCCGCGCGAAGACGGCCGGAGCGTCGTTGAAATGGCCACGGTCCAGCGACTCCGAGTAGACCCATTCACGCCCGTCGGGCAACTTGATCAACGACATGGAGCCGCTGGGCCGGACAAGTCCGAGGCGGTCCGCCGGGGCCACGTGAATACGGATGTTGGGACGGCGACCGACATTGAGCAACTGTGCACACTGGTCCCGCATGACGGCCGGACTCCCCACCGCGTTACGCAGACAGCTCTCGTCCAGGACAGCGACGTACAAGGGACCACCGTCAGCCAGGAACCGCTGCTGCCGGCTCAGTCGGGCCCGAACGCGCTCCTCCATCTCATCGCCGCTCGTGAGTCGTGAGAACAGTGCCCGCGCATAGTCTTCCGTCTGCAACAGACCTGGAATGACGCGCTCTTGATACTCCCGCAGGGTGATAGCCACCGCATCCATCTCCGCCCGGCGCCGGAACCAATCCGGATGCTCCACCTGCGGATACCAGTCGATCCGCCCCCACAGCCGCGCCAACACCCCACCCGTGCCGAGCAGTTCGTCGCACCGCTTCGCGAACATGTCCTGCGGCACCCGCGTGCCCGCCTCGACGCGCGCCACGTGCGACCGGTCGCACGGGATCTCGCGCGCGAGGCCCTCCTGAGTGAGGAGCGCGGCCTCGCGGAAGTGCTTCAGCACCTCACCGAACACGGCGGCGGTACTGGACGCCGCCCCTCCCTCGGCGTTGCGTCGGGTCATGGCATCCCCTCCGTGACAGTGGGCCACTGTCACGCGTCCGGCGTTGATACCGACCGTTCCCCTCAGCAACGCTTGGCACACCCAGAGTTACGGATCAGTCGGAGCGAACATGGCCGAACAGGCGGAGCAGTTGGAGCCGGGAGCACTCGTCTACGACCCACAGTCACGCAGGGTGGGCGAGTACCGGGACAAGACAGGCCCGTACGCGATGCTGCGCCCCGTCGGCGGCGGCCGGGAGTGGGAGGCGGACCCGGCGTCGATCCGCGCGGCGACGCGGGAGGAACGACTGAGCGCCGAGGTGAAGGCCGCCAACGACCGTTCCCGGGAAGGGGCCGTGGCGCCACATCGGCCGGAGGACGCGGACCGACCGCCCGCTCCCGTGCCCGGCTGCGTGGCGTGCGAGGAACTCGCCGGCCGGCGCGACGGGGCACGGGCCGCCTTCGACGGCAGCGCGGAGACCGATGCGAACGTGCTGCTGCGCCAGCACCGGCGCCGGGAACACGGCGGCGCACCGGCCCGCCGCCGCATCTTCCGCTACGTGCCCTACTCGATCGTGCAGGACGCGACGGCGGAGCCGGAGTACGAGGCGTGCTGCGTCTCGGGGGACGAGGCCGACTGCGGCGCCGGGTCGGGCCCGCGCCACGATCCGGCGCAGGTCGAGGAGTGGCAGCGCAGACACACCCAGGAGACCCGGCACACGCGTTACCGGCGCAACTTCGCGGACTACGCGGTCCTGGAGCCGGCCGAGCCCTCCAGCCCCTTGGTCCACTTGGTCCAAGAGCTGGATGCGTAGGCACCACCCGTCCTTCGGCGACCTCACCTGCCTGGTCGGCTTCGCGGTGAGCGCTGCGCTGCGCAGGGGCCAAGTGCGTTGTCCTGGCACGCAGAACGGCACCCGGCCCTCGCGACGGGTGCCGTTCTGCGGGTGTGCCCCGGGGACAGGCCTAACCGGCCATGGACGCGGCGTACGGCGACAGGGCCGGAGCGAGCTGCACTCCGGGGGCCAGGCCGAGGGCGACGAGAGCGTCGGGCAAACCGCGTCCGACCCGGGCCCCTTCCGCCGTGCCCGGGAAAGCCAACTGGCGGCAGCTGGCCGCGATGATCTCGAACAGGTGCTGCACCCGGCCAGGTCCGCGGGGCAGCAGCTGACCGTGGAAGTCCTCGTGGTGAGCGAGAACGAGGGCGGCGAGACCGGCGACGTGGGCCGAGGCCGTGCCGGTGCCGTCGAGGGCCGCGTAGCCGCCCTGTGGGGCGCACGACATGACCGCCACACCGGGGGCGACCGCGTCGATACCCGGGCCGTAGCCGCTGAACGGCGCCGCGAACAACCCTTCCGGTGTCAACTGGGGCCCCGAATGGGTGGCTTGAGAGGTGTCCTGCGGGTACGAGCCGAAGACTCCCAGCGCGCCCACGGCGAAGACGGTGGGCAGTGAGCCCGGGAAGGCGACCGGCCCGCCGGTGTCGCCCGTCGGGGCGACGCAGGCGATGCCCGCCGCGTTGGCGTCGGCGAGTTTGCGTGAGACCAGCGCCGACGAGTACGGGGTGGCCACCGCGATGTGGGCGATGTCGACCTCGCGGTCGATGCAGTGGTCCAAAGCGGTGATGAGGTCGCTCAAATGCCCGTCGGGCGTCACCTGGCAGACCTCGATCTCGGCGTCGACCGCGATTCCGATGATGCCCTTGCCGGTGTCCGCCCCGGCGATGATGCCCGCCACGTGCGTACCGCTGCCCACCATGTCGTGGGCCCATCCGTCGTCCGTGCCGCGCACGAGATCGACCCCGGAGCGCACCCGTTCCTTCAGATCGGGGTGCTCGGCGCTGACGCCCGAACCGATGAGCGCGATCTTGACGCCGAAGGCGCGGAACGTGGGGGGCAGCCGGTCCAGCCGCATGGCCTGCTGGCCCCAGCCGTACTGCTGCCGCTTCTCCAGCTCCGGGTACACCTCGGCCAACGGGGTGAGGGTGACGAGGTTCTCCCCGGTCGCCGACAGGTCGGGGCGGTGGATCCAGCGGTCCGTGTAACCGCCCGCGGGCCGGACGTACAGGGCCTGGACGGACTGCGCGGTCTCCGTCGCCAGCGTGACGGTGACCGTCCCGTCGGCGCCGGTGATGCCCTGGCCCGGCCATGTCGCCCCGATCAGGAACACTCCCGCGCCGGCCAGCGGTTCGCCGTCCGGGCCGCACACGCGCAACGAGATGTCCACAGGTTCTTCCAGCGGCATGACCAGCCCCGGATCGCGCAGGGGCAGAATCCCCGCGGTCGGCATGGCGGCGAGCCCCGTTCCGGCCAGCGGCAGGTCCTGCTCGATGTGCAGGTGCAGCGACCGCATCGCCGGCACCTGGGTCTCGGCCGCCTCGACGACCGCGACTTCCGGGCAGGAGGGGGGCAGCCCGACCGACTGGAGCTTCTCCGACGGCCGGATTCTGCGGATCACCTTGACCTCGGGCATCCGGTCCAGTTGGTCGCACACCGCGTCCATGCCGAGTTCGGGCACACCCGGTGGGAGCAGATTCTGCGGCAGCGATGTCACCAAGAACCGCTCCCGGCGCGGCTGCACCGGGCGCGACGACTTCGCGCGTTCCTTGCGCGGCCCCGTTTGTCCGCCCTCGGGTCCCCGCCCACCTGCCCCCGCGCCCTCGGACGCGCTCTCGCGGTTGTTTGCGGGCCTTTCCTTGACCATTACGTCCACCTTCACCACGCCTAGCTCGTAATTTGTGCTCCTGATCCGGCGACGGGCGGCCGGGGCTTCCACGGTGATCCCGCGCTTCCACGGTGATGCGGTGTGCCCGGGAACTCCGGGCACACCGCATCACGCGCCGCCAGGATCAGCCGATGCCGAAGGGCTGACCCATCTGGCCGTAGCCGAAGCCGGACTGCGGGAACTGCTGGCCGTACGACTGCTGGCCGAACCCGCCGCCCCACGGCTGCTGGCCCTGCTGGCCCATGCCCTGCTGGCCCATGCCCTGCTGGCCCAGGCCCTGCTGGCCCTGGAAGCTCTGCTGACCCTGCTGACCCTGCTGACCCTGCTGACCCTGCTGACCCTGCTGGCTCTGCTGGAGCAGCGTCACGATCGCGGTCGGCAGCGCCTGCTGCACGGACTGCTCCACAGCGGAGCGGACGCCCGCGTGCAGCGTGTGGTGCAGCGCGAGCGCCAGGTACGGGTGGGCCTGTTGGGCCAGACCCTGCTGCTGGAGCTGCTGCTGGACCTGCTGGATCTGCTGCAGCGTCTGCTGCATCCGCTGCGCGATCTGCTGGCTGGCCTGCTGACACGCCTGCTGGATCGCCTGCTGGACCACCTGCCCGATCTGCTGCTGCGGGGCGCCGCCGATCTGCTGACCGAACTGCTGCAGGGGCTGGGGACCGGTCATCACCGACATGAATGCTCCGTTCGATGGTACGACGAGAAGGTCGACATAAGGGATTTATGTGGACCTGTCGGCAGAATTCCGACGTCCCGACGCTAAGTTGGCGTCGCCTCGGCCGCAATCGGAGGGCCACTCCGGCCGGGCACGATCACGAGCGGAGGGCCACCCCGGCGGGACACGATCACGCCTGGATCGCCGACCGGAACAGCACGTGATGTGCCCGGCAGCCCAGGGCCTGCAGCCCCACCGTCGCGCCGGCCGACCACCCCGCGACCAGGGCTCACACCGACAGGGATCACGCCGCGAACCGAGCGGGACGCTCCCGACGGCACACCGGCCACCCGGCCGGCTGCGCAACTGCGCGATCGACGCGGCGGGGCGCGGCTATCGCCGCCCCGGCGACTCCTCGCGGAGGACGAGCGCGAGGAGGCCGGGGAAGCGGGTGTCGAACTCTTCCCGCCTGAGCCGATTGACGCGCCTGGGGCCCTCGTCGCGCTGCTCGACGATCCCCGCGCCGCGCAGGACGGTGAAGTGATGGCTGAGGGCGGCCTTGCCGACGGGCACGTCGAAGCTGCCACAGCTGCGGCTCCACTCGGCGGAGCCCGCCAGCTCCCGTACGAGCTGGATGCGTACGGGATCCGCGAGGGCGGCGAGGGCCGTCTGGACGGGGACCTCGTCGGGGTGGGTGTGCTCGGGGGCCACCCGATGACTGGTGCGCTGCGCCACGCCCGCCTCCCTGCGTCCATGCCACGGCACTTGCCGAGTGTTCGATGAAAACCATACACTCCCGAGTGTTCGCTTTCCGTTGAACAGTCGAGCACTTGTCAGGGGTGTGCCATGCGCGCGGTCCAGTTCCAGGAGTACGGCGGTCCCGAGGTCCTGAAGATGGTGGAGGCCGATGTACCCGATCCGGGCCCCGGGCAGGTGAGCATCGACGTCGCGTACACCGGCGTGAACTTCGCCGACCTCAAGGCGAGGTCCGAGGGGTATCGGGTGCCGAGTCTCCCCTTCGTGCCGGGGCTCGAGGTGTCCGGACGGATCCGGTCCGTCGGCCCGGGCGTCGAGGGCCTCGAGGCCGGGCAGGAGGTCGCCGCGCTGACCGAGGGGTCCGCGTACGCGGACGTGGTCGTGGCCGACGCGGTGACCGTCTTCCCGCTCCCCGACGGCGTCGACCTGCGCACCGGCGCCACGCTCCCGACCGTCGTGCCGACCGCGTACGCCCTGCTGCACACCGTGGGGCGGCTGCAGCCCGGTGAGACCGTCCTCGTGCAGGGCGCGGCGGGCGGCGTCGGCACCGTGCTCGGGCAGCTGGCGAAGGCCGCGGGGGCCGGAGCGGTGTACGGCGTGGTGTCCGCCGAGGCCAAGGCGAAGTACGCGCTGGGCCACGGCTACGACGAGGTCTTCGTCGGCTCCTTCGCACAAGAAGTACGGGCCGCGACGGACGGCAGCGGGGTCGACCTCGCCCTGGACCCCGTCGGCGGCGACACCCTGCGCGCCGCCCTCGCCTCCCTGGCCCCCTTCGGCCGCCTGGTCTCCTTCGGCAACGCGAGCTCGGCGGAGCCGTGGACGGTAGGGCAACCGGAGCTCTACCCGACGGGCCTGTCGGTCGCCGGTTTCTCCATCCTCGGCCTGGCCAAGACGGCACCTGCCGCACTGCGCGAGATCGCCGAGCGTGCGTTCCGTACGGTGGTCGACGGATCCGTATCCCTGCCGGTGACCGCGGAGTTCGGCCTCGCGGAGGCGGAGGAGGCCCACCGGCTGATGGGGACGCGGAGCAGCACGGGCAAGCTCCTGTTGCGAGTGGGTGGGTGAACCCCGACAGAACTCACTGCGGTGCCACCGTGGCGGCGATCACGCAGGCGCCCAGGGTGCCGATCATCGCGATTCCCGCGGCCTTGATCGGCGGTTCCTGGCGTCTGAACGCCGCGACAGGACCACCTGGGCGCGGGTCGCCTGTCGGCGAGGCCATGTCCCCCCACTCGCGCGTCCGCCTGCGGTTACGTCAACTCCAGTCAACGGTGTCAGACACTCGGGCTACGTTCGCGGCCATGACCACTCATCTGCACGCCACCCGGGCGTCCTACGACACCGTCGCCGTCGACTACGCGGAGCTCATCAAGAACGAGCTGGGGAACAAGCCGCTGGACCGGGCCATGCTGGCCGCGTTCGCCGAGCATGTGCGGGCCGGTGGGGGCGGGCCCGTCGCGGATCTGGGGTGCGGGCCGGGGCGGGTGACCGTGCACTTGGAGGGGCTGGGGCTCGACGCGTTCGGGATCGACCTGTCGCCGGAGATGGTGGCGGTGGCCCGGCGCAGCCATCCGCGGCTGCGGTTCGAGGTCGGTTCGATGGACGCCCTCGACATCAAGGACGACTCGCTCGCCGGAGCACTCGTCTGGTACTCCACCGTGCACACACCGCCGGAGGAACTGCCGGTCCACTTCGAGGAGTTCCGGCGCGTACTCACCCCCGGCGGTCATCTGCTCACCGCCTTCAAGGTGGGCGACGAGCGGGTCCACCTCGACCACGCCTACGGCCACGACCTGGACCTCGACGTCTACCGCCGTCCGCCCGAGCGGGTCGCCGAACTCCTGCGTCACGCCGGGCTCATCGAGGTCGCCCGCCTCGTCCGCGAGGCCGACGCCCGCGAGAACACCCCGCAGGCCTTCATCCTCGCCCGCAAGCCGCACTAGAGCGCACCTTCCGCGTCAGCGCGCGTAGCAGCCGAGGCCGTGAGGAGAGCCCCCGTGCGGGAGGCCCGTACTCCTGCCACCTCCTCCGGCGTGCCCTCCGCCACCACCGACCCCCCGCTCGTGCCACCCGTCGGCCCGAGGTCGATCAGCCAGTCGGAGGCGCGGATGACGTCGAGGTCGTGCTCGATGGTGACGACCGTGTTGCCCGCGTCGACGAGGCGTTGCAGTACGCCGAGGAGGCGGGCGGTGTCGGCGGCGTGCAGGCCCGTGGTCGGCTCGTCCAGCAGATACAGCGTGCGGCCGGTGGCGCGTCGGCCCAACTCCTTGGCCAGTTTGATGCGTTGGGCCTCACCTCCGGAGAGGGTGGTGGCGGGCTGGCCCAGTTGCAGATAGCCGAGGCCCACGTCCGACATGCGCTGCAGGCGGGAGGTGACCGCCGGTACGCACGCGAAGAGCGTGAGCGCCTCGTCGACCGTCGCCTCCAGCACCTCCGCGATGTCGTACCCCTCGTACCGCACCCCCAGGACCTCACGTCGGAAACGGCGCCCCTGACACCCGGGGCAGCGCACCTCCACCGCGGGCAGGAAGTGCATCCGTACGGTGAGAACGCCCGCGCCCTCGCAGCGCTCGCAGCGGCCGCCGGGCACGTTGAAGGAGAAGTGGCCGGGAGTCAGCCCGGGGGCGAGGGCGGCGAAGGTCTCACGGATCGGAGTGAAGGCGTCCGAGTACGTCGCCGCGTTCGAGCGGGGCAGTCGGCTGATCGGCTGCTGGTCGATGGTCACCAGCTTGTCCAGCCGCTCCCAGCCTTCGATCCTGTCGTGTGCGGCCGGTGCCTCGCTCGCGCCGTAGAAACGCTGCCGACCGGCCCGGTCCAGAATGTCGAGCAGCAGTGTCGACTTGCCCGAGCCCGACGGGCCGGTGACCGTGACGAGCAGGCCCAGCGGGATGCCTACGGTGATGTCCTTGAGATTGTGGGCCGTGGCACCCCGGATCAGCAGTGCCTTGCCGTCGTCGGGGCGACGGGCCCGCGAGACCGGCATCGGCAGCCGGCCGGACAGATACGCGCCCGTCGTCGAACCCTCGCTCGCGGCCACCTGCCCCGGAGTGCCCTCGGCCACGATCCGGCCGCCGTCGCGGCCCGCGCCCGGGCCCACGTCCACGACATGGTCGGCCGCGCGCAGCACATCGAGGTCGTGCTCGATGACCAGCACCGTGTTGCCCAAGTCCCGCAACCTGTAGAGCACTTCCACCAGGCGGGCGGTGTCGGAGGGATGCAGGCCGATGGTCGGCTCGTCGAGGACGTACAGCACGCCCGTGAGCCCCGAGCCCAGCAGCGCGGCCAGGCGCAGCCGCTGGGTCTCCCCTGCGGAGAGGCTCGGCGTGGACTGTTCCAGGGTGAGATAGCCGACGCCCACGTCGACGAGGCGACGTACACGCTCGCGCAGGTCGGCGACCACGGGCACGACGACGAGCCGCTGCTCCTCGGTGCCCACCTCCAAGTCGTCGATCCACTCGGCGAGTTCGTTCAGCGGCATACGGGCGGCCTCGACGATCGTCAGTCCGGCCACGGTCACCGCCCGGCTCCCGGGGCGCAGCCGCGTCCCCTCGCACTCCCGGCACACCTCCTTGACCAGCAACCGCTCCGTCTTCTCCCGGTAGTCGGCGTCCTCGACACGCTCGGCGTAGCGCCGCATGACGTTCGTGACCACCCCCTCGAAGCGGCCCGCGGTGACGGTGGCCGGCGGCTCGGCATCGGCGGCCGGGAAGTGGCGCCGGAACTCCCGGCTCTCTACTCCGTAGAGCAGCAGGTCGCGTTGCACGTCGTTCAGTTCGGACACGGGCACGTCCGCGTCGAACGTGAACCCGTAGTGCCGGGCCGCCGCACGCAGCACGGCGACGTTGCGCTCGGCGAGCGTGGGGTGCCAGCCGAGGACGGCTCCCCCGCGGACGCCGAGGCTGTCGTCGATCAGACGGCGTACGTCCGCCTGGAGGGCGAACCCGAGGCCGGTGCAGGCGGGGCAGGCGCCGGCCGGCTTGTTGAAGGAGAAGTTGCCCATCACCAACTCAGGGACGGGGGCCCCGCAGTGCGGGCAGGGCGTCGACTCGCCCTCCGCCGCCTCGTCGTCGGCGGCGGCACCGGACTCGTACGACGGTGGAATGGCCTGCCCGCACCCGGGGCACGCCCGGCACCCGATCCGCGCCCACAGCAGCCGCAGATAGGTGAACACCTCGGTCACCGTGCCGACCGTCGAGCGCGGGCTGCGGTTCGTCAGATGCTGGTCGACGCTGATCGAGGGCGAGAGGCCGGTGATGGAGTCGACGGCGGGCTTGCTGACGAAGTTCGTCACCAGTCCCAGCGACTCCAGGTACTGGCGCTGCCCCTCCCTGAGGAGGGTGTCGAAGGCGAGCGTGGACTTGCCCGAGCCGGAGAGGCCGGTGAGGACGACGAGCCGGTTCTTGGGGATCGAGAGGGAGACGTTCTTGAGGTTGTGGAGGCGGGCGCCTTTGACGTGAATGCGGTCGTGAACGCGGTCGTGCTTGCAGTCGGCCATGGCTTCAAGTTTTTCATTGAAGCTCCTGTTGGGACTTTGCAGCACAAGGGGCCGGAGCCATCGGGCCGGTGGCATGCGTAACCTTCAAATCGATGATGAAGCCCACTCGTCGGCCCGACCGTCTGCGCCCCGTCGATCTCGCCCGCCTCTCCGGGATCTCCACCCAGCAGATCCGCAACTATGAGGACGCGGGCGTGCTGCCTCCGGCGCCGCGCACCGCATCGGGATACCGCACCTTCACAGACGTACACCGGCGCGCGCTGCTCACCCACCGGACGCTGGTGAAGGGGTACGGGGCGACGCGTGCGACGGAGATCATGTGCGCCGTGCACGCGGGCGACATACCCGGCGCGCTCGCGCTCGTCGACGCAGCGCACGCCGCGCTGCACGAGCAGCGGAGCTCCCTGCGGGCGGCGAGCGACGCCCTGGAGGCGCTCGCGGAACAGCCGACCGCTCAGACTCCTCACGCGGACCTGCGCATCGGCGAGGCCGCCGCCCGGCTCGGGGTGCGTACCTCCGCGCTGCGGGTGTGGGAGGCCGCCGGGCTGCTCGCACCCCGGCGCGAACACGGCACCGGATATCGCCTGTTCACGCCCGCCGACGTGCGGGACGCGCGTCTCATCCACACCCTCCGCCGAAGCCACTACCTCTTCCCCCAGATCCGGCCCGTCCTGGAGGGCCTGCGCCGCACGGGCAGCACCGCCGCCCTGCGGGCGGCGATCGCCGCCCGCCGTACGGCGCTGACCGCGCGCACAACGGCCATGCTGGAGGGCGCGGGCGCCCTGCACGCCTACCTGACGTCCTCTTCGTAAGTCGACTGCGTCCTCCTCCTGAGTCGCGCCTGGCTCATCCCTTCGCCCCCCGTACGTAGACCATCGGCGGACTGCGGAAGACCCGGCCGCTTCCCAGACTGGGGGCCACGACGACGGCGTGGGGAGGCGCGATGCAGGGAATCAGTCGGGCACGGTTCCTGGGGATGGCCGCGGCGGTCGGGGGCACGGGGGTGCTGCCCGTCGGGCGGGCCGCGGCGACGAGTGGCCGGCCCCGAGGGCTGACCCACCGCGGCGTGGTCTACGAGGTCGGCGAAGGGGAGACGCCCGGCACGGCGTGGAGCGCCCGGCGCATGCGCGCCGACCTGCGCGCCATCGCGCACGACCTGCACGCCGACTCCGTCAAGGTCACCGGCGACGGCGTCGAGCGGCTCACCGCGACGGCGGCCGAGGCGGCGGAACGCGGGCTGAACGTCTGGCTCGAACCGACCCTGGGCGACGTGCCGGAACGGGAGATCCTCGACCATCTCGCCGAGACGGGCCGGTTCGCCGAGCGGCTGCGGCGGCAGGGCGCCGGAGTGCACCTCAGCGTCGGCTGCGAGTTCGTGCTGTACGTCCCCGGCATCGTGCCCGGCGCCACCGTCCAGGAGCGCGTCGAGAACCTGCTCAAGGGCGACTTCGATCCCGTACACATGGCCCGCAGACTGCGCCGGTTCACCGCGAAGGCGGCGGCGACCGGCCGGTCCGTCTTCCACGGGCGGCTGACGTACGCCGCCGCGCAGGACGAGGACGTCGACTGGGGCCTGTTCGACCTCGTGGGCATCGACTACTACGGCTGCTTCCGGCGCCGCGCGGACTATGTACGCGATCTCGCCCCGTTCCGCCGCTTCGGCAAGCCGGTCGCGATCATGGAGTTCGGCTGCTGCACCTTCAGGGGCGCGCCGGAGCAGGGCGGCATGGGCTGGGACGTCGTCGACTACACGAAGGAACCGCCCGAGATCAAGAAGGGCCTGGTGCGGAGCGAGCGCGCCCAGGCCGCGTATCTGACGGACGTGCTGTCGGTGTTCGAGTCGATGGGGCTGTACTCGGCGATGGCGTACACCTTCGTCACCGCGAACGCCCCGCACCTCCCCGACGACCCGCGCCACGACCTCGACATGGCGAGCTACAGCATCGTCAAAGCCATCAGGGACCGCCCCGGCGACCCGGCCGCCGGCTGGCACTGGGAGCCGAAGGAGTCCTTCCACGCGCTGGCCCGGCAGTACGCGCGGGCCCGCTGCCACTGACCGTCGGGCCACCGTGCGCAGACCCTCGCCCGTCGTCGCCGCCGCTCCGCGCACGATACCGCCGCCGGGTTTCCTCGTCGGCGTCGATGAGCCCGAATCCCTTGGTGAGGAGCCGCTCGCCGCTGTCGAGGAAGTTCGCGCCCTCGTACACCTCGCTGGAGTGCACCCACCGCACGGGCCGGTCCGAGGCGGCCTCGCCCGCGAGGAGTTCGGGCTCGGTGCGGCGGACGGGGTCGAGGGCCAGGATGTCGTGGAGGGTGAGTGCGGGCACGAGTACCTCCGTCAGGCGCTGACAGTCCGTCCGGGTGCGGGTTGCTGGAGAGTACTTTCCGCACGTTGTCCTCGTGTTCCGGCCACAGGAGAGTGGAGTCATGGAGCGCATCGATCAACCAGTCGATCAGGCACAGGCACGCGCATGGCTCGGCACCGCCGTCGCCGAGGCCCGCGCCGGGCTCGCCGAGGGCGGCATCCCGATCGGGGCCGCGCTGTACGGCGCGGACGGTACTCTCCTCGGCCGCGGCCACAACCGCCGCGTCCAGGACGCCGACCCCTCGATGCACGCCGAGACGGCCGCCTTCCGAGCCGCCGGACGGCAACGGACGTATCGCGGTGCGACGATGGTGACGACCCTCTCGCCGTGCTGGTACTGCAGCGGTCTGGTCCGCCAGTTCGGCATCTCCCGGGTCGTGATCGGCGAGGCCGAGACCTTCCACGGCGGCCACGACTGGCTGGCGGAGCACGGCGTGGAGATCGTGCTGCTCGACGACCCCGAGTGCACGTCCCTGATGCGCGACTTCATCAAGAACAACCCGGCACTGTGGAACGAGGACATCGGTGACTGAGCCCCACACCCCGACCTGCCCCCGCATCCCGACCGTCGACCTGCGTCCCTGGCTCTCGGGAGACCCCAAGGCCCGTGCGGACATCGCCCGCACGGTCGACGAAGCCCTCCAGACGGCCGGCTTCCTCCTCGTGACCGGCCATGGCGTGGACGCGGCCCTGCGCACCCGCATCCGCGAAGCGGCCCGCGCCTTCTTCACCCTCCCCACCGAGACGAAACAGCCGTACGCCGCCCGGGTCGGCGGCCGCGGCTGGCTGGGCCCGGGCGCCGAGGCAAACGCCTACTCGGAAGGCACCGAGACCCCGCCGGACCTCAAGGAGTCATTGACCTTCGCGACGCACGAGCCCTTCGAGGACCCGGAGATCAACGCGGAGTGGTACGCCCCGAACATCTGGCCCGCCGAGGCCCCGGAACTCCAGAAGCTCTGCGAGGAATACCTGAGGAGGATGGGCGAACTGGAGAACCACCTCCTGGCCCTCCTCGGCGAGGCCCTCGGCCTGGAACCGGACTTCTTCACCCGGCACATGGACCACCCGACCTACGGCTTCAACATCAACTGGTACCCGGGCACGGAGGTCATCGGCGATCCCCGGCCGGGCCAGTTCCGCATCGGCCCGCACACCGACTTCGGCACGGTCACGATCCTCGACCGCCAGGCCGGCAAGGGCGGCCTGCAGGTCTACACGGACGAGGGCGGCTGGGAGGACGCGCCCTTCGACTCGGAGGCCTTCACCATCAACATCGGCGACCTGATGGCCCGCTGGACCGGCGACCGCTGGCGCTCCGGCCGCCATCGCGTCCTGCCACCCCCGGCCGACTCCCCCGCCGAGGAGCTGATGTCCCTCGTCTACTTCGGCGAGTGCACCCCGGGCACCCGCGTCGAGTCCGTCCCCGCCCCGATCGGCCGAGTGGCGTACGAACCGGTCGACTCCCACGTCTACCTGCGCGAGAAGCTGGACTCGATCGCCGTCGGCTGATCATGACCCGCATCAACACATCAGGCGGGCGTGAAGGGAGCCCGCGATCTTGTCCATCAGGTCGGGTGTCACCTGTTGTGGCGCAGGCCGCCGGAGCAGTTCGAACACGCGCGGCCCGCGCAGATCCTCGGAGAGCTCCGCCATGCGCGGCATCACGTGAAAGTGGACGTGCCCGAAGCCCTCGAGCTCGGCGAACTGGGCCACGTAGGTCTTGACGCAGCCCGTCACCTCGTGGAGCGCTCGGGACAGTCGCACCTGCCACATCCCCAACGTCGCCGCCTCGGCGTCGGTGAGCTCGTGGACGGCTGTCACATGGCGACGCGGCAGCAGGACGAGCCAGCCGGGCAGCGCGGTCCCGAAAGCGTGAGCCACCCGCCAATGCCGATCGAGCGCGATGCGTTCGCTGAGTGGCAACCCGTCCAGCCGGGCTTCCTGACCGCAGGCGTAGCAGTTCGGTGTCGTCATGGCTGCCTCGCAGTGGTTGAGCCAGAACCGATTCACATGTTTACCCGCGGCAGAAGCCGGACCCGATCATCGCCGGACGAGTGGCGGATGGTTTTCGTAACCCAACGGACACCAGGCGCCCTATCCCGAACCAAGTCCCCCTTTTTACACTGGTGTTGATACACCTCACAGCAGCACATCGGACCGGACCGCGCCAGGGGGAGATGCGGTGCACACAGGGCTGCACGGCCGGGGAGCGCTGTTCGACACCGATCCGCCCGGGCTCGCGTCTCGGCTTGTCGGTCTGCGTCCGTATCAGCTGCGCGCGACACCGTACGAGCACGCGAGTGAGGTGCCGTTCGTCGTGTTCGCGGGCGGACGGGGGCTCGGGAAGAGTGCCGTGCTGCGCGAGCTGCGCGACGCCTATCGCGGGCACACCCCCGTCGCGCTGATCGACGGGGAGGAGCGGCAGTTCGCCGCTCCGCCGGCCGAGCGGCCACAGGAGGCGTGGTCGCCAGTGGGGCAGGCGCTCACCACCGTCGCGGAGCAGCTCGCCGAGCCGGTGACGGGCGCCGGGCGGATCGGTTTTCCACGGCTGGCGGCCGGGCTGCTCGCGGTCGCGGCGGGCGGCTGGAGCGACCGTGACGTGCCGCGCATCCGGCAGGAGGCGGAGCGGATCCTGCTGCTGAACGAGACCGGCTCATGGATCTCGGGGTTCGCGGGCCGCTGGGTGAGCAAGATCGTCTCCAAGCTCGTCGCCTCACTGAGCGGTACGGGCCCCGTGATCGCGCCGATCATCGAAGCCTCTCTGGAGGCGTTCGCCGAGGGCATCGGCCCCGCTCCCCGCCGGCTGCGCAGGGCCGCCAGCCGGTACCGGGACTATCCGAACGCGGGCGGCAGCCCCAAGCTCGCGCTGATCCTGCTGTCCCGGCACTTCAGGGCCGGCGGCGACTCGCGCAGACACGCCGAGCGCTATCTCGTACGGGCCCTGCTGGCCGACCTCGACGACGCGTACGCGGGGGTCGTGCAGCGCTCGCACCGGCGAGGCCGCCCCGTCGTGCTGATCGACAACGTGCAGGAACCGGCCGGCCTCGGGCTCCTTGAGCCGGTGCTGCGCGACCGTGCCGAAGGCATCGCCGACCAGGTCGTGTTCTTCGCGGCCCTGCGCGGATACGGCCACGCGGCCCTGCGCAACGCGGGGCGCCGCGCCCTCCCCGAGGTCGCCCGGGAGGCCGGCTGGGAGGCGGGCACCTCACCGTCCTCGCGCGCGCTGCTCGTCTCGCTGCCGCCGCTGACGCCCGACGACACGCTGCACGTCGTGGACACCGCCTCCGACGGCCTGGCCCCGAACGCCGGCGGTCCCGCCGTACCGTCGCAACTTCCGCATGCCACCCATCGGTTGACGGGTGGCAGCCCGCTCGGCATCACCCTGCTCGCCGAGTCCGCCAAGCAGAACCTGCCCCAAGGGGTCTTGTCCCTGGGCGAGTTACTCACCTCGGACGTCGCCGTCCACGAGGACCACGACGGCCGTCCCGCCTACCAGGAACTCCTCGACCGGCTCGTGCCCGGCGGCCGTCTGGACGAGCTGACGGTGCTCGCCGCGGCCCACGACCGCGACTCGGCGTGCGCGCTGGCCGAGGCCCAACTCCCGGACGACTTCGGCGCGTCGGGCGTCCTCGACCTGGAGGAGCGATTGACGAAGGAGGGCTGGGCGACCGCCGACGGGCAGTTCGTCGGCGACCCGTTCCTGCGCTCCCTGCTCCTGCTGCGGCTGCACCACGGCGACCCGGACCACGAGCGGTGGCGAGCCGTGCACCGCACCCTCATCGACCACTACCGGGACGAAGACCGGGTTGCCCCGCCGGACAGCGCCCGCTACCGGCTGCACCACGAACTCGCCCTGGGCAAGGCCGACTTCGCGGTCGCGCACCTGCGTGACACCTTCCCGCGTACCGACACCCGCGGCTGGCTGTCGTCGCTGGTCTTCATCGCGTCCGCGCCGTACTACCACGCGCACGACCCGGACGGCCGGGACTTCGACGGCCACGACCACCGGGCCTCCGTCGCGCTCGGACACACGGACGCGGCCCAGCAGCCGCCGGACAGCGTGGACGCCGTACTGCACCTGCGGGTACGCCGACTGCTGCACGCCGTGTGGCAGCTGACCGACCCGCTGGTGCTGCCCGACTCGCAGGTGACCGAGCGGCTGCGCTTCGAGCTGGAGCAGCTGTCGAATCTGCGGCCCGCGGGCAACGCCCTGCTGTGGCGGGCCTCGCGGGACTGGCCGTCGGACGCCCTGGCCGGCCGCCCCTTCCGCATCCCGGGCGACGACGACGAGAACGCGAGCGGGAACGGGGGCCGGTGATGGCGCGGCGGTGCGGAAACGGGAGCCGGTGACGGCGCGGCGGCGCGAGGACGGGGGCCACTGATGGCGCGTGTGTGGACATGGCTGCGCGAGGACGTCTGGGAGATACGTTTCCGCCGGTATGTCGCGCTGAGCCTCGCGGCCGTGCTCGGGGCCCTCGGCGTATGGGGCGGCATGACGGCCACGAAGGAGGACCGCTCCTGCGCCCCGGGGGTCGTCCAGCCGGAGGGCAGCGACGAGTGCGTGGGCGTCTCATGGACGACGTACTCCTTCGGGCGTCCGCAGTTCGCCGAGACGGTCCGGGCGATCAACCGTGAGAACCACCGTCTGACGCCCGGCAGTTACGTCACCGTCGCGCTGCTCGAACCCTTCACCGCCACCGACGCCGACAATCTGGCCGATGCGCTGCACGAGCTCCAGGGCGCCTATCTGGCCCAGTACCAGGCCAACCACGACACCAACGGCCTGAAGCCGAAGATCCGCCTCGTACTCGCCACCCCCGGTGCCACCGGCGCGCACTGGCGGCAGACCGTCGACGAGCTGGAGCGGATGACGAAGGGACCCGACCGGCTGCGTGCGGTGACCGGGGTCGGCCTGAGCACCGACAACAACAAGAAAGCCGTCGAGGAGCTGACCCGGCGCGGCATCCCGGTGATAGGGAGCTCGATCACCGCCGACGACCTCGCCAACGGCCAGAACGGCAAGGACCCCTTCCCCGGGCTCGCCCGCGTCTCCCCCACCAACACCGACGAGGCCCGCGCCCTCGCCTCGTTCGCCAAGGTGTCGGCCGCCAACGCGTTCCTGGTCTACGACCGCACGGGCGACCCGTACACGCGCACCCTGCAGAAGTCCTTCGAGAAGATGCTCAAGGGCTCGCGGTACGAGGCCCAGCCGTTCACGCCGCCCGCCGACCGCAGCAAGGAGGGCAGCACCGCCAACGTCTTCGCGCAGATCACCACCATTTTGTGCACCACGCCGAAAAGCACGGACACCATCCTCTTCGCCGGGCGGCACACCCAACTGCGGCAGTTCATCAACGCGTTGGGCGCACGCGGCTGCGTCGACCGCCGCTTCACGGTGCTCACCGGCGACGAGGGCTCGTACCTGGCCGGCGACAAGGACCTCGATCCGCGCGCCCTCAAGGACCCCCTGCTGTCCGTGCGTTACACGGCCCTCGCCCACCCGGACGCCTGGGTGAGCGACACCGCGAAGACCGGCGGCAGCGCGGCCGACGCGCGGGTGCTCCAGGCGCTGCTGGACAGCGCCGGACGGGAGCCGGTCGGCCCCGTCGGCAAGGTGGCCCTGGACGACGGTCAGCTGATCATCGCGTACGACGCGACGCGGCTCGCCGTGCACGGCATCCGCGGGGCGTCGCCGACCGGGAAGATCCCAGCCCTCGCGGACGTGGGGCTCCAGTGGCCACAGGTGAAGGGCAAGCAGCTGCGGGTCAACGGGGCGAGCGGGTGGATCTGCCTGGACGCCCACGGCAATCCGTACGACAAGGCCGTACCGATCGTGGAACTGACCCCCGACAGCCGCTCGCGCTTCGTGAAGATCGCCTGGCCGGAGGGAAGGCCTCCGGCGCAGGAGTGCCTGCCGCCCTCCTAGACGTCAGGAGTGCCTGCGCCTTTCTCAGGCGTCAGGAAGAGTGCTTGTCGCCACTCCCAGGCGTCGGGAGAAGTGCCGGTCACCATTCCCAGGCGTCAGGAAGAGTGCCGGTCGCCATTCCCAGGCGTCAGGAAGAGTGCCGGTCACCATTCCCAAGCGTCAGGAGGAGTGCCGGTCACCATTCCTAGGCGTCGAGGGCCGTGAGCAAGCGCTCGAAACGGGCGCGCCACACCGGCTGCTCACGCTCCCGCTCGAACTCGTGGGTGAAGCGGACCGTGGTGCCGGTGCCGTCCGGCGCCCCCGGCTCCAGATGGAACCGGACCCGCCCCCGCCCCTCCACCGTGTACTCGGCGACCCGCTCGACGTCCCAGGCGGTGATCCGGCCGGGGCCCAGCCCGCGCAGGGTGACAGCACCGCCGAGCCTCGGTTCGAACACCTCTGCGATGGCCAGCCACCCCTGCAGGCCTTCAGGGGTGGCCAGTGCCGCCCAGACCTTCTCCACAGGCTGGGGAAACCGCAGCAGGTAGTGCGCGACCTGCGCGTCGCCCCGGATCTCCGTGGCGCCCTCTTCGATGGACCGGGTGGGTTGGGTCATGACACCAGCGTGGCCCGTGAGCGCGAGTTCTGCACCCCTTATGGCCTCTGACCTGCCCGTTAGCCGTTCACCACACCCTCCACCTGTCCGCACGACAAAGGCCGGTTCCAGCGACTCACGTCTCAGGGAACCGGCCTCGGCCCGAAGCGGGATACGCGGGACGCGGCGGCCGGCCGGCCGCGCAGGAGTGCGCCCCGTGCGCGTAGGAGTGCTACACGCCCGCGTAGGAGTGCTTGCCGCCCACGAAGATGTTGACGCCGTAGTAGTTGAACAGCCAGCAGCCGAAAGCGATCAGGGCGATGTAGGCCGCCTTGCGTCCCTTCCAGCCGGCCGTCGCGCGGGCGTGCAGATAGCAGGCGTAGGCGACCCAGGTGATGAAGGCCCAGGTCTCCTTGGGGTCCCAGCCCCAGTAGCGGCCCCAGGCGTCACCGGCCCAGATCGCGCCCGCGATGATCGTGAAGGTCCACAGCGGGAAGACGGCCGCGTTCACGCGGTAGGAGAACTTGTCGAGCGAGGCCGAGGCGGGCAGCCGCTCCATGACGGAGGTCGCGAAACGGCCCGGCTGACCGCCGCTCGCGAGCTTGTTCTCGTACGAGTCCTTGAAGAGGTAGAGCAGCGTGCCGACGGCGCCCACGTAGAAGACGGCGCCGCAGATGATCGCGGTCGAGACGTGGATGTACAGCCAGTACGAGTGCAGCGCGGGAACCAATTGGTCACTCGCGGTGTACAAGACAGTGACGGCGAGACCGAGATCGAGGAGGACCGTGGTGACCAGGGGGAGGCCGAGCCAGCGGACGTTCTTCTTCAGCACGAGAAGCACCAGGAACACACCGACGGCCACGGTGGAGAAGGTGATGTTGAACTCGTACATGTTGCCCCACGGCGCCCGTCGCACCGACAGAGCCCGGGCGATCACACCCGCCGCCTCGACACCCCAGGCGAGCACGGTGAGGGACACGGCGATACGACCGTAGAGGTCACCCTGCTCGTCCCCGCCGTGCGCACCGGGCCCATCGGGCACGTCGCGGGCGCCGATCGCGGACCGGGTGACGACCTGCGGGCGCTCCAGGACCGTGGTGCCGCCCGCCTTCTTCACGGTGACCGCAGGGGCCGCGGCCTTCTCGGTCTTCTCGGTCTTCTCGGTGAGCGCGGCGGCCGTGCGGGCCACCTTGCTCCGGCTGCCGAAGAGCCATTCGGCGATGTAGGCGAAGAAGGCCAGGGTGTAGACGGCCATCGCGGAGTAGATCAGCGTGTTGCTGATATTGGCGAGGTGTTCGTTGGTTGCGGTGGCCAGAGTCACTGCTTCTCAGCCCCTTCGGCGGAAGGTACGGCGTGACGGTCGGGGGTGTCCGAATCGGGCTCGGGTGTGTCCGGATCGGGGTCGGGTGCGCTGGGCGCCTGTTCGTGCACGAGCGCGGCCAGGTCGCCGAGCTCCTCGGGGAGCTTCGCGGACTCGCTGCGGCCCAGGCCCGCCATCTCGACGACGGTCACACCGTCGGCGCCGGTGGTGGCCCGCACCCAGACACGGCGGCGCTGGATGAAGAGCGAGCCGGCGAGACCGAAGATCGCGGTGAAGGCTCCGGCCAGCGCCCAGTCGCTGCCGGGCTGCTGGGTGACCTGGAAGCCGGCCCACTCCTTGATGTCCTTCTCGAAGGTGATCGAGCCGGCGCCGTTCGGCAGCTTCATGGTCTCGCCGGGCAGCAGCCTCTTCTTGAGGATGTTCCCCTTGGCGTCCTTGAACTGCTTCATCTGGGAGGTGTCGAGTTGGTACACGTTCTGCGGGATGCCCGAGTTGACCCCCAGGCTGCCGTGGAAGCCGGACAGCGCGAGCACGGGGAAGTCGAGCGCGGGGAACTGGGAGAACATGGTGCCCTTGCCCGCTCCCGCGAAGGTCGGCACGAAGAAGGCGGAGAAGCCGAGCTGGTCGCTCCGGCCCTGCCCGTTCTTGTAGCCGTCCATGACCTTGATCGCGCCCTGCGAGGTGACGTTCGCGTCGAGCGGCAGCATCGGCACGGCCTCATGGAAGACGACGTTGCCCTTGCCGTCGCGGACGGTGACCACGGGCGCGTAGCCGTGGCTGACGAGATAGACCTTCGAGTCGCCGATCTTCAGCGGCTCGTTGACCTTGACGGTGGTCTTCTTCTCCTTGCCGTAGGCGCCCTCGCTGTAGCTGATGTCCGCCTGGAAGGTGCGCGGGGTGCCCTTGTTGGGCCCGGTCCGCTCGTACGTGGCGGTGAACTGCTTGAGGTTGAAGCTGAACGGCGTGAGGTCGTCGTTGCTGAAGAGGTTGCCCGACTTGAAGTCGTCGTACTGCGACAGCGTGTTGGAGAAGCCGCCGCCCTCGACGATCAGCTTGTTGCCCTCGGACTTGAAGAGCTGGCCCCAGGCGAAGGCGACGAGCATCACGATCAGTGCGATGTGGAAGAGCAGGTTGCCGGTCTCGCGGAGGTAGCCCTTCTCGGCGGCGACCGCGTCCCCGTCGACGTGGGCCCGGAACCGCCGCTGCCTGAGCACCTTGAGCGCGGCCTCGCGGACCTGCTCCGGCTCGGCCTCGGTGCGCCAGGTCGCGTAGGCAGGCAGCCGGGTCAGCCGCTTCGGCGCGCCCGGCGGACGGCCGCGCAGCTGCCCGACGAACTGCCAGGTCCGCGGCACGATGCAGCCGATGAGCGAGACGAAGAGAAGGATGTAGATAGCCGAGAACCACACGGAGCTGTACACGTGGAACAGCCCGAGCCGGTCGTAGACCGGCCCCAGCACGCTGTGCGCATCCTTGAAGTCCGCCACCTTCTGCGCATCGGTGCCGGACTGCGGGATCAGCGACCCCGGAATGGCCCCGAGGGACAGCAGGAAGAGCAGGATCAGCGCGACCCGCATGGACGTCAGCTGCCGCCAGAACCAGCGGGCCCAGCCGATGACCTCACGCCCGGTCCAGGCGATCCACCCCATGGCGCCGGGTGCCCGCGCCCCGCCGAAGGAGCCGGGCATCGCCGTGTCCACCGGGGCGGTGGACAGCTGGGATCCCGCTTCGCCGAGTTCGCCGTCGGCGGCCACACCGACGTGCCGCCTGGCGGCCACGGGGTCCGGCGTCTTCCCGGTGTCAGGCGTCTTGCCGGTGTCAGTGGTGCTCATGGGTCAGATCCCTACCGTGAAGCCGTCGGACCAGGTTTGCATCTGCTGCACGATGCTGTCCCACGCACCGGTGAGCAGCAGCAGGCCGGTCGCGATCATCATGCCGCCGCCGATCCGCATCACCCAGGTGTAGTGGCGCTTGACCCAGGCGAAGGCGCCGAGCGCCTTGCGGAAGGCGACCGCGGCGAGGACGAAGGGCACGCCGAGACCGAGGCAGTACGCGACGGTCAGTATGGCCCCGCGCCCCGCGCTCGCCTGGTTCGCCGCGAGAATCTGCACGGAGGAGAGGGTCGGGCCCAGGCAAGGGGTCCAGCCGATCGCGAAGAGCGCGCCGAGCAGGGGCGCGCCCGCGAGACCCGCCACCGGCCGCTTGTGGAAACGGAATTCGCGCTGGGTGAGCCAGGGCATCAGCCCCATGAAGAAGACGCCCATGAGGATCATGAGCCCGCCGAGCACCTTGGACAGGGTCCCCTGGTACTCGTGCAGGGTCGAGCCGAAGTACCCGAAGAGCGCTCCGCCGGAGACGAACACCGCGGTGAAGCCGAGCACGAACAGGGCTGCCCCCGTGGCCATCCGCCCCCGTCTGGCGTCCGCCAGATCCGTGCCGCTGACCCCCGTGACGTACGAGAGATAGCCGGGCACCAGCGGCAGTACGCACGGCGAGAAGAAGGAGACGAGTCCGCCGAGCACGGCGACCGGCAGGGCGACCAGCAGGGCGCCGCTGTAGACCGTCTCGTTCTTGCCGGTGGCCTCGGCCAGGGTCATGGCGAGAAGGGACACGTCAGGTCACTTCTCCGCGAGGACGGGGGCGAGCATCTTGCGCAGGCTGTCTTCGCTGAGCGCCTGGAGCGTCCGGGCCGCGACCTTGCCGTCCCGGTCGATGATGAGCGTGGACGGGATCAACTGCGGGTTCAGCGTGCCCTTCTTGAAGCGGAGCATCAGCTTGCCCGTCGGGTCGTACAGGCTCGGGTAGGTGACCCCGAACTCCTTCTCGAACGCCAGGGCCGGGCCGGTGCTGGTGTCGCGGGTGTTGATGCCGACGAACTGCACGCCCTGGTCCTTGGTGTCCTGGGACACCGTCTCCAGGTTCTTGGCCTCGGCGCGGCAGGGCCCGCACCAGGATCCCCAGACGTTGAGGACGACGACCTTGCCCTTGTAGTCGCGGACGTCGAGCTGCTTGCCGTCGATGGTCTTGCCGGAGAGGTCGGGGATCGCCGCCCGCTCTCCCTTGGGGGCGGTGTCGACACCGTTCTTACCGGCGACGAAGTTGGTGTTCCCCGCTCCCCCGGAGGTCCCCCCGGACCCACACGCGGACAGGACGAGCGCGGCGACGGCGGCCCCGGCGGTGAGCAGGGCGGCGCGGCTACGGGTGCGGTTCGGGCGCTGGTCGGCACGGCAGGCGGCACTCATGTGAAAAGTTTCGCATGCCCGTTTCGGGGATCTTCCGCACCCCCCTTGCGGGCGGAAACCCGCATATCAGGCGGCCTGTCCTCCCAGGTAGGACTTCCAGCCACCGGCCGGCTGCTGCCCGACGTCCATCGACTGAAGCCTGGTCAGCATCTCGGGCTTCTGGACATCGAGCCAGTCGACGAACTGCCGGAAGGAGACGAGGCGTATGTCCCCGCCCTTCTCCTTCTCGCGCGCGATGTGCTTGAACGCCTCTTCAACGGCATCCATGTAGATACCGCCGTTCCACTCCTCGAAGTGGTTGCCTATGAAGAAGGGTGCACGATTTGTCTCGTACGCCCGCTTGAATCCGGCTATGTAGGAATTCGTCGCCTGGATGCGCCACGCCGGGTAGTTGTAGGAGGGCGCCTTGGTCGAGTTGATCGACTGGTTGGCGAGGATGTTGTAGTCCATCGAGAGCACCTCGAAGGTGTGCCCCGGGAAGGGCATCGCCTGCAGCGGCAGGTCCCACAGGCCCTTGTTCTTCTGCGGCCAGCGCTGACGGCCGCCGGGCGAGGAGGCGTCGTAGCGCCAGCCGAGCTCCTTGGCGGTGGGCAGCAGGTTGTTCTGGCCCAGCAGACACGGGGTGCGACCGCCGACGAGTTCCTTCTCGTAGTCGAAGGGCAGCGCGGGCAGGTCGGTCCAGCCCGTGTTGGTCCGCCACTCCTTGACGAAGCCCTTCGCCTGGGAGATCTCGCTGCGCCACTGCGCGGACGTCCAGTTGGCGACCGTGCCCGACCCCGCACAGAAGTGGCCGTTGAAGTGCGTGCCGATCTCATGGCCCTCGAGCCAGGCCCGGCGGACCAGCTTCAGCGTCGCCTTGACGTGCTCGTCGGTGAGATAACCGATGTCCGAGGCGCCCCGGGGGTTATTGGGCGGCAAGTACATGCGCTTTTTCGACTCGGGCAGCAGATACAGCCCGGAGAGAAAGAACGTCATGTGCGCGTCGTGGTCTTTGGCGAGTTCGAGAAAGCGGTCGAAGAGGCCGGTCCCGACCTCTCCCGCGCCGTCCCAGGAAAAGATCACGAACTGCGGAGGGGTCTCGCCGGGCTCCAGCGGCTCGGGCTTCTTCGGCTGGTTCGGCTGCTTGCCGGTGTAGGCGGTGGAACCGTCACCGATGGGACGCGCGGGATGTTTGGGGGCACCCGGCTGCCCGCTCCGGGAACCGCCGCCCCGGCTCGGGCCGTCTAGCTGTGCGGTGCCGCACGCGGCAAGTCCCAGCGCGGCCGCGGCACCTGCCCCGAGGCCGATCATTCCCCTCCGGCTGATGTCCCGCATGCGGTCCCCATTTCATCGCGCCCTCTCAGCTGGCTCCCAGCTGGCACCTATTGAGAGGGCGCGATGAAGACGGAGGTTCCGTCAAACTCGCGCATATTTAGCTGATTTTACGAAGTTACGCTCATATAGCACGAACCCATACGCTTTGTGACGGGGCGTACGCCTTAGGAGAGACGTACGCACTCCCGCATCAGTTCCCTGGCGCGGCCGTTACGCGCCGAACGCCTTGCCCTTCCCCTTCACCGGCTTGGCGCCCGCGAGGAGATGGGCCGGGACGAGATCGCGGGCGGGCTCGGCGTAGCCCACGGACACGATCTTGTCGCCCCGGTAGGTGAAGGTCGTCAGGGACGCCAGCGTGCACTGCCGCTTGCGCGGGTCGTGCCACAGCCGCCGCTTCTCCACGAAGGACCGCACGATCCAGATCGGCAACTGGTGGCTGACCAGCACCGCTTCATGCCCGCGGGCGGCATCCTTGGCGGCATCCAGCGCCCCCATCATCCGCACGACCTGCTCGACGTACGGCTCGCCCCATGAGGGCTTGAACGGGTTGACGAGGTGCTTCCAGTTCTCCGGCCGCCGCAGCGCGCCGTCCCCCACCCCGAACGTCTTGCCCTGGAAGACGTTGTCGGCCTCGATGAGCCGCCCGTCCGTCGCCAGGTCCAGACCGTGCGCCTTGGCGATCGGGGTGGCCGTCTCCTGCGCCCGCTCCAGCGGCGAGGCGACGACATGCGTGACATCGCGCGACGCGAGGTGCTCGGCGACCCGGTCGGCCATCTGCCGTCCGAGCTCGGACAGGTGGTACCCGGGCAGTCGCCCGTACAGCACCCCGTCCGGGTTGGCGACCTCGCCGTGCCGCATCAGGTGCACGACGGTGATGTCGCCGTTGCCGGTGGTGTCGATGGTCTCGCTCATGCCGTGGCCTCCGCCGCTGCCCGCGCCGCCGCCGGAAGTGCGTCGGCGATCCGCTGAACCGCCTGCTCGTCGTGGGCCGTCGACACGAACCACGACTCGAAGGAGGACGGCGGCAGATACACGCCCTGCGCCAGCATCGAGTGGAAGAACGCGGTGTACCGGAAGGACTCCTGCGCCTTCGCGTCCTCGTAGTCGCGCACCTGACGGCCGGTGAAGAAGACGGAGAACATGTTGGAGGCGTTCTGCAGCCGGTGCGAGACGCCCTCCTTGGTGAGCGCCTCGGTCACCAGCGTCCGGATCTGCTCCGAGACCGCGTCGACCTTGTCGTACGCGGCGTCGTCGAGCAGCCGCAGCTGGGCGAGCCCGGCGGCGGTCGCGACGGGATTGCCCGACAGCGTGCCCGCCTGGTAGACCGGGCCGGCCGGCGCGAGGTGCGCCATGACGTCCTGGCGGCCACCGAAGGCGGCGGCGGGGAAGCCACCGCCCATCACCTTGCCGAAGGTCATCAGATCCGGACGTACACCATCAATCCCGTACCAACCGGCCTTGCTGGTGCGGAAGCCCGTCATGACCTCGTCGGAGATGAACAGGGCGCCGTTCTTGGCGCACGCGTCCTTGAGGCCCTGGTTGAACCCGGGCGCCGGAGGCACCACACCCATGTTGCCGGGCGAGGCCTCGGTGATCACACAGGCGATCTCACCGGGGTGCGCGTGGAAGGCGGCGTGCACGGCTTCGAGATCGTTGTAGGGAAGGACGATGGTGTCGCCGGCCTGGGCTCCGGTGACACCGGGGGTGTCAGGCAGCGCGAAGGTCGCCACGCCGCTGCCCGCCGCGGCGAGCAGGGAGTCCACGTGCCCGTGGTAGCAGCCGGCGAACTTGATCACCTTGGCCCGCCGGGTGAACCCCCGGGCGAGCCGGATGGCGGACATGGTCGCCTCGGTGCCGCTGGAGACGAGCCGGACCTGCTCGACGGGCTCGACGCGCGCGACGATCTCCTCGGCGAGCGCGACCTCGCCCTCACCGGGCGTACCGAAGGACGTACCGCGGGAGACGGCCTCCTGGACGGCGGCGATGACCTCGGGCTGGGAGTGCCCGAGGATCATCGGCCCCCAGGAACAGACGAGGTCCACGTACTCACGGCCATCGGCGTCGGTCAGGTACGGACCGGTACCGGACACCATGAACCGGGGCGTACCGCCCACGGCACGGAAGGCGCGCACGGGAGAGTTCACGCCGCCGGGTGTGACGGCCGCCGCACGGTCGAACAGCGACTGCGAGGCTGGGGCTTCGTAGGGATAAGGCAGTTCGGTCATGACCTGCGACGTCTCCGACTCCGGGGGGCTGGGGGTGCTTCGAGAGTCCTGTGCGGTACCCGCGGTGTTCGGTGCGTGCCCTCGGCGTGCCGGACGAAGACTCTCGTAGCGGAGCTACTTGGACCTTCGGCCGGTGCGGCGAGGGTGCGTGCCGGGCGCCGCGGGTGCTGTGCAGGACTCTCGAAACACCCCCTAGTGACCTCCTCAGGGTAGGCCAGCGGATCCGGGCGGCCGTGAGCGCAAGAGCGGGGCGGCGTGACCGGAAGAGCGCGGAACCGATGAACGTAGGATCGCCGCTCGACGTACGGCTCCACATACGGAAGATCCCGGCCATCGCGGGGCGCCGTGGACCGATGCGCGGTACGACAACCGGGCGCGGTCCCCCGGCCATCTGCGAAACTGGGACTTCGTACGGACAGCTCACATGATTCATGGTGCTCAGAGCCCGCGAAGATCCTGCGGTCAGGTGTTTCAGTGCACGTTTCGGCGTGCGGCCGTGGGGGAGGTCACTGTCACGATGATCGGGTTGCGTGGCGGGGGTCGCGCGCCTTAGAAAAGCAGTCGGGTGGAGATATGCATCGCGGTGGCGGACTGGGCGAGGGGACCGATGACCTCGGTCCTCGGCGTGCCCGGCGGGGCAGGCACCGGCGCGAGGCGGAGGAAGCGGCCGAGACCCGGGCTGGACAGACACAAGGATCGCAGGGTGACGCCGAGCGGCTCGACCGCACGGTCGAGCGACTGCGGGCGGGGAGCGGGAATGGTGGCCGGGTGGGGGTGACGTACAAATACTTCGGCGCGCCGGACGGAGCGACGGCGGCCCGCGTCCCGATCTCTATGCGCCCCGAGGAACTCGGCGGCGACGAGCTCGGCATGAACGGCATGTTCACCAAGATCAAGCCGGAGACGATGGCCGCGATGGTCCTCACCGGCATCGAGGGCGTCCCCCTCCACAAGGTGCCCCCGCTGGAGCTGGTCGTCCTCCACCCCGACTACGCGGTGGTCAAGCTCCCCATGACCGTCGTGGACCCCTTGCGCGGCATCGGCGAGGAAGCGGTCGGCGCGGCCGCCTTCATCTGGTCCACCGTGCCGGACCGGGGCGGGCCTCGGGACGCCTTCAACGTCTACCAGTTGCTGCACGAGTGGCAGGACTTCAGCCACCGGCTGCATGAGGCGGGGCATCAGCCGTATTGCCTGGTGTGGCCCTGAGCTGGGGTTTCATGGGTTTCATGGGTTTCGGGCGGGGCTCTCGGGTCCCGCCCTCGTCATGTGCCGGGAGGGGCCGTCAGGCGGCCGGGGCACATGAGCATGGGAAACGGCGGCGCAATGGCCCGCTGAACGACTGGCCCTCCCCAAAGCCGCCCCTGCGGTCCAGCCCGGACGCCTTGGCACCTTGGCACCTTGGCACCTCGGCACCGATCAGATTCGGCCAAGCATCAGCTACGCTGACCGCCGCCGCGGTGCGGACGCTGCCCGGGCCGTATGAACCGGAGCTCCTTGCCGGGCACGTTGGCCGGCCGCAGGGGGAGACATGTTCAACAAGCAGCGCCTGACAGTCGTCGGCGTGACAGCGTTCCTGATAGCAGCGCTCGGCGCCTGCAGTGGCGGGGGTGCCGGTGGGACCGACAGCACCGGCTCCGCGACCGCCACCGGTCAGGGCAGCGAGGAGACCACCCGGCAAGCCCCGCCGCAGGCGGACACCGTCTCCGGGCTCCGGGACACCGTCCGGCACCTCTCCCGGCAGACCGTCAAGGCGACCCGGCCGCACATGGTCAGGAGTTGCACGTCAGCCACCAGGCGGGTCAGGCACTCGGCCAGTACGGGCACGGGCACCAAGAGAAAGACCCGCACCTGGTACACCACGGAGCGCTATCAGGACTGCGAGAAGGTCCGCAGCGGCACCGAGACATACCGGCGGGTCGTCCGGCCGGAACGGTGGTGCGTGAGCCTGGACGACGTGGACGGCGACACCGCCAGGGACGACGTCTGGTACCAGGTCACCTACGCGACCTACGACGAAGCCCTCGGCACGCACGAGCACACCCGCATGACGTTCACCCCGACCGGCACGGGCTGCTGAACGCCCGAGGTCCACACGGCGTCCCCGCCTCCCCGGCGGCGTCGCGGCGTCCGACGGCATCGCACGTGTCCTCGTACGCCGTGAATCGCTGGACGACAAGGCCGTCGGGACGTCGTGCTGTAGCCGAGGCAGTCCGGTCACAGGCTCAGCCGGTACGGCACCACGCACACGACGACGTCGGTGCGGGCCCGCAGCACGGTGGCCAGGAGCAGGCCGCGCTGGTTCTGCAGGATCTGGTAGCGGCGGTGGAGGGGCTCGACCTCCGGGATGAGGACGGCGATCTGTCGCCCGCCGTCCGCCGCCCGCTGGACGTACTCGACGATCGGCTGGACGAGCGAGCGCTGCGGGCTGTCGATGATGTCGAGGCGTACGCCCGGGTTCCAGCGGGCCCAACTCTCCTCCAGGGCCCGGGCCCTGGAGGGGTTTCCGTGCACGGCGACCGCGACCACCTCGTCGCCCAGGGCGCGAGCAGCCGTCAGGGCCAGCTGGGTGAGCCTGCTGACCTCGCCGACCGGCACGATGACGAGGGAGTCGGTGACGCGCGGGGGCGGCGGGACCTCACCGAGTCCGAGCTCCCGCCCGACCGCGGTGTAGTAGCGCTGGACGCGGGCGAACAGCAGCATCAGCAGCGGGATGGTGACGACCACCACCCAGGCCCCTTCCAGGAACTTGGTGCTCAGCAGCACCAGGCCCGCCACCGTGGTGAGCACCGCGCCCAGACCGTTGAGCAGCGCGCGCCGCGTCCAGCCGGGCGGACGCTCCCGCGCCCAGTGCCGTACGAGCCCGATCTGGCTGATGGTGAAGCCGATGAACACCCCGATCGCGAACAGCGGGATCATGCGGTGGGTGTCGGCGTCGACCGCGATCAGCAGTCCGGCGGCCAGCAGCGCCAGGGCCACGACCCCCCACCGGTACACCGGCCGTTCCGTGCGCAGTCCGAACAGGTGCGGCAGCCGGTGGTCCTTGGCGAGCAGGCTCATCAGGACGGGCAGGCCACCGAAGCTGGTGTTGGCGGCGAAGGCGAGCGCGAGGGTGACGACGAGGTTCGTCGCGTAGTACGGCCATCCGGTCCCGTAGGCGCCCGCCGTCAGCTGCGCGAGTACGGTCACGCCGCCGCGCGGGGCCACATGGTCGCGGCGGATCAGCATGGCGAGGCCGATCAGCATCAGCCCGAGCAGCGCGCCCAGCATCAGCTCGGTGCGCTGGGCGCGCTTGACGCGCGGTTCGCGGAAGCTCGGCACACCGTTGGCGATGGCCTCGACCCCGGTGAGCGCGGAGCAGCCGGCGGAGAAGGCCTTGAGGAGCAGGAGGATTCCCAACGCCTCCGTGGCATGGACGGGTTGGGCCCGGCCGACGACGGCCACGGGATGGTCGCGGGCCAGCCCGAGCACGACGATGCCGAGGATGCTCACGATGAACAGCACGGTGGGCAGCATCAGCACCCGGGCACTCTCGGCCACGCCCCGCAGATTGACCGCCGTGAGCAGCGCCAGCCCGACGAGACAGATGTCGAGCAGATGCGGGCCGAGGGAGGGGAAGGCGGAGGCGAGACTGGCCGCGCCGGCCGCCAGGCTGACGGTCACGGTCAGCACGTAGTCGATGACGAGACTGGCCGCCGCGAGCAGGCTGACGGTCGGCCCGAGGTCCTTCTTGGCCACCGCGTACGCGCCGCCCCCGTCCGGGTGCGCGGCGATCACCTGTCCGTACGACACGACGAGCACCGCGAGCAGCGCGGCGATGACGACCGTCACCGGCAGCGTGGCGCTCAGCGCGCCCGTCCCGGCGGCGATCAGCACGAGCACGATCGCCTCGGGGCCGTACGCGACCGAGCTCAGCGCGTCCAGCGACAGCGCGGCGAGCCCTTCGAGACTGGTGAGGCGGGACTTGTCGCCCTCGCCGTGCCGCAACGGGACTCTCGGCCGCAGTTCGCGGCGGGCCAGGCCGTACGCCATCGGGGACCTCGCGGTGCAGGGGGCGGGGGCTGTTCGGGGTCAGTGTGACCGGACCCCGCGGCGCGGGGCGTCAAGGACGCGGCGAGAGCGGGCGCGCCCCGAAAATGGGCGGCTCTCCCGCGACTCCCGCGACTTCGACCGGTCCTGACGCCTCCTCGTGTGCGCACTCGTGTTGCGACCGATCGGGTCATACGTACGGCGCGTCGCGCGCCGGAACGCCGCTGCTGAGCTAAGGCGAAACGCCAGGTCAGAAGTGATCCCTGTGGCCGAGGGCAGCCAGCGGGACGCCCGTGGGCGTGGCATCGGAGGTGCGCCAGGTGAGCGGCTCGAGTGGTGAGGGGAGCGGGACGGGCTGACGGTGGATCACGTCGGGGCCTGGTTTTCTCACGCTGACGCGGTGTCAGCAGCCCGGCTGCGACGGAAGGACACCGACGATGCGATCTGCCCGCATGCTCCTCGCTACCGCGACGGCCACGGCCGCTCTGGCGATCGGTGCCCCAGGCGCCTACGCCGCCGCCGCGGGTGACTGGGACAGCAACGACGACTCTTCGTACAGCCAGGAGCACGACACGAACAGCAGCGATGACTCTTCCTACAGCAAGGAGCACGGCAACGGCAGCAGCCACGACAAGCCGAGCGGTGGGATGCACACGGGTGGCGGTGCGCTGACCACGGTGCGCAGTGACGACTCCGGCTCGGGCCACGGCAAGGACGACTCCGGCTCCGGTCAGGGCAAGGACGACTCCGGCTCCGGTCAGGGCAAGGACGACTCCGGCTCGGGCCACGGCAAGGACGACTCCGGCTCCGGCCACGACAAGGGCTCCTCGGACCACGACGAGGACTCGGAGGACTCGTACGGGGGCGACTCCGACTCCGGCCGCGACAAGCCCAAGGGCGGCGTGCACACCGGTGGCGGCGCGCTGGCCCTCCTCAGGAGCGACGACGGGGGCAAGGAGGACGGGGACAAGAGGTTCGACCCGGAGACCTACAAGAACAAGGACTCCGACTCCGACTACGGCAACGACGACTCGGAGGACTCGTACGGGGGCGACTCCGACTCCGGCCGCGACAAGCCCAAGGGCGGCATGCACACCGGCGGCGGCGCGCTCGCCTCGACCGGTGTCACGGCCGGCGGGCTGGCGGTCCTGGGGGTCGCCGGCGCGGGTGCGTTTCTGCTCCGCCGTAAGAGTGCGCAGGGCGGTGTGTCCTGACCGATGTCGGACGACGTAGGTGACATAGACGTCATAACAGCCTGGGCCGCCGTCCGTGCATCGCGCGGCGGCCCGGCTGGCTCTCTTCGTGCCGTATCCGATCCGCTGCCGTGATCCCAGTGAGGTGGTGCCCGATGGCAGCCCGGTTGTCCTCCCTCATCGAGCCCGAACCCGTGCCGCCCAAGCGGGGCTTCCGCCGCGCGGTGACCTGGACCGTGTGGTCCGTCCTGCTCCTGGCCCTCGCGCTGAACCTGTTGGGCGGCCCCGGCAGACCGTCCGCCGATTCCTCTACGCCCGGTACCGCGGCGGCGCACCGGCAGTCGGCCATGGGGTCGAGCGGAAGGCATCTGCCGCGGTCCACCCCGACGCGGCTGCTCATCCCGAAGATCTCCGTGGACGCCCCCTTCACCACCCTCTCCGTCGACTCCGCGGGCAAGCTCGACCCGCCGCCCGCCGACGACACGAATCTGGTCGGCTGGTACGCGGACGGCGCGTCCCCGGGAGAGGCGGGAACCGCGATCATCGCCGGGCACGTCGACACGGCCACGTCCGCCGCCGTGTTCGCGGGCCTCAGCGAACTGGAGAAGGGGGACAAGTTCAAGGTCAAAAGGGCCGACGGGCGCACGGCCTCGTTCGTGGTGGACAGTGCCGAGACCTTCGAGAAGGACGACTTCCCCGACAAGCTCGTGTACGCCGACACTCCCGACGCCGAGGTCCGGCTGATCACCTGCGCCGGCGACTACGACCACACCACGAAGGACTACACCGAGAACCTGGTGGTCTTCGCCCACCTCATGTGACCGGCCCGGGGTGCCGTGTTCGCGCGTCGGCCGAATCGCCCTGAACTCCGTGGTGGTTGAGTTGACGAGGCGGCAGACTCAGGGGTGATCACAAGGAGGACGCCATGCCACCGAGGACCATCCCCACCGCACGTCAGGGGCGTCTCGGTGTGGAGCTGCGCAAGTTGCGCGAAGCCGCGGGTGTGGTGTCCCGTGACGCCGCCGAGTTCCTCGGGACGAGCCAGGCGCAGATGAACGTCGGTGGCAAGGTGACTCAGCTCGACACCGCACAGGTCGACACCGGCAACGGAAGCCTCTTCGTCGACGCCGGCGCCAAGCTGGACCGCCACCGGACCCGCCTTGTGCGCATCGGCAGCACCGCCCTCGCACCCGCCCCATCCCTCGACCTCATCCGGACCATCGCTCAACAACTCTGAAAGGCAGCCCGTGCCCTCGGCCCTCCACTGGCAGAAGTCGTCGTTCTCCTCGGGCGACAGCGACGAAGACTGCATCGAAATAGCCTCCTCCCCCACCACCCTCCGTCTCCGGGAAAGCGACCGCCCCACCACGATCCTCACCCCCACCCCTGGCGCTCTTTGCGCCCTGCTCGACGCGGTGAAAGCCTGACCGTGCGCGGACGACGACTCGACAACCGATACGAACTGATCGAACTCCTCGGCTCCGGCGGCATGGGCGAGGTCTGGCGGGCCCGGGACGAGGAGCTGGACCGCGAGGTGGCGGTCAAGATCCTCCTCGCGGCGAGGGACGACGCCGCGGACCGCGACGAGGCGCTCGCGCGATTCCGGCGCGAAGCCCGGGTCGCCGCGTCCCTCGACAGCCCCCACATCGTCGCCGTGCACGATCACGGAACGGACGGCGAGAGCCCGTACCTCGTCATGGCGCTCGTCGAGGGGCGCACACTGGAGGAGATCCTCCGGGAGAGCGGGCGCGTACCGGTCGATGACGCGCTGCGGTGGATCGCGGATGTGTGCCGGGGGCTGAGCGCGGCTCACTCCGCCGGTGTCGTGCACCGGGACATCAAGCCCGCCAACATCATGGTCACCGGCGAAGGCGTCGCGTCCGTGGCGAAGATCGTCGACTTCGGGATCGCCAAGTTCACCGAATTCCGCGCCAGTGACCCGCGGTTGACCCACACCGGTCAGCTTCCCTTCGGCAGTGTTCAGTACATGGCGCCCGAGCGCTTCCATCAGCGGCGAGGGGACGGACGTACCGACCTGTATGCCGTCGGGTGCGTGCTCTACGAACTCCTCGTCGGCAGACCCCCGTTCGTCGGTGACGCGGCGGGCATCATGTACCACCACCTGCACGACGAACCTCTGCGGCCGAGCCGGGCCCGTACCGAACTCACCCCGATCGTGGACCGGTTGGTCCTCGACCTCATGGCCAAGGACCCGGACGACCGACCCGCCGACGCGGCGGCGGCGCTCAGGCGCATCGAAGCAGTGGCGCAGCCGCCGGCCCCTCCTGCTCCCACTCCGTCAACGGCGCCCACACCGGCACCGGAACCGGAACCGGAACCCGCACCCGCACCCGCACCCGCACCCGCACCCGCCGTCGTACGGGAATCAGATCCCGAAGACGCCAGGCCGCCCGCGCCCACCCCGCAACGGGTGTCCAAGGAGGCCGCGGAAGAACCCCCGCGCCGCACCCGCCGCACCCCCGTGCTCGCCACCGCCGCCGCGCTCCTCGCCGTCGGCATCCCCGCCGGGATCGGCCTGGGCATGTCGTCCTCGGACGGCGACGACAGCGACGGCCGGGGCCAGGCCCCCGCCGTCGGCAAGACCTCGGCCGCCCCGACCACGTACACGCTCGGCGTCGGTTACGCCTGGGGGGAGGACGAGGACGGACAGGTGCCCAAGATCCGCACCCAGGTCGTCAAGGCCGCGCTCGAGGAGGCCGAGCGGCGGGCGAAGCGGAAGATTCCCGTGAACGTCGTCGCCGTGGAGGACTACGGGCAGACGCCGGCCGAGAAGCTGCTGGAGCAGCATCCCGGGATGATCGCCATGGTCGGCGACATCGGGGACTTCGCGAGCGCCAAGGTCGACTGGTCGCCGCAGATGGCGATGGTCGACACCTGTAGGGACGGGGGCCGTCCTGACTACGAATACGCCCTTCCCGCGACGGAGTTCGAGGTGGGGCAGCAGGCGGGCCGCTATCTCAAGGGGGCGTACGACGTCGGCAAGGTCGTGGAGACCTCGGACAGTTACTGGGACACGGACACCGACAAGGACACCTTCGGGCACGGGCTGCGCGCGGCCGGGCTGACCGCGCTGCCGTTGCCCTCGCAGAAGGGTTCCGACGAGATGACCAGGAGCGGGATCGCGTCGGACCTGGACACGTCGCGGCCGGACGCCGTGACCGTGGCCGATCTGCGGGCCGGCGGCGGGGAGGAGCACATCGTCCCGGCCGCGCGGAACCGCGGCACGCTGCTCGCCGTCCACGCCAGTTATGCGTCGGCCTGCGACATCTCGGACGACTTCGAGATGTTCGCCAGGCAGGACAAGCAACTGCCCGACGGAAGCCTTCGTTTCCGTACCTTCAACGTCGAGGCACAGAAGCCCGACTGCACCGATTTCCCCAAGCTGTGCACGGACGACGCCGAGCTGAAGAAGCTGCTGAAGTACCGCGGCACGGCCGAGCTGTACGACGCCACGCTCGCCGTTGCGGCGGGGATCGATCAGGTGCTGGGCGATGAAGAGGATGAACGGCCGGGCGCCGACAGCGCTCGTACTCGGCTGCGGGCCACCCTGGAGACGGTGGAGACCGACGGGCTCCTCGGGCACTACGCCTTCAAGGGGCACCAGGCGCAGGGCCGTCCGGTGTGGGTCGACCGTCTCGTGGGCGGCAAGTGGAAGCAGCTGGGGACGGTCGAGCGGCTCACCGGGTGATCAGGACCGGGCGGCCTCCAGGGTGATCCAGAAGCGGTCCTCGCCGTGCATCCGGCCGTCGGGGACCCCGCCGTTGGCCCGTATCACCCGACGTGACGGTTCGTTGTCGACGTCGCAGGTCAGCAGGACGCGGTCGAGGCCCAGGCTGCGGCATTCGGCGAGGCCCGCCGCGAGCATTCTCGTCGCGTGTCCCCGACGGCGCCACGGCCGGACGACGTGATAGCCGACATGGCCTCCGGCCTCGGCCAGCTCCGGTGTCAGCCGCTGCCGTACGACGAGCGAGCCGATGTAGTGCTCACCCGAGACGTACCAGAACAGGGTGGACGGCACGCCCCAACGGATCTGTTCGCCGCGGCGCTGTGCGACGAAGGCGTCGAAGTCGTCGGCCGCCGCGCCGAGCCATTCCATGGGCCTTCCCTCGGCCACGCAGTCGGCGCGCTCACCGGCCAGGTAGGAGTCGCGTACCGCTGCCGTGGGCCACACCAGGCGCGGCGGTTCCGTCAGTTGGGACGGACGGGTCAGTTGCGTCGTCATGCGGTTCAGTGTCGGGGTTACGTCCGGCGGCCGGGCAGTATTTTTTCACAGGGCTTCGCCGGACTGGCGCTCCGGCACGAGCAGCAGTCCGCCGAGAGCTGGAGCGCGTGGAGACCGTCGGCGATCCGTACCGGCTGCGGCAGGTCGTCGAGAACCTGCTGTCCAACGCGCGGACGCAGACTCCGGCGGGCATCCCCGTCCACGTACGCGTCGGAACGGTTCGCGTCGGCCCGGCCACCGGTGGGGGGGGACCGGCCGGGCCGCATCAGCCCGTCGCCGCCGCTGCCGTACGGCACCGCCGCCGGCGTGCTGGAGATCGCCGGCGAAGGGCCGGGCCTGGACCCCGAGGACGCCCAGCGCGTCTTCGAGCGCTTCTACCGGGTGGACCGCTCCCGGTCCCGGTCGCACAGCCGGGGCGGCAGCGGGCTCGGGCTCGTCATCGTCGGCGCGATCGCGCGGAGGCACGACGGCCACCTGGAACTGGACACCGCGCCGGGGAAGGGCTTGTACGTTCCGACGGGTTCTGCCGCGGGCCTGAACTCGGGGGCCGGGGCCGTGTGATGATGGCGGGGATCGGCCCACGGGGACAGGGGGACGGACATGACCAGCCGCTTGTTGATGCCGTGCCGGCGCGCGGATGCCGCACCGGCCGGGACGTCCGAGCCCGTAGGCGGCTCGACCCGGCCCACCGCGATCCTGGACCGGGAACACTCGGCCGTCCGGGCGTTGGTGGAGCGGATCCCGGGGAACGGCGACGCACGCGAGGCACTGCGCGTGGCCCACGGGATCATCGCGCGGGAGGTGCGGCCCGTCTACTCCGTGGACGACCTGCGCCGCGCCTCACGGACGCTGGAGCTCGGGCGCGGCTCGTGCAGCCAGCGGATGGCGGTGCTCGAAGCGGTCGCGCGGGCGCTGGACGTTCCCACCCGGGTGCGGGGACTGCTGGTGGACGGCTCCTTCTGGTATCCACGCTTCCCTCGCCTCAAGCCGCTCGTGCCGGAACAAGTCCTGCTCGCGTGGCCCGAGTTCCTCCTGGAAGGAGAATGGGTCCCGATCGCCGAACTGTTCGGAACCCTGACCGAGCTGAGCGCGACATCCGGCGGGTTCACCAACAAGGGCGGTGAGACGCTCTTCGACGCGGTGGCCCGTACGGCGATCGACTGGGACGGTGCGGCGCCCGCGAGCTGCGCCGGCCCTCCCGGAGCGGTCTGCGACCTCTCCGCCCAAGTCCGCCTGGACCTGGGCCACTTCACCTCCCGCGACGAACTCTTCGCCCGACACGGGCAGACGTTGTGCCTGCCGGCGCGGACGCTTGCGGAACCGGTGCTGGGGCGGTGGAGCGCGGGGGCGCGCACCGCCATGGGCTGAGGCAGGGAACGGCAACGGCTCCCACCGGCGGGAGCCGTCTTCTTGGATCCGCTCCCCCACTCCCGGGTCGCCGCTGATCCCGTTCAGCCGTCCGACGTCCGTGCGGGCGTCAGCGGGTGGTGGCGTGGGCGGCCTGCTCGATCAGGCGGGTGACCGCAGCCGGCTGCGAGACCGAGACAGCGTGGGAGGCCTTGACCTCGACGGTGTGCGCGTGGGCGCGGTCGGCCATGAAGCGCTGGGCGGCCGGCGGGATGTTGTAGTCCTCGGTGGCGATCAGGTCCCAGGACGGAATGGTCTTCCAGGCGGCTTCGGTGGCCTTCTCCTCCAGGGCAGAGGCAGCGACGGGTCGCTGGGTGGCAGCCATCAGGTCGGTGACCGACTTGGGCACGTCGGCGGCGAACTGATCGTGGAACTTGTCGGTCTTGATGTAGAGGTCGGTGCCGGTGCCGCCGCCGGACAGGGGGAAGGGCACGGAGTTCAGGGTGGGTCCGAGGGTGCTGCCGGGGAACTTGTCGGACAACTCCAGCGCGCTCTCGCCCTTCTCGGGGGCGAAGGCGGCGATGTAGACCAGCGCCTTGACGTCCGGGTCGCCCGCGGCGGCCTGACTGATCACTGAGCCGCCGTAGGAGTGACCGAGGAGCACGATCGGTCCCTGCACGCTCTTGAGGAAGCTGCGCAGGTAGTCCGCGTCGCTCGCCAGCCCGCGCAGCGGGTTGGCCGGGGCCACGACCGGATAGCCGTCGTGCTGCAGGCGCTTGATCACACCGTTCCAGCTCGAGGCGTCCGCGAAGGCGCCGTGTACCAGCACGACCGTGGGCTTCTTCCCCGACGCGCGGTGCTCGGCCTTGGCGGCGTTGGCCGGAGTCGTGGCCGTCAGGGTGAGTGCCGCCACGCCCGCGACGGCGCTCAGCACAGCGGCGCTCTTGAGAGTGGAACGGAAGACGGTCTTGAGGTTCATGTGGCTCTCCTTGAGACGCATAGCTCGACACCGGCCCCGCCGGCGCTTCCCACCGCCCTGTTCGGGGCGACGTCGAGAAACCTAGCGCACGTTTATCTTGTGCACAAGGTAAACGTGCACGAGACACTCGGGCCCATGGGAGATGCGACAATGCCTCCTGGTGACCGTCCGGCGCCCCGCACCAAGGAAGGCGAGAGCAACCGTGAGCGACAACGAAAGCCGCGCATCCGCACCCGGCGACCCCGGTGAGCCCCCGCTGCCCCTGGAGGACCACTTCTGCTTCACCCTGTACGCGGCCTCGCGAGCCGTGACCAGCGCCTACCGGCCCCTGCTGGACGAGCTGGGGCTGACCTACCCCCAGTACCTGGTCATGGTCGTGCTCTGGCAGCGCGGCACGGCGTCCGTCAAGGATCTGGTGGCCGCCCTGCAGCTCGACTACGGCACGCTGACGCCGCTGATCAAGCGCCTCGAGGCGAACCGGCTGCTCAAGCGGCAGCGGCGCGCGGACGACGAGCGGGTGGTGGAAGTGGCCCTGACCCCGGAAGGGACCGCGCTGAGCCGGCGTATCCGCGCCGTCCCCCTTGCGATCGGGGACGCCATGGGCCTGACCCCCGAGGAGTTCGGGATCGCGCAGGACCTGCTGCGCCGGCTGACGGCCAATGTCGCCCGCCACACCAGCGGTGCCGAGCCGGCGGAGGCGGCCTCCTGAGGCTCGCCGACGTCGCCTCGTACCGGGCCGACTCGCCGGCCCCGCCTCCGGGTTCTTCTTCGCCGACGACGAGCGACACCGGTGTTGCATGGAGGCCGGTCAGCGAGCAGCAACAACCGGCGTCATGGCGAGGGGAGTTGACGAACACAAGGGGTACCCTCGGCCGCCGACTCCCGCATGGTGCGCGTCATGCCATCAGCCCTTCGGCACGAGTTCCTTGAGCGCGACGTTGAGTTCGAGGACGTTGACGGTGGGCTCGCCGAGGAAGCCGAGGGTGCGGCCGTCGGTGTGCTCGTCGACCAGCTTCTGGACCCGGGCGACGGACAGGTGGTTCTGCTCCGCGACGCGGTGGACCTGGATGTCCGCGTACTCCGGGGAGATGTCCGGATCCAGCCCCGAGCCGGAGGACGTCACCGCGTCGGCAGGGACGTCGGACGGCTTGACCTTGTAGTCCGCGGTCGAGTTGTCCTTGACGACCGCGGCCTTGGCGTCCTCGACCCACTTGATCAGGTCGGCGTTGTCACCGGAACGGTTGGTGGCGCCGGACAGGATCAGCTTGTACTGCGTGTTGACCGAGTTCACGCCCAGCCCGTTCTGCGGGCGTCCCTGGAACCACTTCAGGTCGGGCTCCGGGGTCTCCTGGCCCTTCTTCAGCGGCAGGTTGTACGCCTGGCCGATCAGCGAGGAGCCGACGACCTGGCCGTCCGCCTTGATCTCCGAGCCGTTCGCCTTGTCGGAGAACAGGCCCTGGGCGACCCCGGTGACGGCGAGCGGATAGAGGACGCCCGTCACCACCGTGAGCACGAGGAGGGCTCGCAGGCCGGCCCAGAGCAACCGGGCAGTGTTCGTAACCGAGTTGTTCATGGCGATCAGCCGATTCCGGGGATGAGGGAGATGAGCAGGTCGATGATCTTGATGCCGATGAAGGGAGCGACCAGTCCGCCGAGGCCGTAGATCCCGAGGTTGCGGCGGAGCATCCTGTCGGCGCTGACCGGCCGGTACTGCACACCCCGCAGGGCGAGCGGCACCAGCGCGATGATGATCAGCGCGTTGAAGATGACCGCGGACAGGATCGCGGAGTCGGGCGAGGACAGGTGCATGATGTTGAGCTTGTCCAGGCCGGGGTAGACCACCGCGAACAACGCCGGGATGATCGCGAAGTACTTCGCGACATCGTTGGCGATGGAGAACGTCGTCAACGCGCCTCGGGTGATGAGGAGTTGCTTGCCGATCTCGACGATCTCGATGAGTTTGGTCGGGTTCGAGTCGAGGTCGACCATGTTGCCGGCCTCCTTGGCGGCCGACGTACCCGTGTTCATGGCCACGCCGACATCCGCCTGAGCGAGCGCGGGCGCGTCGTTCGTACCGTCACCGGTCATCGCGACGAGCTTGCCGCCCGCCTGCTCCCGCTTGATCAGCGCCATCTTGTCCTCGGGAGTCGCCTCCGCGAGGAAGTCGTCGACGCCGGCCTCGTCGGCGATCGCCTTGGCCGTCAGCGGGTTGTCACCTGTGATCATGACGGTCTTGATGCCCATGCGGCGCAGCTCGTCGAACCGCTCGCGCATGCCCTCCTTGACGACGTCCTTGAGATGGATGACGCCCAACACCCGGGCGCCGTCCGTGTCCGCGATGGCCACCAGCAGCGGCGTACCGCCTGCCTCGGAGATCCGGTCGGCCAGCGTGTCGGCGTCCGCGGACACCTCGCCGCCCTGCTCCTTCACCCAGGCGACGACCGAACCGGCCGCACCCTTGCGGATCTTGCGGCCGTCGACGTCCACACCCGACATCCGGGTCTGAGCGGTGAAGGCGATCCACTCGGCGCCCGCCAGCTCGCCCTGGTGCCGCTCGCGCAGCCCGTACTTCTCCTTCGCCAGTACGACGATGGAGCGGCCCTCGGGCGTCTCGTCGGCCAGCGAGGAGAGCTGAGCGGCGTCGGCGACCTCGGCCTCGGTGGTGCCGGTGACCGGCACGAACTCGGAGGCCTGGCGGTTGCCGAGGGTGATGGTGCCGGTCTTGTCGAGGAGGAGCGTCGAAACGTCGCCCGCGGCCTCGACTGCCCGCCCGGACATGGCCAGTACGTTCCGCTGCACCAGCCGGTCCATGCCCGCGATACCGATCGCGGAGAGCAGCGCGCCGATGGTGGTGGGGATCAGGCAGACCAGGAGGGCCACCAGGACGACCATCGTGAGGTGCGTGCCCGCGTAGTCCGCGAAGGGCGGCAGGGTGGCGACCGCGAGCAGGAAGACGATGGTGAGCGACGCGAGAAGGATGTTCAGCGCGATCTCGTTGGGCGTCTTCTGCCTTGCCGCGCCCTCGACCAGGGCGATCATGCGGTCGATGAAGGTCTCGCCCGGCTTCGTCGTGATCTTGATGACGATCCGGTCGGACAGGACCTTCGTACCGCCGGTGACGGCCGAGCGGTCGCCGCCGGACTCACGGATGACGGGGGCCGACTCACCGGTGATCGCCGACTCATCGACGCTCGCGACACCCTCGACGACGTCACCGTCGCCCGGGATGATGTCGCCCGCCTCGCAGACGACCAGGTCGCCGACACGCAGCTCGGTGCCGGGCACCTGCTCCTCACGGTCTCCGACCAGACGCCGGGCGACCGTGTCGGTCTTGGCCTTGCGCAGGGTGTCCGCCTGCGCCTTGCCGCGGCCCTCGGCCACCGCCTCCGCCAGGTTGGCGAAGATCACGGTCAGCCACAGCCAGGCGCTGATCGCCCAGCCGAACCAGTCGCTCGGGTCCTTGAAGGAGAAGACCGTCGTCAGCACCGAGCCGACGAGGACCACGAACATCACGGGGGACTTGACCATCACCCGTGGGTCGAGCTTGCGGAAGGCGTCCGGCAGCGACTTGATCAGTTGCTTGGGGTCGAACAGACCCGCGCCGACGCGTCCTTCGTCCTTGTGGCCGGTCGGCACATCGCTGTGCGGCGCCCGAGTCGCAGTGGCTGTGGACATCGAGTCCTCTTGCTTCTCTGTACGAGTCGTAGGAGTGGTCATGACGCCAGCCCCTCGGCCAGCGGACCCAGCGCCAGGGCCGGGAAGTAGGTCAGACCGGTGATGATCAGAATCGCGCCCACCAGCAGACCGGTGAACAGCGGCTTCTCGGTCCGCAGGGTGCCCGCGGTCGCCGGGACCGGCTTCTGCTCGGCGAGCGAACCGGCCAGCGCGAGCACGAACACCATCGGCAGGAAGCGGCCGAGCAGCATCGCGATACCGATCGTGCTGTTGAACCACTGCGTGTCCGCGTTCAGACCCGCGAAGGCCGAGCCGTTGTTGTTGGCGCCCGAGGTGTAGGCGTACAGGATCTCGGAGAAGCCGTGCGCCCCGCTGTTGGTCATGGAGTTGCCCGGGGTCGGCAGGGCCATCGCCGCGGCGGTGAAGACGAGCACCAGCGCCGGGGTGATGAGGATGTAGCAGGCCGCGAACTTGATCTCGCGGGTGCCGATCTTCTTGCCCAGGTACTCGGGGGTGCGGCCGACCATCAGGCCGGCGATGAACACCGCGATGATCGCCATGATCAGCATGCCGTAGAGCCCGGAGCCGGTGCCGCCTGGCGCGATCTCGCCGAGCTGCATGCCCAGCAGGGCGATGCCGCCGCCCAGGCCGGTGAACGAGGAGTGGAAGGAGTCCACCGCACCGGTCGAGGTCAGCGTGGTCGACACCGCGAAGATCGAGGAGGCGCCGACACCGAAGCGGTTCTCCTTGCCCTCAAGCGCGCCACCGGCGATCTGGAACGCCGGGCCGTGGTGGGCGAACTCGGTCCACATCATCAGGGCGATGAAGCCGAGCCAGATGGTGGCCATGGTGGCGAGGATCGCGTAGCCCTGGCGCAGCGAGCCGACCATGCGGCCGAAGGTCCGCGTCAGCGCGAACGGGATCAGCAGGATCAGGAAGATCTCGAAGAGGTTGGAGAAGGGGCCGGGGTTCTCGAAGGGGTGTGCGCTGTTGGCGTTGAAGTAACCGCCGCCGTTCGTGCCCAGCTCCTTGATGGCCTCCTGCGAAGCGACCGCGCCGCCGTTCCACTGCTGCGAGCCGCCCATGAACTGGCCCACGGAGTGAATCCCGGAGAAGTTCTGGATCGCGCCACAGGCGACCAGGACGATCGCGGCGATGACGGAGATCGGCAGCAGGATGCGGATCGTGCCGCGCACCAGGTCGGCCCAGAAGTTGCCGAGCTCACCGGTGCGGGAGCGGGAGAAGCCGCGCACGAGCGCGACGGCCACCGCGATGCCGACAGCCGCGGAGACGAAGTTCTGGACGGCCAGACCGGCGGTCTGCACGACGTGGCCCATGGCCTGCTCGCCGTAGTACGACTGCCAGTTGGTGTTCGTCACAAAGGACGCGGCGGTGTTGAACGCCTGGTCCGGGTCGATGGACGAGAAGCCGAGCGAGCCGGGCAGGCTGCCCTGGACGCGCTGCAGCAGGTAGAGGAAGAGGACGCTGACCGCCGAGAAGGCGAGGACGCCGCGCAGGTACGCGGGCCAACGCATCTGTGTGTTCGGGTCTGCGCCGATGCCCTTGTAGATCCACTTCTCGACGCGCAGGTGCTTGTCGGAGGAGTAGACCTTGGCCATGTAGTCGCCGAGGGGACGGTAGGCGAGTGCCAGTGCCGCTATGAGCGCGAGCAGCTGGAGCACGCCGGCGAGGACGGGGCTCATGTTGCTGCTCAGAACCTCTCCGGGAAGACGAGGGCGAGGACGAGATAGCCCAGCAGGGCGACGGCCACGATCAGGCCGACGATGTTCTCGGCAGTCACAGCTTGGTCACCCCCTTGGCGACGAGGGCCACCAGCGCGAACACCGCGATCGTGGTGACGACGAAGGCCACGTCGGCCATCGTGAGCTCCTGGATGAGGTTCGGATTGAACTGACGCTTCAGAGGAAAACGCCTCCGTGGCCGGATTCGTCCGTCGTTGACGGCTCCCTTACGGGGGCCCATCCGCCCTTGACGCATCTCTTACGGCCGAGGTCGGAAACGGCGGAACCGCGGCCCGCGACCCCCGTCAGGAATGCCGGAACCGCAGTCGGCAGATCACCGCGTCCGTGTCCCGGCGGAGCGTCCATGTCCCGGCGGACGGCCTGGGCGACGACGGCACCCCGCCGGTTCTGCAGCAGCCGCTGCCACACCCGGTCGGCTCGACCTCGGGGATCCTCCTGCGCGTTCTTCGCGCCGAACCCCGGGCCTTGTCGCATCCTTGACGCCGATGCCCGTCAGAGACCCGTCAAGGCATGCTGACTCCGGGCTCCCCCGTCTCTACCGTCGGTCTCATGGAACGCCGCAACGACGCGCGTGACGTGGCCGACGTACACGCGATCCCTCTCGCGGAGGTTGCACACGACCGCCTGTGGGCGCGGGACGTGCTCGGCTCGATCCGCTGCTCGGCCGCCCTCCTCGCCCTTCTGCTGCTGATCGACCGGGCCGCCGGCACCCTGACGGACCTGCGCGCCCTGCTGTGGGTCACGCTCGCGGTGCTGCTGTTCCTGGTGCTGTACCCCTCCCGGGTCTCCGCCGGTGAGGGCTGGCTGAGCTCCCGCGGACTGCTCCCCGCGCGGCGGGTGCGCACCGATCACCTGGTGTCCGTTCGCTCTCTGGACGGCGTCGGACAGCGGCTCGTCCTGCGGGACACCTTCGGCGCGCGGGTCGAGATCGACCCCCGGGTCCTGGTCGCCAACCCCCCGTTGTGGCACCGCCTCGACGAGGACGCTCGCGTCTCGGCCCTTCGTGGCTCGCTGACCTGCGGGGCAACCGAGCTGCGCCGCGTGTCGGAGCGGATCGACCGTGAGACGGCGCAGACGGTGTTCAAGGTGTCGGGGCTGGACTGACCCGCAGTCAAGGTGTCGGGGCTGGACTGACCCGCAGTCGAGGTGCCGGGGCTGCACCGACCCGCGTCCGGGGTGAACCGGGCCGTCCGGCCGGGCGGCCACTTCCCGCTTCGCGCACGGACGCCTTTTTGCTCCATATGTACGTGTCCGACGAAACCCTAACGGTCCCTTAACGCCCCGCGGGCCTCCCGCCCTCCCTCCCGTCCCGCTCCCCCGGCTTAGTCTCCGCCCGTGTTCAACGTGACGGGGATCCTGAAGCGGCTGGTGATCGGCCGGGCGATGCGCAGCGAAGAGCTGCATGAGACGCTGCTGCCCAAACGGCTCGCCCTGCCGATCTTCGCCTCCGACCCGCTGTCCTCGGTGGCGTACGCGACGCAGGAGATCCTGCTGGTCCTCACACTCGGCGGGCTGGCGTATCTGCACTTCACTCCGTGGATCGCGGCCGCGGTCGTGACGCTGATGACGGTCGTGGTGCTGTCGTACCGCCAGGTGGTGCACGCGTATCCGAGCGGCGGCGGCTCGTACGAGGTGGTCTCCACGAACCTGGGCCCGTCGGCCGGACTGGTCGTGGCTGCGTCCCTCCTTGTCGACTACGTCATGACGGTGGCCGTCTCGGTCGCCTCCGGCGTCGACAACATCATCTCGGCGATCCCTGAACTCGCCGAACACCGCGTCCTGTTGGCGATCGGCTTCGTCGCGCTGCTGACCGCGATGAACCTGCGGGGCGTACGCGAGTCGGGCCGGGCCTTCGCCGCACCCACGTACCTCTTCATCGGCGGCGTCCTGATCATGGTGATCACCGGTCTGATCCGGTACTTCCTCGGGGACGCGCCGGTCGCCGAGAGTGCCGAGTACGGTGTCACGGCGGTTCCTTCGGACGCGCATCTCACGGGCCTGGCCCTCGTCATGCTGGTGCTGCGGGCGTTCTCCTCCGGCTGTACGGCGCTGACCGGTGTGGAGGCGATCTCCAACGGCGTACCGGCCTTCCGCAAGCCCAAGTCGAAGAACGCGGCCTCGACGATGGCGGCGATGGGCATCATCGCGATCGTCATGTTCGTCGGCGTCACCACGCTGGCGCTGATCACCAAGGTGCACATCACCGGTGACGCCTGCCGCCTGACCGGCCTGAACGGCGACTGCTCCTCGTACACGCAGCGCACCGTCATCGCCCAGATCGCGGCCGCGGTCTTCGGCGGCGAGCACAGCATCGGCTTCTACTTCATCCAGGCCGCCACCGCGCTGGTCCTGATCCTGGCCGCGAACACCGCGTTCAACGGCTTCCCGCTCCTGGCCTCGATCCTCGCCCAACACCGCTATCTGCCCCGCCAGTTGCACAACCGCGGTGACCGGCTCGCCTTCTCCAACGGCATCCTCGCTCTGGCGATCGTCGCCGGACTGCTGCTGTGGGGTTTCGACGCGAACGTCACCAGCCTCATCCACCTCTACATCCTGGGCGTGTTCACCTCCTTCACGCTCTCCCAGCTCGGCATGGTCCGGCACTGGAACCGCGAACTGGGTACGGAGCTCGACGTGGCCGCGCGCCGCCGCCACCACTCGGCCCGCTTGATCAACGCGTTCGGCGCGGTCGTCACGGGGCTGGTCCTGGTGATCGTCCTCGCCACCAAGTTCACGCAGGGCGCGTGGCTGGCGGTCCTCGCGGCGATCGTGCTGTGGGTGATGATGCGCGGGATCCGGCGGCACTACGACGCCACAGCGGCCGAGCTGGCGGTGACCGACCCGCACGGTGAACTCGTCCCGCCCAGCCGGGTGTTCGGGATCGTGCTCGTGTCGACGGTTCACAAGCCGACCCTGCGCGCCCTCGCCTACGCGCGCGCCTTCCGCCCCGACCGGCTGGAGGCCCTCACGGTCTCGGTCGACCGTGACGAGGCGGCCGCGCTCCGCACACGCTGGGAGGAGTACAGCATCGAGGTTCCACTGAAGATCATCGACTCCCCTTACCGCGAGGTGACCCGACCGGTCGTGGAGTACGTCCGCTCCATCCGACGCGAGAGCCCACGCGACATCGTCGCCGTCTTCATCCCCGAGTACGTCGTCGGTCACTGGTGGGAGAACCTCCTCCACAACCAGTCCGCCCTCTGGCTCAAGAGCCGCCTGCTCTTCACCCCCGGCGTGATGGTCACCAGCGTCCCCTGGCAGCTGACCTCCTCGGCCCACGCCGACCGTCCGGCCGCCCGAGCCCCCGGCTCATTCCGCCGCGGCGAGCCCCAACAGCCCCAGCCCCGGACCGGCTCACGCCCTGAGTAGCCGCACGTCCCGACCCTCCTTGCTGCTGCAGTTGGCGCGGGGAACTCCGCAATGTTTCAGGGGGTCCGGGGGCGCAGTCCCCAGGGACGGGACGGGCAGGGGCGGAGGGGCGAAGAAACCCACGGGTCCCACCACCCGCTCGGCGACCGGCAGGGACGCGCCGCAGCCCGGCGGGATCAGAACCGGACCGGCAGACCGATCGGGTAAGTGCCGTCGCCCGCGAACCCGACGCGCTGGAGGTCGCCTCGCTCGACCGCGAGGGTGAGGCCTTCGCGCCGCAGCAACAGCTGTTCGAGGATCACCTCGGTCTGCAGGTTGGCGAGCGCGGCGCCGATGCAGCGGTGCGCGCCGTGCCCGTACGCGATGTGTCCGGCGCCGCGCGCGGCCTCCCGGGTGAGGTCGAGCCGCCCGGGGTCGGCGAAGGTGCCGGGGTCGCGGTTGGCAGCGAGCAGCCCGCTCGTCACACCCTCTCCGCGACGTACCAGGACCCCACCCAGCTCCACGTCCTCGGTGGCATACAGGGTGGCGCCGACGCGGACCGCGGACACATACCGCAGCAGCTACTGCACGGTGCGCGACAGCAGTCCGGGCTCGGCGCGCAGCCGTGCCACCTCCTGCGGGTGGTCGAGCAGCGCGAGCACCGCGTCGGTGAGGAAGAACGCCGGCGGCGCGATCCCCGTGTTGATCAGCAGGAAGACCAGGGCGATCATCTCCTGTCGGGTCAGCCGCTGCCCCTCCTCCGCCTCCGCGCTGGAGCGCAGCAGATCGGAGGCCAGGTCCTCGGCGGGCTCGGCGGCACGGCGGTCGAGAAGGCCGTCGATGTACGCGGCGAGCCGGTCGATCCCGGGGAGGAAACGGTCCGGCTCGCCCGACTCGTAGTCGCGGATCCAGCCGCCCACCTTCGGCCGGTCCCCCTCCTCAACGCCGATGATTGCGCAGATCACGTTCGTCATCAGCGGGTACGCGAAGGCGCTCAGCAGGTCGAACTCGCCTCCCTTCGCGGCGAGTTCCTCGGTCAGATCCGAGGCGATGCGCTCGATCCGCGGCCGCAGCGCGGCTATCCGGCGCGGCGCGAAGGCCCTCATCACATGGGTGCGCAGCCGGGTGTGCTCCGGCCCGTCGACCAGCACCAGGATCTCCAGGTACTGCCGGTATTCCGGCGGCAGCCCCGCACCGTCGAGCAGCTCCGCGCCGACCCCGCCGCTCTCCATCCCCGCGACCTTCGCCGGATCCCGTACGAACCGGCTGTCGCCGAGTGCCGCCCTGACCACGTCGTAGCGCGCGGCCAGCCAGACCGGGGTCCGGGTCTGCGGCAGTGTCACCCGGATCAGCGACGCGTGGCCGTGCGAGGCGTCGTCGACCTGGGCGTGGGTCAGTTCGAGCGGGGCGGTGGTGGGCTCGGGCATGTCGGTACTCCGCTTTCGTGTTCGGTTTCGGTACGCCTGGCTGTGCACTGCTCGGCATGGTGCGGTGAGGACGGATCAGCACGGTTTCACGGCGGTTTCACGGCCCGGGAAGCGTGACACCCGTGAAAGTCCGCGACCGGCAGGTCTTAACGCAGCCTTGACGCGTTCGGCCCAGCTTTCCGTGGGCCCTGGGATCACTCTCTGCATACGCTGGTGCTGCCGTGTCCTCGATGGCCGGAAACTTTCGAAGAGAGCCGTACGTCAGGAGCACGCCGATGGCCGCCACCGACCACGACGCCCGCACGAGCCGCCTGCGTGGGTGGATGCTGGAAGGCCTGTCCGACATGGCCAAGCACCAGCAGGGGCAGCGGCCCGTCGAGACGGAGCACGCGCACAAGGGACAGCGCTGGTGGCGGGTGATGTGCCTGACCGGCGTCGACTACTTCTCCACCCTCGGCTACCAGCCGGGCATCGCCGCCCTCGCGGCCGGTCTGCTGTCCCCCGTGGCCACCGTCGTGCTCGTCATAGTCACCCTGGCGGGCGCACTGCCCGTCTACCGGCGAGTGGCCGAGGAGAGCCCGCGCGGCGAGGGCTCCATCGCGATGCTGGAGCGGCTGCTCTCCTTCTGGCAGGGCAAGCTGTTCGTCCTCACCCTGCTGGGCTTCGCCGCAACCGACTTCCTGATCACCATCACCCTTTCGGCGGCGGACGCCTCCACCCACCTCGTCGAGAACCCCCATCTGACCAGCGTGCTGCACGACAAGCAGATGCTGATCACGCTCATCCTCGTGGCGCTGCTGGGCGCGGTCTTCCTCAAGGGCTTCCTGGAGGCGATCGGGGTGGCCGTGGTCCTGGTGGCGGTCTATCTGGGGCTCAACACCGTGGTCGTGATCACGGGGCTGTGGCACGTGATGTCCGAAGGGCATGTGGTCACCGACTGGTCCAGCGCCCTGACCGCCGAGCACGGGAACGTCTTCGCCATGATCGGGGTGTCCCTCCTGGTCTTCCCGAAGTTGGCCCTCGGTCTGTCCGGCTTCGAGACCGGCGTGGCGGTCATGCCGCACGTCGAGGGCGATGCCGAGGACACCGAGGAGAAGCCGACCGGCCGCATCCGGGGCACGAAGAAACTGCTGACCACGGCCGCCCTGATCATGAGCGTGTTCCTGATCGCCACCAGCTTCATCACCACTGTGCTCATCCCGGAGAAGGAGTTCCAGTCCGGCGGCCAGGCCAACGGCCGTGCGCTGGCGTATCTGGCGCACGAGTACCTCGGCAACGCCTTCGGCACGGTCTACGACGTCTCGACGATCGCCATCCTGTGGTTCGCGGGAGCCTCCGCCATGGCCGGGCTCCTGAACCTCATGCCCCGCTATCTCCCCCGCTACGGCATGGCCCCGCACTGGGCTCGCGCCGTCCGCCCCATGGTGATCGTCTTCATCCTGGTCGCCTTCCTGGTCACCTGGATCTTCGACGCCGACGTCGACGCACAGGGCGGCGCCTACGCCACGGGTGTCCTGGTGCTGATGTCCTCCGCGGCCATCGCGGTGACGATCGCCGCGCGCAAGGCGGGGCAGCGCAACTGGACGATCGGATTCGCCGTCGTCGCCGCGGTCCTGCTCTACGTCACCGTCGTGAACGTCATCGAACGCCCCGACGGCGTCAAGATCGGCGCCTGCTTCATCGCCGGCATCATCCTCGTCTCGCTCCTGTCCCGGCTAGCCCGCGCCTTCGAACTGCGCGTCACCAGCGTGACCCTGGACGACATGGCCGAGCGGTTCGTACGGGACATCGCCAGCCGGCGGATCCGGTTCATCGCCAACGAGCCCGACAACCGCGACATCACCGAGTACCGGGAGAAGGTCGAGCAGATCCGGGCGGACAACGACCTCCCGGCCCAGGAGGACTTCGTCTTCCTGGAGGTCACCGTCCTCGACCCCTCGGAGTTCGAGGCGGGTCTGAACGTACGCGGCGAGGTCCTCCACGGCCGCTACCGCGTCCTGACCCTGGAGTCCTCCTCCATCCCCAACGCCCTGGCCGCCCTCCTCCTCCACGTCCGCGACGTCACCGGCTGCACCCCCCACATCTACTTCGAGTGGACCGAGGGCGACCCCTTCACCAACTTCCTCCGCTTCTTCCTCTTCGGCCAGGGCGAGGTCGCCCCCGTCACCCGAGAGGTCCTCCGCGAAGCGGAACCCAACCGCTCGCGACGTCCGCGCGTCCACGTCGGCTAGAGGTACGGTTTTCGCCCCCGCCGCCCCTTCCCGTCCCATCCCTGGGGGCTGCGCCCCCAGACCCCCCTGAGAGATTGCGCAGTTCCCCGCGCCCCTAAAAGGGGCGCGGGGTACTGCACGGCATGCAGGGGGTCGGGAGGAGCAGGGGCGGCGGGGCCAAGAAGCCACGCGCCTCAGCCCTCGTCCGCCGGACCGTTCCCACCCACCGTGAAACCGATCACCGTGCCGCCCCCGTCCCGCCGGAAGGCGAACGGCGTTCCACCGTGAGCGGTGGCCACCTCGCGGACGATGGACAGACCGAGCCCGGAGCCGGGCAGGCTGCGGGCGTCGGCGGCGCGGTAGAAGCGGTCGAATATGCGGACGAGGTCGCCGTCGGCGATGCCGGGACCGCGGTCGAGGACCTCGACGCGGACCGGCCCGGGACGACCGGCCGCGGCGACCGCGTCGGCGTCGGCACGGCCACCGTCGGCATCGGCGGCGACACGACGGCCGGCACCCATGGCCTCGACCACGATCTCGATCGGCGCCTTCCCCGCCCGATCGAACTTGGCCGCGTTCTCGACCAGGTTGGAGATCGCGCGCTGCAGGGCGGTGGGCCGCCCGTCGACCGTGGTGTCACCGCCCACCCGCACGGTGATGTCCCGCCCGGTACGCCGCCGGGCGACGATCGCGACGTCCTCGGCGAGGTCGGCGAGGTCGAGCCGACGGACGGGTTCGGTGTCGGACTGGCCGGCCGCGAGAGCGACCAACTCGTTGACAAGGTCGGTCAGTTCGCGTGACTCCAGAGCCAGGTCGGCAACGAGTTCCTCGCGCGCGGCGGGCGGCAGCTCGTCGATACGGCGGAGCATGGAGATGTTCGTACGCAGCGAGGTCAGCGGTGTACGCAGTTCATGGCCCGCGTCCTGGACCAGCCGCCGCTGGTCCTCCTCGGACTGGGCGAGCCGGCCGAGCATCCGGTCGAAGGAGCGGCCGAGCCGGGCCACCTCGTCGTACCCGGTGACCGGCACCTGGATGCCGAGCCGCCCGGTGCGCGCGACATCCTCGGCGGCCCCGGCGAGCCGCACCAGCCGCCGCGTTATCCGGCGGGCGAGCCACCAGCCGAACAGCCCCGCCGCGATCACGACCGCCCCGACGAGCAACACGGTCCGCTGCTGCAGCTCCCGCAGCAGATCCTCGGTGTCACTGAACTGCTGGGCCACCTGCACGGCGCCCCGTGCGCCGCCGAGCGCGACGGTCGCCACCCGGTAGCGGTCGCCGGCGACGTCGACCTCCTTGTGCTCCTCCAGCTTGCCCGCCGTCCCGTCGTCGGCGATCGCCCGGTCGTGACTGTTCACGGGCAGCGGCGGGTTGCCCCGGTCGACGATCGCGCCGCCGGGCCCGAGCACCTGTACGTCCGTACGGCTCGGCCGGATGATGTCGTCGAGCGGCCCGTCGTGGTCGGGCTCGGACGAGGCGAAGTCGCCCGGCTGCAGCGGGTGCTCACGCACCTGGTCGCGCAGGTCCTGCACGACCTCGGCGAACACGGTCTGCTGGTCCACGCGCACGAGCCGGGCGGCGGCGTCGTAGCTCAGGAACCCGACGAGGACGGTGACGGCGGCGGCGACAGCCGCGAAGGACACGGTGAAGGTGGCCCGCAGGGAGGACACCCGTCGAAACCGGGGCCGGGCAAACCGGAGCGACCTGCGCAACCAGGTGGATCGGGGCGAGCCGGGTGATCTGCTGGAGCCGGGCGGCACTCAGTCCTCCCTCAGTACGTACCCCACGCCCCGCACCGTGTGGATCAGCGCCGGTGCTCCCGGCTCGTCGAGCTTGCGCCGCAGATACCCCACGTACACGGCGAGGTTCTTGGAGCCGGGGCCGAAGTCGTAGCCCCAGATCCGGTCGTAGATGGTGGCGTGGTCGAGGACGATGCCCGCGTTGCGGACCAGCAGTTCGAGGAGCTCGAACTCGGTCCGGGTCAGCTCCAGCTCCCGCTGCTCGCGCCACGCGCGTCGCGCCTGGATGTCCATGCGCAGCCCGGCCGCGACGATCTGTCCGTCGGGCTCCTTCAACGGCGGTACGTCGACGGGGGTGCCGTTCGCCGCGTCCGTCCCGGTGCGGCGCAGCAGGGCGCGCAGCCGGGCGAAGACCTCCTCGACGTCGAACGGCTTGACCACGTAGTCGTCGGCGCCGGCGTCCAGGCCCGCGATGCGGTCCGCGGTCTCGACGAGCGCGGTGAGCATCAGGATCGGCGTGCGGTTGCCCTCCGCACGCAGCACGCGGCACACCTGGAGTCCGTCGATGCCGGGCATCATCACGTCCAGCACCAGCACGTCCGGTGGGGTGCGGTGGGCCTGGGCCAGTGCCTCCACCCCGTCGGCGACGGCCGTCACCTCATAGCCCTCCAGTGCCAGCGCCCTTTCCAGGGCGTGACGGATGGCACGGTCGTCCTCGGCGAGCAGCACATTCTGGGGCACCCCACCAGTCTGCCAAGCCCTCGGCCGGGCACCACCTGATGAGAGCCCCCGCGACCACCCTTCTTACCCGCCTCTCACCACGTCCCGGCGCGTCGCCTTACCTCCCCCGGTCACTGTGTCCCGTATGTCAGGACGGGCGAGCCCCTGACACGCCCCGGCCGCCCCGAGACTCCCCCGGCTCGGGGCCGGCCGGAGCTCGGGGGCGGCCGGGGCGGCTTCCGGACCCCCGACAAAAGACTGCGCAGTTCCCCGCGCCCCTGAAAAAGGGGCGCGGGGAACTGCGCGAACGGGGTCCGGGGCGGAGCCCCAGGTTCGGGTCGGGCAGGGGCGGAGGGGGTGAAACGCCCCTACGGCCGCAACGCCCCCAGTTGCTGCTCGAACGGGATCACCTCGAAGCCACCCCCGGCCCTGACCGGGGCCGCTGCTGCCGCCGGCACGGCTCCCATCAGCCGCGCCAGCTCTCCCGCCGCCCTCTCGATCCGCTCGGCCAACCCTTCCGCTCCCCAGTCCTCCGACGCCGCGTACACCCCGGTGGGCACGACCACAGCCCGCAGATACGCGAAGAGCGGACGCAGGGCGTGTTCAAGGACCAGCGAGTGCCGCCCGGTACCACCGGTCGCCGCGATCAGCACCGGCTTCCCGGCGAGCGCGTCCTTGTCCCCGACGGTCAGCACGTCGAAGAAGGACTTGAACAGCCCGCTGTAGGAGGCGGAGAAGACCGGCGTGACGACGATGAGACCGTCCGCGGACGTCACGGCGTCGATCGCGTCGGACAGCCCCGGCCCGGGAAAGCCGTTCGTGAAGTTGTGGGCGATCTCGACGGCGAGGTCGCGCAACTCGACGACCTGGACGTCGGCGACCGTCCCACGGACCGCGGCGGCCGCCAGCCGGTCACCCAGCAGCCGGGTGGACGACGGAACGCTCAGCCCCGCCGAGACGACGACGAGCTTCATACGACGGTCACTCCCTCCGAAACCTCTGAATCCTGCGACGCCGCCGAAGCGGCGGCGGCCACCCGAGCCGCATGCGTCGGCGCCTGCGGCACATCGGCCGCCCGTCCCTTGGCGAACTCCTCACGCAGCACCGGCACGACCTCCTCGCCCAGCAGGTCGAGCTGCTCGAGGACGGTCTTCAGCGGCAGCCCCGCGTGGTCCATCAGGAAGAGCTGGCGCTGGTAGTCACCCGCGTACTCGCGGAAGGACAGCGTCTTCTCGATCACCTGCTGCGGCGAACCGACGGTGAGCGGAGTCTGCTCGGTGAAGTCCTCCAGGGACGGCCCGTGCCCGTACACCGGCGCGTTGTCGAAGTACGGCCGGAACTCCCGTACCGCGTCCTGCGAGTTGTGCCGCATGAACAGCTGGCCACCGAGCCCGACGATCGCCTGCTCGGCCGTGCCGTGCCCGTAGTGCGCGTACCGCTCGCGGTAGAGCTCGACCATCCGCTTGGTGTGGTCGGCCGGCCAGAAGATGTTGTTGTGGAAGAAGCCGTCGCCGTAGTACGCGGCCTGCTCGGCGATCTCCGGCGAGCGGATCGAGCCGTGCCAGACGAACGGCGGTACGCCGTCCAGCGGCCGCGGCGTCGCGGTGAACGACTGCAGCGGCGTACGGAACTTGCCCTCCCACGTCACCACGTCCTCGCGCCACAGCCGGTGCAGCAGCGCGTAGTTCTCGATGGCGAGGTTGATGCCCTGGCGGATGTCCTGGCCGAACCAGGGATAGACCGGCCCGGTGTTGCCGCGCCCCATCATCAGGTCGACCCGGCCGTCGGCCAGGTGCTGGAGCATCGCGAAGTCCTCGGCGATCTTCACCGGGTCATTGGTGGTGATCAGGGTCGTGGACGTGGAAAGGACGAGCTTCTCGGTGCGCGCGGCTATGTAGCCGAGCATGGTGGTCGGCGACGACGGCACGAACGGCGGGTTGTGGTGCTCGCCGGTCGCGAAGACGTCCAGGCCGACTTCCTCGGCCTTCTGCGCGATGGCGACCATGGCCTTGATGCGCTCGTGCTCGGTCGGTGTCCTGCCCGTGGTCGGGTCGGGGGTCACATCGCCGACGCTGAAGATCCCGAACTGCATGGTCGCTCACCCTCCAAGTTGTTTACGATTCAACTATACCCCCCAACGACCACACCCCGGCCGCTATTCCACGCACCCCGAGCGCCTCCTCCGGCTAATCGCTTGACCCGCCCACCCGTCATGCGCCAGATTTATCTGCGTGACACAGATACTGCATGACTCAAAAGAAACTTCGCACCCTCCCGCCCGCACCCGCTGGGCCATCCTCGGAGTGGTCCTCGCCGCCGATGTCCTGGACCTCCTCGACGGCACCATCACCAACATCGCCGCCCCGACCATCGCCGAAGACCTCGGCGGCGGCGCCGGCCTCATCCAGTGGCTCGGCGCCTCCTACGCCCTCGCGCTCGGCGTACTGCTCGTTCTCGGCGGCCGGCTCGGCGACAAGTACGGTCGCCGCCGCCTCTTCCTCGCCGGCCTCGGCGGCTTCACCGTGGCCTCCCTCGCGTGCGGGCTCGCGCCGACTCCCGGCACACTCGTAGCCGCCCGCCTCGCACAGGGCGCCTTCGGCGCGCTCGTCATCCCGCAGGGCTTCGGCATCCTCGGCGCCGCCTGGCCCCGGGACCAGATCGGCAAGGCGTACAGCCTCTTCGGTCCGGTGATGGGCCTCTCCGCCGTCGGCGGCCCGATCCTCGCCGGATTCCTCATCGACACCGACATCGCCGGCCTCGGCTGGCGCTCGATGTTCCTCATCAACCTCGTCCTCGGCGGCGCCGCCCTCCTCGCCGCCGCCCGCCTGCTCCCCCGCGACCCCGGCGACCGCACGGTCAGCGTCGACGGCCTCGGCTCCGCCCTCCTCGGCGCCACCATGCTCGGTCTGCTCGCCGGCCTCATCGAAGGCTCGGCTCACGGCTGGACCCCCACGAGCACCGCACTCGTCGCCGCCGGAGTCGCCCTCTTCGCCGCCTTCTGCCGCCGCCAGCGCACCGCGGCCAACCCCCTGATCCAGCCCTCCCTCCTCCGCAACCGGGGCTTCACCTCGGGACTCGTCCTCGGCATCGTCTTCTTCGCCGCGGTCGCCGGACTCCTCTACGTCGTCTCGCTCTTCCTCCAGCGGGGCCTCGGCCGCTCCCCGGCGGGCGCCGCACTAGGCCTGATGCCCCTGTCCGCCGGCATCGTCATCGCCTCGATCGCCTGCTACCGACTGATCGGCGCACTGGGCCGCCGCCTCGTCCTCATCGGCCTGCTCATCACCCTCGCCGGGACCGGCTACCTGCTCGCCCTCGTCACCACTTCCGGGACGAGCGCCGGCAGCTGGGCCCTGGTCCCGCCACTGCTCGTCGTCGGCCTCGGCATGGGCACCTGCTTCGGCTCGGTGTACGACGTCACGATCGGCGACATCGCCGCCGACGAGGCCGGCAGCGCGGGCGGCTCACTGGGCGCGGTCCAGCAGCTCGCCAACGCGATCGGCGCCGCCGCCGTCACCACCGTCTACTTCAAGGCGAACGGCGGCGAGGCCCACGCCACCACCGTGAGCCTCACCGCCGTCGCCGCCGTCACCCTCCTGTGCTGCCCCCTCGTGGGCCTGCTGCCGCTCAAGGCACCGGAGGAACAACATCACTGAGGGGACCGGGGACCCACCCGCACTTTCCCGGGGCCGCTCAGGGCTGCAGGACCAGCCGCCCCCGCAGACCGCCCTCCGCCAGCCGGGCGTGCGCCTTGGCCGCCGCGTCCAGCGCGTACGTCTCGGCGACCCGGAGCGTCAGCACCCCCTGGTCGACGAGCGCCGCCAGCTCCGCGAGCCGCGCCCCGTCGGCGGCGACCTCCACCGAGCCGGTCCGCACGCCCCGTACGGACGCCGGGTGGGCGCCCGGGATGACCCCCACGAACGCGCCGCCGTCGCGCACCCACTCCAGTGCCGCCGCACCGAGGATCGCGGCGTCCAGCACCCCGTCCACGCTGCCCGGCGCCACGGCACCCGACACGAACCGGGCCGCCCCCAGCGACCGTACGAGCTCCTCGTCGGCCTCTCGGGCAAGGGCGGTCACGGACAGCCCGCGGTGCGCGGCGAGTTGGACGGCATAGCCACCGACCGCGCCCGCCGCACCCGTGACCAGCAGGCTCTGTCCCGGCTCCAGCCCCAGCAGATCCAGGGCCTGCGTGGCGGTCAGGGCGTTCAACGGCAGGCTCGCCGCCTGCACCGCGTCCACCGAAGCGGGCGCCTTGGCCACGGCATCCGCGTCCACGACCACGTAATCGGCGTGCGTGCCAAGAGACTTGGCGGGGCCGTAAGCCAGCGCCACCACGTCGTCGCCCACCGTCCACCCCGTCGCCACACCCGTGGCATCGACGGTCCCGGCCACGTCCCACCCCAGCCCCAACTGCTTGCCCGCACCTCCGAAGCCGCCCGCGCGCACCCCCGCGTCGACCGGATTGAGCGCGGCCGCCGCGACCTTGATCCGCACCTGCCCGGCACCCGGCTCCGGCACCTCGACCTCGACGAGCTCCACGGCCTCCGGACCACCAAAAGCGTTCACAACCGCTGCGCGCATGGCAATTCTCCCCATTCAAAGACGTTCTGCCCGGGTTTCCTTCCCGTTGCAACAACCCTATGAAGAGTTACTATCTCTCGGTAAGTAGGCACCTGAAGGTGCGTACGTCACCCGGAGGTGAGCCATGGCGACCACGACGGCGGCCCAGCGGCGCGAGAAGGCGCGCGTCGAGTACGACGCGTTCATCAAGAGCTGCCCCACCAACCAGCTCCTCGACCGCATCAGCGACAAGTGGGTCAGCCTGATCGTCAGCGCACTCGCCGAAGGGTCGATGCGCTACAGCGACCTCGGCCGCAAGATCGCGGGCGTCAGCCCCAAAATGCTGACGCAGACACTGCGTTCACTGGAGCGCGACGGCATCGTCTCCCGCACCGTCACCCCGTCCGTACCAGTCCGGGTCGACTACGAACTCACACCCCTGGGCATGAACTTGAGCTGCCTGCTCACCGCCGTGAAGGACTGGGCGGAACGGCACATCGAGGAGGTCAACGAGGCACGCGACCGCTACGACGCGTCCTCCGAGGCCTCCTGAAAGTCCCCGCCCCGCAGCCGCGCGATCTGCTCCGCGCTGAAGTCGACCGTACGACGCATATGCCCGATGATCAGGGCGAGTTCCGCATCCTCGAGCCCATCGAAGAGTTCGTACCACCCGCCACCCAGCCGGTCCCACATCCGCCCGAACTCGGCGAGCTTCTCGGGCACGGTCGCCACGAGCACCCGCCGCCGGTCCACCGCGTCCCGCTCCCGCACGACGTACCCGGCCTTCTCCAGCCGGTCCACCAGCCGCGTCGCCGAGCCGGTCGTGAGCCCCGTCAGCTCGGCGATCCGCCCCGTGGTCACCGCCCCGTCCTCCAGGCTGAGCAGATTCAAGCACTGCAGATCCGTCGGGTGCAGCTTCAAATGATCAGCAACGGCCTGGTTGAAGAGCGCGTACGACGCCATATAGCGACGCGACACGACGGACAACTCATCGAGCAGCCGTCCCCGCACGTTCCCCGTCATCACGCACACCCTTCCTCTGCGCCGAACAGAAATCGTACGACGCAGACACATCGGACGGACGCCACAGCCACCGACCCGGGAACGCACCCAAGCCCCCACGCGCCCGCGGCCGCGGCCGCACGGAAGGGGCCGTGCCGGTACATCGAATGCCCGTCGCTTACGTTCGGATCCGGAAACAGCTCCCCACGACCCAACGTCTGATCCACCGGCGACGGGCGGATGCACCGGCACGGCCCCGACCCCCCACCGACCCGGGGTGCGGGCACGAGCACGAGCAGGGGCGCGAGCACAGACGCAGGTACAGACGCAGGTACAGACACAGACACAGACACGGACGCAGGCACCCCCACTAGAACAAGTACGAATCCCCCGTATCCAGCGCCAACACCCGCTGCCGGTCATTCGCATGGTTGCGATCCACCGCCCCGCCACCCCACACCGTGTCGATCTCGAGAGTCACCTCGGACGGCACGCCCACCAGCCGCACCGTCACCCCGATCTCCTCGCCCAGCCCGTCGGCGGCCAACGCCCCCGTCCGGCACACCACCGTCCGCTCCCCCGACCGCGCGCACTGCTTCGGCAGCCACTGCACATCCGCGAGCGGAGCCGACCAGCGCAGCCGCACGGTCGCGTCGGAAACGGCGGTCGGCCCGTGGTTCTGCGGGGTGAACCGGACGTCGACGGTCCCGGCGGCCAAGGACACGTACCCGTGATAGGCGAGATCGGCCTCGGGAGCCAGGGCGAAGCCCGGCGCCGCCGCACCCCCCAGCAGAAACGCCCCCGAACCCACCACGCCCAGCACTCGCATCCCCATCCGCATGACGTCATTTCCTTCGCTAGACCGACAGGTCGTGAGGTGATCAGGCCACGGTCGGGTGATCAGGCCAGCGTCACGGGATGTATCCCACCCCTGGCCGCCGACAGGCGCCGTCCATCAGGTGACGCAATCGCCCACACGACCGCATGCGAAAGTGACCGCATGCTGATCGTCCGGTCCGCCGCCCTCTTCGTCCTCGCCGCGCTCTTCGAGATCGGCGGCGCCTGGCTGGTCTGGCAGGGCGTACGCGAGCACCGCGGCTGGCTCTGGATCGGCGCGGGCGTCATGGCCCTCGGTGTGTACGGCTTCGTGGCCACCCTCCAGCCGAACGCCGAGTTCGGCCGCATCCTCGCCGCGTACGGCGGAGTCTTCGTGGCCGGCTCCCTCGCCTGGGGCATGGTCGCGGACGGCTACCGCCCCGACCGCTGGGACGTCACCGGCGCGCTGATCTGCCTCGCCGGAATGGCCGTCATCATGTACGCGCCACGCGGCAGCTGACGCCGCACCACGCATCGACGGTGTCACAGCACCCACCGCCCGTCGGCCGCGGAGCCCTGTCAACTCGACGCCGACGCCCACCACCTGCCTATCCTGGCGAGGATTCCCGTACACACGCCCGTACACACCGCACGAGCACACGTCTCGTACGGCACCGCACGAGCACCCGCCCGAGGAGCCAAAAATGACCGCGCCATCCGCGCCCTCCGTGCCGTCCGCCCCCTCCCGCATCGCCGTCGTCACCGGCGCGAGCAGCGGTATCGGCGCGGCGACGGCCCGGCAGCTCGCCGCGGCCGGCTACCGCGTCGTGCTGACCGCCCGCCGCAAGGACCGCATCGAGGCGCTCGCGGAGGAGATCAACGCGGCGGGCCACCAGGCGGCGGCGTACGCGCTGGACGTCACGGACCGCGCGGCGGTCGACGAGTTCGCGACCGCCTTCAAGACGGTCGGCGTGCTGGTCAACAACGCGGGCGGCGCGCTCGGCGCGGACCCGGTCGCGACGGGCGACCCGGCGGACTGGCGCCAGATGTACGAGACGAACGTCATCGGCACCCTGAACGTCACCCAGGCCCTCCTGCCCGCCCTCACCGCGAGCGGCGACGGCACGGTCGTCGTGCTCTCCTCCACCGCCGGCCACGGCACCTATGAGGGCGGCGGCGGCTATGTCGCCGCCAAGCACGCCGAGCACGTCCTCGCAGAGACCCTCCGTCTGGAGATCGTCGGCATGCCCGTCCGCGTCATCGAGATCGCGCCCGGCATGGTCAAGACGGACGAGTTCGCGCTGACCCGCTTCGGCGGCGACACGGAGAAGGCGGCGAAGGTGTACGCGGGCGTTGCCGAACCGCTGACCGCCGACGACGTGGCCGACACCATCACCTGGGCGATCACCCGCCCCAGCCACGTCAACATCGACCTCCTGGTCGTACGCCCCCGCGCACAGGCGTCGAACACGAAGATCCACCGGGAGTCGTGATGCCCCACCCGGCAGACGCCGGCGACGCCACGGCCGACGCAGCCGCCACGGCCGACGCAGCCTCCGGGGACCGGCAGCGGCTGGCCCTGGAGAAGAAGCGCGAGCGCATGGTCTGGTACTACCTCGCGTACTTCCTCTTCGGCATCCACATCGTGGCGTTCGTCATGATCTACGCGGTGACGCACGCGAAGTGATCGCGGCGGGCCTTCTGGCGGACTGGCACGCCACGAACCCGCACCGCACCCGGACCTGGCCGGCGTACGGCACCTCCCCCGCCGAAGTCATGACGCTCTTCCTGTCGGCGCTGACGTCCCGCCACGGCTCAGTACAGAACTACGTCACGGGCGCCCTCGGCCTGGACACCACATTCACGAGCGAGCTCCGAGCAGTCCTTCTCGAAGAGCCCTCCGTCCCCTCCCCCCTGACCTTCCGCCAGGCCACGGGGAGAAAAGGACTCCGGCGACATCCACGCTCGGCCATTCGGCTGCGGCCGGCTCGCGCGTGTCGCCGGACCGCGGTGCTGTGGACACGGAGGCGTGCCGACGTCGAGCGCATGGGCGACGTCGGGCGCACAGCCGTGAAAGGACAAGGCATGCACATATCCGGACCAATAGCGGGCCGTCGGAGTTGCGCCGCGGCCATCGCCGCAGTGGTGGCCTGCTGGACGGCACTGCCCGGGCCGGACCTCGCCGCGGCCGACGGTGCGCCGACACCTTCGGTGCCCGCCCCGAAGCTGGACTGGAGACCCTGCGTTCAGGGCAGCCCGTTCGACTGCGCGACCGCGAAGGTGCCGCTGGACTACCGCAACCCGCGCGGCCGCGGCGTCGAACTGGCCCTCGTGAAACGGAAGGCGACCGGCCCCGGACGGCGCATCGGCACCCTGTTCTTCAACCCTGGCGGACCCGGCGGGGCAGGAACGATTCAGATGCCACAGAACTACGAGTTCTTCCCGCGGGAGGTACGGGAGCGGTTCGACATCGTCAGCTGGGACCCCCGCGGGGTCGGCAACAGCACCGCGGTGAACTGCTTCGCGAGTCCCAAGGAGGCCAACGCCTGGAGTGCGAGCAGACCGGCCGGCTTCCCGGTCGGCGAACAGGAGCGGAAGACCTGGATCGCCGCGTACAAGGATCTGGCCCGGCGCTGCCGGCAACGTGACCCCGAGCTCCTGCGCCATGTCTCGACCGCCGACACCGCTCGCGACCTCGACCAGCTCCGCCAGTCGGTGGGCGACCCACAACTCACCTACCTCGGCATCTCCTACGGATCGATCCTGGGCGCCACCTACGCCAACCTCTTCCCCGGCAAGGTCCGCGCCATGGCCCTCGACAGCAACATCGACCCGCAGGCCTGGACGAACCATGCCTCCGACGACGACCCCCGGCTCACGACATTCCTGCGCATGGGCTCGGACCGCTCCGTGGCGGCAACCCTGGACAGGTTCCTCTCCCTGTGCGGGTCCGCCACCACCGCCCGCTGCGCCTTCTCCGCCGGCGGCCCGAAAGCGACCCGCGACAAGTTCGACCAGCTGGTGCGGCGGCTCCGGGGGCATCCCGTGGGCGCGTGGAGCTACGGCCGTACGGTCAGCGACGTGGTGAACAGCCTCTACGTCGTCCACCCCGGATGGACGGACCTCGCCGGCAGGCTGCAGGACCTGTGGCAGGGCCGCGTCCCGGGGCCGTCTCCACTCCAACCCGCACCCCCGGTCCCGAATCCGCATCCGTACGTGGGCGAGGAACAGGCCGCTGCGGTGCTCTGCTCCGACAGCCCCAATCCGCGTGACCCCGGTGTCTATCACGCCTTGGAGGAGGCCAGCGCCACCGGTACGGGCGACACCGGACGCTTCTGGACCTGGGCCGCCGAGGGGTGTGCCACCTGGCCGGCGGTCGCCGCCAACCGTTACCGCGGCCCGTGGAACAAGCCGACGGCGCACCCCGTTCTGGTGGTCGGCACCACCTACGACCCCTCCACTCCCTACACGAACTCGCAGGCCATGGCCAAAGAACTGGCCAACGCCCGCCTGCTCACCAACAACGGGTACGGGCACACCGCGCTGATCAACCCCAGCAGCTGCATCGCGACCCACGAAAGCCGCTACCTCGTCGACGGCACCCTTCCACCGGTCGGAACAACGTGCCGACCGGACACGCCCCCCTTCTCCGCACCCAAGCCGAGCGGCGGCGTCTCCACCGGCGGCGGAGCGATGGCCGGCATCGTCTCCTGAGCACGCGGTTGCCCCGCAGCCAGGGCACGCGCCGACCCGATCGAGCTCCGGAGCTCCCCGGCATCCATGGCGCGCCGCTCTACCGCCAGGCGCCAGACCCCCGGCTCACAGCGAGGGCCCCGGACTGCGGAGTCCGGGGCCCGTCGGTCGGGTGGAGTGCTGGGCGTCAGCCCTTCACGCAGACGACCTGCTTCAGCTTCGCCACGACCTCCACGAGGTCGCGCTGCTGGTCGATGACCTTCTCGATCGGCTTGTAGGCGCCCGGGATCTCGTCCACGACACCGGAGTCCTTGCGGCACTCGACGCCCTGGGTCTGCTCTTCCAGGTCGCGCGTCGAGAAGCGACGCTTCGCCGCGTTGCGGCTCATCCGCCGACCCGCGCCGTGCGACGCCGAGTTGAACGCCTTCTCGTTGCCGAGGCCCTTCACGATGTACGAACCCGTACCCATCGAGCCCGGGATGATCCCGTACTCGCCGGAGCCCGCGCGGATCGCGCCCTTGCGGGTCACGAGCAGGTCCATGCCCTCGTAGCGCTCCTGCGCCACATAGTTGTGGTGGCAGGAGATCTCCTGCTCGAAGGTCGGCTTCGCCTTCTTGAACTCCTTGCGGACCACGTCCTTCAGGAGCGCCATCATGAGGGCGCGGTTGTGCTTCGCGTACTCCTGCGCCCAGAACAGGTCGTTGCGGTACGCCGCCATCTGCGGGGTGTCCGCGACGAAGACCGCGAGGTCACGGTCGACCAGGCCCTGGTTGTGCGGGAGCTTCTGCGCCACACCGATGTGGTACTCGGCCAGTTCCTTGCCGATGTTCCGCGAACCGGAGTGCAGCATCAACCAGACAGCTCCGGTCGTATCGGTGCAGACCTCGACAAAGTGGTTGCCCGATCCGAGGGTTCCCATCTGCTTCGTGGCGCGCTCCTGACGGAACTTCACGGCCTCGGCGACCCCGTCGAACCGCCCCCAGAAGTCGTCCCACCCGCCCGTGGCCATCGCATGGAAGCGCCCCGGCTCGACCGGGGACTCATGCATCCCCCGCCCCACCGGAATGGCCTCCTCGATCTTCGACCGAAGCCGAGACAGATCCCCCGGCAGATCATTGGCCGTGAGCGAGGTCTTGACCGCGGACATCCCGCACCCGATGTCGACCCCCACCGCCGCAGGACACACCGCGTCCCGCATGGCGATGACGGAGCCGACGGTCGCGCCCTTCCCGTAATGCACATCGGGCATGACGGCCAGGCCCTTGATCCAGGGCAGGGTCGCCACGTTCTGGAGCTGGCGCAGTGCGACGTCCTCGACCGACGCCGGGTCGGTCCACATGCGGATGGGAACCTTCGCCCCCGGAACCTCTACGTACGACATATCGTCCTCATTCCCCCGAAAAACAGCAGAAGTCATAAATCGCAAAACCGGCGCCAAGGTCGACGTATGGGACAACGGACCGGCGTTCACGGCAGTGCGTGCGATACACATTGTCTCCAGGGGCCGCCCCCACGCGGCAACCGAATAACCACAGGACACCCCGGCCGCAGGCCCGTCGGGAACCGTCGAGAGGAGCCTGACCGTGCAGCGGAAGGCGTACGTACCCGGCATCGCCGTGCTCCTCGCGGCACTGCTGGCGAGCTGCACGGGCAGTTCGGGCAGCAGCGGCGGCTCGGCGGACGACTCCAAGGGGAGCGACACCGGTACGACGGCACCCGCGGCCCAGCCCGGCAAGTACCGCACGCTCCCGGAGGCCTGCGGCGCGGTCGGGCACGACAGCCTCGACTCGATGCTCCCCGGGATCAAGCAGATCGCGGACGCGGAGACGCGCGACAAGGCATACGACGGCGAGGCCACGCTCACCTACGACACGGACCGGCGCGACGGCTGCCGCTGGAAGGTGGAGTCCACGTCCGCCACCGATCACCTTCTCGTCGACTTCCAACGCGTGGTCTCGTACGACAACGCGGTGAGCGACGCCAACAAGGCCGAGGAGATCTACGGGGGCAAGGAGACGACGGCCGACCTTCCCGAGCCGGCCGACTCCAGTTCCGGTTCGACTGCGAGCACCGACACCGCGACCCCTTCCTCCCCCTCGCCGTCCGCGTCCTCCTCTTCGTCCGCGTCCTCCTCCTCGTCCGCGTCCTCCTCCTCGTCCGCGACCGCGACCGCGACCGCCTCCCCGACCGAGACCCCGGCCGATCTCCAGCCCCGTACGCTCGACGGTCTGGGCGACGAGGCGTTCCTGAACGACAAGCTGAGCCCGGCGTCCTCGGCGGCCCAGCAGCGCACGGTGACTGTGGTGTTCCGCACGTCGAATGTGATCGTGACGATCGAGTACGCCGAGCAGCCGACCGCTTCCACCGACGCTCCGGACAGCAAGGAAATGCAGGACAGGGCGCGGAAACTGGCGCAGAAGCTCGCGGACACGCTCAACGGATAGGGGGTCCGCGGCGCCTCCCGGCCCCCTCGCTCAAACCCCTCGAACCGGAAACGCACAGCCGCCTCACCGCGTACCGTGGCCCCTCGGACCCGACCGGCCGCACGTTCCATGTGCGGCCGCACCACGAGCGCCACGAGTGAAGGAACCATGCACCGACCAGTACAGCGAGTAGGCCGAGCACCGCGACTCACCCGCATCCTCGTCAGCGCAGCCGCCGTTCCGGTGATGCTTGTCGCCGCCGGTTGTTCCTCGGACTCCGGCTCCGGCGACGACGCCAAAAAGAGTGCCGATTCGAGCCCCGACGCGAAGGCGTCCGCGAGTGCCTCGGCGAACGCCGTCAAGCCGGCGGCGTACGCGACGCTGCCCGACCCCTGTTCGGTGCTGTCGAAGAAGACGCTGGGCGAAATGGTTCCAAAGGGCAGCAAGTCCGGCAAGGAGGGCAAGTCGGACGATGTCGCGACACGCGGCAACTGCTACTGGAGCAGCCTCGACAACAACGGCGTGAAGGGCTCGCAGTTCCGCTGGCTGAACGTGGCCCTGCTGCGTTTCGACTCGGACTCGCGCGGCGAGGGCGGCCGGCTCGCGCACAACTACTTCGAGAAGCAGGTCACGGGCGCCCAGTCGGTGGCGGGCGCCAAGAACACCAAGTCGCAGCCGGTGTCCGGGACGGGCGACGAGGCGACGGCCGTGAGCTACGACCTGAAGAAGAAGGAAGGCTCCTTCAAGCAGCAGACGATCGTGACCCGGGTCGAGAACGTCGTCGTCACGCTCGACTACAACGGTGCCGGCCTGGCGGGCGAGAAGACCCCGAACCCCGCCGACCTGCTGAAGGCGGCCGAGAAGGCCGCGAAGGAGGCGGTGGCCGCGGTGTCCGCCGCGAACCAGGACGGGGGCTCCACGGCGAGCTCGTCCCCGTCGAAGTCGGCTTCCCCGTCCACATCGGCGTCGAAGTCCGCTTCGCCCTCCAAGTCGGCGTCGCCGTCCAAGTCCGCGACCAAGAAGAGCTGACGGACATCCGGCTCCGCCCGGGCCTCAACTCGTAGCCTCACCAAGCCATTTGCAGGAGCCCGGCCCCCGCGGGGACCGGGCTCCTGCCGTACCGCCCGCCCGTACGCCGCACACATGTGCCACCCTGTTGCCCGCAACAACGCGCAATGGGAGGGGAGTACGGGTGGCCGCGCCCATTCAGCTCACACGGATGCACCGCGTTCTCATCGGCGTGGTCGTCGCCGGTGCGCTCATCATCGCGGGGATCGGCTTCGCCGGTTCGTACGCGGCGGTGCGCGAGCTTGCCCTGAAGAAGGGCTTCGGGAACTTCGCGTACGTCTTCCCGATCGGCATCGACGCGGGCATCTGCGTCCTGCTCGCCCTGGATCTGCTGCTGACCTGGATCCGCATCCCCTTCCCGCTGCTGCGCCAGACGGCATGGCTGCTGACGGTCGCGACGATCGCGTTCAACGGCGCGGCGGCCTGGCCGGACCCGCTGGGGGTCGGCATGCACGCCGTCATCCCGGTGCTCTTCGTGGTGTCGGTCGAGGCGGCCCGGCACGCGATCGGCCGGATCGCGGACATCACCGCCGACAAGCACATGGAGGGCGTCCGCCTCACCCGCTGGCTGCTCTCCCCGGTCCCCACCTTCCTCCTGTGGCGCCGTATGAAGCTGTGGGAGCTGCGCTCCTACGAACAGGTCATCAAGCTGGAGCAGGACCGTCTCGTCTACCAGGCCCGCCTCCACTCCCGCTTCGGCCGCGCGTGGCGCCGCAAGGCCCCGGTGGAGAGCCTGATGCCACTGCGGCTCGCCCGGTACGGCGTCCCGCTCGCGCAGACCGCGCCCTCGGGGCTGGCGGCGGCGGGGATCGAGCCCGCGCTCCTGCCTCCGGCTCCGCAATCCGAGCTGGCTGCGGGCGATCGTGCCGCCGGGGCGGCACTCGCCCCCGAACTCGACATGGTTGCGGGCCGTCGTGCCCCTGAGGCGGCACCCGTCCCCCAGAGAGCGGTACCTCCCGGCGAGCAGCGGCAATACCCCGAGGGCAACCAGGATCCACAGCAACTGGACAGCCCCCAGGGCCCCGACCAGAGCCCCTGGTTCGCACCCCCCGAGCAGAACGTCGTCTACGAGGGCGGCTACGACCCCGCATACCAACCCCCGTACGACCCGTCGTACGCCCAGGAGCAAGAGGGCTGGCAGTGGTACGAGGAGCAGCAGGCGCAGGCGTACGAGCCCGGCCCGGAGGAGACGGGCAGTTTCCCCATCCCCGCGGGCCCCGGCCGCACCCGCCAGCTGGGCGAGGGCGCCGCCCCCGAGCCGGAGCAGCTCCCCATCCCGGCCCCGAGGGAGGAGCAGTCCCCGCTGGCCGACGAGAAGACCCGCGAGGAGAGCTTCTACCAGGTGTTCCGCCAGTCGATAAACGGCCAGGGCCTGCCCACGAAGGGTGAGTTCGGCAACAACGTCGAGGCCACCTACGGCGTCACCCTCACCGACAGCGAGCTGAGGCGCTACATGAACCGCTTCCAGAACCGCTTCAACGCGGAACTGGAGGAGGACCACATCGCCTGAGTACCGACGTACGACGGAGGGGGGGGCCCGGGGTGACCCGGGGGCCCCCCCCGCGGTAACCCCGGACCCCGAACCGCCCCCCCCCGTGGGCACCCCGGCCCGGCCCCCCGCCAGCCCCACCGGGGGCCG
>NZ_JBITGS010000015.1:12323-35253 GCF_044457265.1 Streptomyces sp. NPDC050564 | reverse complement strand
TTAACGCGCACCCCCCCCCGCTCCCCCGCGTCTGTGGTGGACCACCACCTCGCGTTCGCCCCTACTTACGCGGGGGGGGGCGCCGGGTTACCCCGGGGCCCCCCCTCCGTCGTACAGCCGAGACCGCTACGCGCCCAGCAGCTTGCGCACCCGGTCCTGCCCCACGGCCAGCAGCAGCGTGGGCAGCCGCGGCCCGGTGTCCCGTCCGACCAGCAGGTGGTACAGCAGCGCGAAGAACGTGCGCTGGGCCACCTTGATCTCCGGCGGCAGCTCCTTGGCGGTGGCATCGGCGGAGAAGCCGGCCTGGACCTTGGGGACGCCGTAGACGAGGTGGGTGAGGCCGTCGAGGGACCAGTTCTCCTCCAGCCCCTCCAGCAGCAGCCGCAGCGACTCGCGCCCCTGGTCGTCGAGCGACTTCAGCAGCTCCACGTCGGGCTCGTCGCGCACGACGGTGCGCTCCTCGGCCGGAACCTGCGTGTTGATCCAGGTCTCGGCCCTGTCGAGCCGCGGCCGGACCTCGTCGAGCGAGGTGAGCGGGTTCTCGGGGTCGAGCTCGCTCAGGATCCGCAGAGCCTGGTCCTGGTGGCCGGCGGTGACATCGGCGACGGAGGCGAGGGTGCGGTACGGCATCGGGCGGGGCGTCTTGGGCAGTTCCCCGGCCGCGGTGCCGACGGCACGGGCGTACGCGGCCGCGTCGGCCGCGAGCACGGAGCCGTCGGCCACCTTCCCCGCCAGCTTGTCCCACTCGTCGTACAGCCGCTGGATCTCCTGGTCGAAGGCGATCTTGAACGACTGGTTGGGCCGACGGCGGGCGTACAGCCAGCGCAGCAACTGCGGCTCCATGATCTGGAGCGCGTCGGCCGGGGTGGGCACCCCGCCCTTGCTGCTGGACATCTTGGCCATGCCGCTGATGCCGACGAAGGCGTACATCGGGCCGATCGGCTGCTTGCCGCCGAAGATCCCGACGATCTGCCCGCCGACCTGGAAGCTGGACCCCGGGGACGAGTGGTCGACACCGCTCGGCTCGAAGATCACGCCCTCGTGGGCCCAGCGCATCGGCCAGTCGACCTTCCAGACCAGCTTGCCGCGGTTGAACTCGCTCAGCCGCACGGTCTCGGAGAAGCCGCAGGCGGAGCAGGTGTACGTCAGCTCGGTCGTCTCGTCGTCGTACGCCGTGACGGTCGTCAGGTCCTTCTCGCACTGCCCGCAGTAGGGCTTGTACGGGTAGTACCCGGCGGCCGAGCTGCCGTCGTCCTCGGCGGCGGCCCCGGACCCCTCGGCGGCTTCCAGCTCCGCCTCGTCCACCGGCTTCTGGCCCTGCTTCTTGGCCGGGGCCTTCTTGGTCCGGTACTGGTCGAGGATGGCGTCGATGTCACCGCGGTGCTTCATCGCGAAGAGAACCTGCTCGCGATAGGCGCCCGAGGTGTACTGCTCGGTCTGGCTGATCCCGTCGTACTCGACGCCGAGCTCGGCCAGCGCCTTGATCATCGCGGCCTTGAAGTGCTCGGCCCAGTTCGGGTACTCCGAGCCCACCGGGGCCGGCACGGAGGTCAGCGGCTTGCCGATGTGCTCGGCCCAGGACTCGTCGATGCCGGGGACGCCGGCCGGGACCTTGCGGTAGCGGTCGTAGTCGTCCCAGGAGAGCAGATGGCGCACGGTGTGCCCACGTCGCCGGATCTCGTCGGCGACGAGGTGCGGCGTCATGACCTCCCGGAGATTGCCCAGGTGGATCGGGCCGGAGGGGGAGAGTCCGGACGCGACGACGACGGGTTTGCCCGGGGCCCGACGCTCCGACTCCTCGATGACCTCATCCGCGTAACGGGAGACCCAGTCGGTGGTCTCGGTGCTCTGAGCCACGATCGGCACGTCCTTCTTTCTGATACGCCAGTACGGCTGACCGCACCATTCTCCCAGCAACGCCGGGAACCGCGAAAACGGCTTTTCACAGCCTCGTGCCCACCCGGAAGACGGACTGCCCCCACGGGGAGGGCGGGGCACCACGCGCCCGCAGCCGTCGGAGCCACGTCGGAGTCCGACCCCCACGACAGCGCTCGGCACACGACGCACGGCCGGACACGGAGCGCGAAATCCGCTTGTCCCCCCATGGGATACTGGCCAGGTCTATCTGAATCCTTCGAGGAGAACGGCACCCACTCCATGGCCTCGGTCACGTCCCTCACCGCTTCCGTCCACCAGCGCCTCGCGGACGCCCTCTCGGCAGCCCTGCCGGAGGCCGGTTCCGCGGACCCGCTGCTGCGACGAAGCGACCGGGCCGACTTCCAGGCCAACGGGATCCTGGCCCTCGCGAAGAAGGCGAAGGCGAACCCGCGGGACCTGGCGACACAGGTCGTCGAGCGGATCACCACGGGCGACGTGATCAAGGATGTCGAGGTCTCCGGGCCCGGCTTCCTGAACGTCACGATCACCGACAAGGCGATCACCGAGAACCTGGCGGCGCGGTACGCGGACGGCGAGCGCCTCGGCGTGCCGTTCGCGGAGCACCCGGGCACGACGGTGATCGACTACGCGCAGCCGAACGTCGCGAAGGAGATGCACGTAGGTCACCTGCGGTCGGCGGTGATCGGCGACGCGGTCGTCCAGATCCTGGAGTTCACCGGCGAGTCCGTCATCCGGCGCCACCACATCGGCGACTGGGGCACCCAGTTCGGCATGCTCATCCAGTACCTGATCGAGCACCCCCACGAGCTGGACCACAAGAAGAGCGGCGAGGTCTCCGGCGAGGAGGCCATGTCGAACCTGAACCGGCTGTACAAGGCCGCGCGGGCGGTCTTCGACTCCGACGAGGAGTTCAAGACGCGGGCGCGGCGCCGGGTGGTGGACCTCCAGGCGGGAGAGCCGGAGACCCTGGCCCTCTGGCAGGTGTTCGTCGACGAGTCGAAGATCTACTTCAACTCGGTCTTCGACAAGCTGGACATGGAGATCCGCGACGCGGACGTGGTCGGCGAGTCCGGCTACAACGACATGCTGGACGAGACGTGCCGCCTCCTGGAGGAGTCGGGCGTGGCGGTCCGCTCCGACGGCGCGCTGTGCGTGTTCTTCGACGACGTCAAGGGCCCGGACGGCAACCCGGTCCCGCTGATCGTGAAGAAGTCGGACGGCGGCTACGGCTACGCGGCGACGGACCTCTCCGCGATCAGGGACCGCGTTTTCCAGCTGAAGGCCTCGACGCTCCTGTACGTGGTGGACGCCCGCCAGTCCCTGCACTTCAAGATGGTCTTCGAGACCGCGCGCAGGGCAGGCTGGCTGAACGACGACGTGAAGGCGCACCAGCTCGCCTTCGGCACGGTCCTCGGCAAGGACGGCAAGCCGTTCAAGACCCGTGAGGGCGAGACGGTGCGGCTGGTGGATCTGCTGGACGAGGCGATCGAGCGTGCCTCCGCCGTCGTACGGGAGAAGGCCCAGGACCTGTCCGAGGAGGAGATCGCGGAGCGCGGCGGGCAGGTCGGTATCGGCGCGGTGAAGTACGCGGACCTGTCGACGTCCGCGAACCGCGACTACAAGTTCGACCTGGACCAGATGGTCTCGCTCAACGGCGACACGTCGGTGTACCTCCAGTACGCGTACGCCCGTATCCAGTCGATCCTCCGCAAGGCGGGCGAGGTCCGCCCGGCCGCCCACCCGGAGCTCGAACTGGCTGCCGCCGAGCGCGCATTGGGCCTGCACCTGGACCGCTTCGCGGAGACGGTCGCGGAGGTCGCGGAGGAGTACGCGCCGCACAAGCTGGCCGCGTACCTCTACCAGCTGGCATCCCACTACACGACCTTCTACTCGGAGTGCCCGGTCCTGAAGGCGGACACCCCGGCCCAGGTCGAGAACCGTCTGTTCCTGTGCGACCTCACGGCCCGCACCCTGCACCAAGGCATGGCCCTGCTGGGGATCCGGACGCCCGAGCGGCTCTGATCAGCGCTTGCGGGCCGTCGCCGTATAGAAATTGATGTCCGCATCCGTGGCGTCGTCGATGCCACGGAAGCGGATCTTCTCTATGTCGTCGAGGGTGGCGAGGTGGGCCGGGTCGGCCGTCTCGGGGACGGGGCCGGCGCCGTCAGGTCGCCAGCGGTGGCCGAGGACGACACCCGGGTCGTCGAGTTCCAGGCCGTTGTCGGTGAAGAAGCGTTCGACGTCCGCCTTGGTGCGGAGCACGAAGGTGAAGCCGCGCTCGGTGTAGGTCTGCGCGACCCTGCCGATGATCTCGGGGTTGAAGTCTGCCGTGAGGTGGCTGAGGACGAGCCGGCTGCCCGACGGCAGCGCGTCCACCAGGTCCCGCACGCTCTCGTATGCCTCCTCGTCCGCCACGAAGTGCAGGACGGCAGCGAGCACGAGGGCGACGGGTCGGTCGAAGTCGAGGGTCTTGGCGGCCTGCTCGAGAATCCGCCCCGGCTGCCTGAGGTCCGCGTCCACGTAGTCGGTGCGTCCCTCGGGGCCGCTGGTCAGCAGGGCGTACGCCTGAGCCAGGACGACGGGGTCGCGGTCGACGTATACGACTCGCGCGTCCGGGGCGAACCGCTGGGCGATCTGGTGGACGTTGTCCTGTGTCGGCAGACCCGTGCCGATGTCCAGGAACTGGCGGATGCCGTCCTCCCGGGCCAGCGTCGTCACGGCCCGGCGCAGGAAGTCACGGTTGTGCCGGATGTCGAGGTAGCCCCGCGGGTTGACGGCGAGGGCGGCGGCGGCCGCGGCCCGGTCGACGGGGTAGTTGTCCCTGCCGCCGAGGAAGACGTCGTAGACCCGCGCCGGGTGCGCCTTGGTGGTGTCGATCCGCCATCTCAGTACGGCGGCGTCCTGGCCCAAAGCATCAGCAGGCATAAAGCCTCTCCCCCGGAGAGTCACGTCATTCAGGGGCCAACAACCTAGCCCCCGGGGGAAGTTGATCGCTTCCCAGTCACTGGAAACCTCCTCCGAACTCGCACACACCACCTTGCCCGGCAGTCCCGCCGCCTGGAGGGCCTTCACGGCCGCGCGGTGACCCCCGTGGTCAGCAGGTCGAGGCCCAACGGAGTGCACGTGTGCCAGACGGCCTTGCCGTCGCGTTGGGTGGTGATCAGGCGGGCGTCGCGCAGCGCCTTGGTGTGTTCGGAGGCCGAGGACTTGCTGATGTCGAGTTCGCGGGCGAGTTCGCTGGTGGTGCGCTGCCGTGTGAGGAGTTCCAGGGCGGCCGCGCGGGTGCGTCCCAGGAGCGCGCCCAACGGGCTGCTGTCGTGGACCACACGCTCCGCGAGCAGCGGGAGCGGGGCGGCGGCTCCGTAGATCAGGATGCTCGGGGCGTCGTCGTACGGGGCCACCAGCGGGTACCCGGTCCACACGGTGGACGGGAGCAGGGTGACGCCGTGGCCCGAGAGCGCGATGTGCCGGTCCTCGAGAGTGTCGAAGACCAGCGTCGTGCCGTCCCAGCGTCCGCCCGGACCGAGGCCGGCCAGGGCGGTGCGGATGCCGTGCTGGGCCAACAGACGGGTCCGCCAGGCGCGTTCGGCGTCGAAGGCGGACCGGATGTGTCTCCAGGAGTCGGCGAGGAGACCGTCGTACGCGGCACGCAGCGCGCGTTCCAGTTCCTGCCAGGACTCCCGGTCCCGGTCGGCGAGTCGCCGAATCCAGGAAGTGGGCCGCAGTACCTCCGGTACCCGGCTGTCGAGTTCCGCGCGGACCCGTTCGGTGGGGGTCGACAGGACGGTGTCCAGCCCGTCCTCCAGGTCTCGGCTGAGCGGATCGAGGAACATGGGGCCCCGGGCCGTGGGCGGGATCAGATCCAGCAAGGGGCGGGCTTCGGCGGGGAACGTCTGCCGCGCCCGGTGCTGCCAGCGGCTCAGCACGGGAGACGGAGCACGGCGCCGCAGCGCGGCGACGGCGAGCCCGAGTTCCATCAGCGGGGCGGGTTCCGTCGCGAACGCCACGCGCAGCAGGTCCTCCGCCGTGAAGTGCAGATACAGCATCAAGTCCCCCACGGTTCCCGAAGTCCTCGCATGCCCCTCCACAGTTCGGTCTGGGCCGAAACCATCGCGGTCCCGGCAGCTCCTCCGAATTATTGGCAGTGCGGTCGGCGGGGCGGAAGGAGCGAACCGGACTGGACGATTTTCGAGGCCGTCCCGGTTCGAGGGGGAGGGCCCCGGTCGGGTGGACGAAGTCGCAGGCCACCCGGCCGGGATCCCGCTCGTGTCGCGCTGTCGGTGGCGGGCCCTAAAGTCACCGGCATGGCGACTCTTCCCAACCCGCTGCCCCAGCTGACGGCCGACCCGAGCGGGCGCACGCTCGGGCTTGAACTCCCCGCCGGGAGACTGATCGACACGACACACGAAGGTCCGTGGCACGAGCCGCTGCTGTGGCATGCCGAGGAGCCGGCGGAGCCCGGCGGCTGGGCGGCGCTGGAGCACGCTCGGCGGACGTCGGGGCTGCTCCCGCTGCTCATAGACGTCGGCGGCAGCCAAGACGGGCCGGAGGAATGGGAGTTGATGCCCGGCGAGGTGTCGTATCCCGGTGATCACGACGCCGAGGCGGTGCTCGCGGAGTTCTGGGAGGACTACGCTGCGGACGAACCCGGCACCGACGAGGACTACCCCGGCAAGGCGAGGGTCGTCGAGATCTTCGGCGAGCCGAAGACCTACGACGAGAAGGTCGCGCCGTACGGCCCCGCGTGGCCGGGCCTCGCTCCCGCCACGCGGCACGATGTCGACCCCGACACCCGCGCCGCCGAGATCGCCGACTCCCTCGCGGACAGCGGAACTTGGCTGAAGGAGCCGCGCCTGGCACTCGTCCCGGCGCGCCGCAGCGCCGACATACCGGCGGCGATCGGCTGGTCCGGCCCCATGAACCACGAGGGCGACGTGGCGCGCCTGTGCGCCGTCCTCCGGTCCTGGGAGGACCGCTTCGGCATACGCGTGGTCGCCCTCACCTTCGACCAGCTCGTGCTGTCCGTGGCCGCCCCGCCCACCACCATGAGCGAGGCCGAGGCGGTCGCCGCCGAGCACTTCGCCTTCTGCCCGGACAACATCACCCAGGGCGACCACGAGACGCTGCGCGCGTACGCCGCACACGAACTCCTCGGCAAGCAGGTGTGGTCCTTCTGGTGGGACTGATTCCGGCGGGGCTGAGTCTCCCCCGGAGCGCGGGAAAGCCCAGGACGGGAACTCGATCGCGGCCATCGGCCAACAGCAGGTGACCATGCCCGTGTCTTCGAGGGAAATCCATGAGCCTAAGAGGCGACCAGTGACCGCCTCACCGAGCGTCGGAGTCCACCGTGCCCTCAGCACGGACGAGCCGTCCGACTCCGACGCCTCGGTGATCGAACGGTCCTGGGATGAGCCCGACGCGTTCGCCGTGCTGTTCGACCGCTACGCCGACGACATCCACCGGTACGCGGCCAGGCGGCTCGGCACAGAAGCGGCCGACGACCTGATGGCCGAGACCTTTGTGATCGCCTTCCAGCGGCGCCGTCGCTACGACCTGTCGAGGCCGCAGGCGCGGCCTTGGCTCTACGGGATCGTCACCAACCTCGTCGGCCAGCACCGGCGGGCCGAGGCACGCCGCCTTCGGGCGCTGTCGCGGGTCGCCGCCACGGGGCCCGGCGAGGGCGGCGGCGAGCCGATGGCGGAGCGGGTGGCCGACCGAGTCAGCGCCGAGAGCGCCCGCGGCGCGCTGGCGGGAGCCCTCGCCGGACTGCCCGCCCGCTACCGGGACGTGCTGCTGGTGATCGCCTGGGGAGATCTCGACTACACGGAGGCCGCGGAGGCCCTGGGCGTACCGGTGGGCACCGTGCGCTCACGGCTGCACCGGGCTCGAAGCAGATTGCGCGAAGCACTGGGCGGGTCGGATCCCACAGCCCTTCAAGAGGTTCACGAGGAGCCCGATCATGGATGACCTCACTTCAGTGCGGAAGGACGACCTCGCTTCGGTGCGGGAGCTGGCGGCCGACCCGCCTCCACCGACCGACGAGGCCCGTGCCGCCGCCCGCGCCCGGCTGCAGAGCGCCATCACCCGGGAGACTCGCGAGGGGATCGCCGTCGCCCTGCCCAGGCGCCTGCTGTTCCGTGCCGCCATCGCCGCGACGGCCGCCGCGGCGGTGGCCGGCACCACCGTCGTCGCCGTCCACGGCAAGGACTCGAACGACGCGCCGCGGATGACCACGCTCAGCGCGGCGCAGGTGCTGCACAAGGCCGCCGACCGGTCGCGGTCCGACAGCGCGGACCTGCCGATCCCGCGCAACGACCAGTACCTCTACACCAAGGAGGTCACCACACGGACGTGGCTCAAGAGCGGGAAGGTCGAGAAGTTCACGGACGAGAGCTGGCTCTCCGTGGACGGCTCGAAGACCTCCCGGTACAGCTACGAGGGCAGGATCCTTGACGAGCCGCCCCTGGGCAAGCACCACGTGAGGTGGCCGCCCACCGAGTACGCGAAGCTGAAGAAGTGGCCGACCGACCCCGACAAGCTCCTCAAGGCGCTCAGGCGCGGCGGCGACGGTTCCGACATGGCCGACCAGATTGCCTTCATGGACGCGGTCATGCTCATGCGTGGCCCCCGGGTCATGCCGCCGGGACTGCAGGCCGCCGCCTTCGAGGCCGTAGCCAAGCTGCCCGACATCGTCATCGACCACGACGAGGTGGACGCCCTCGGCCGGCACGGAATCGGGATCTCCTACCCCAAGACGACGTTCGGTCTCGTCTTCGACCGGGACACCTACGCCTACCTGGGTCTGCGCCAGACGGGCAGCACAAGTGGCGGCACGAAGTACAAGCAGGTCAAGGGCCTCGTGAAGGCGGCCGTGGTGGACAAACTGGGCCAGCGCCCGTAACTCCGTACGGCTGCGGATGACGTGGACGGGCGTTCCTTGCCGATCTCCTGGTGCCCCGGCAGGCAACGTTTGCCCGTCAAGGAGCGGCGTCCGGTGCGTGCTCTGGGGGTCCCCCGGCCGAAGGCTCGGGGAGTGCCGACCGGAAGTCCTCATACGGGACGTACTTGGGCTTGCGGCCGGTGCGGCGAGTGGGGGCACCTCCCACGCCCTCAAGGCAGTGGGCAGTGGGGGAGCGTGCCGGGCGTCGCGACGGGGCGAACATTGCCTGCTGGGGCACTAGCCCCGCAGCCCCCGACCCAACCGCCGCAGCCCTTCCCCGATCTCGTCCGGGGTCTGCGTGACAAAGCACAGCCGCAGCGTCGACGTGTCCGGCGTGCCCGCGTAGAACGGCGCCCCGGGCACGTACGCCACGTCCTGCTCCACCACACGCGGGAGCAGGACCGTGGTGTCGTACGACTCCGGCAGCCGCGCCCAGAGGAACATGCCGCCCTCGGGCCGGGTCCAGGTGGACCCGGCCGGCAGGGCGTCGGCGATCCCGGCGAGCATGGCGTCACGCCGCTCGCGGTACACGCCCGCGACCCGCGTCACATGGGCGTCCAGGTCCCGGTCGGCCAAGTACCGGGCGGCGGCGAGCTGGTTGACGGTCGGGGTGTGCAGGTCGGCGGCCTGCTTGGCGACGGCGCAGGCCCGGCGCAGCGCCGCGGGCGCGCGCAGCCACCCCAGCCGCATGCCGGGTGCCATCACCTTGGAGAAGGACCCGAGCAGCACGGCCCGGTCCCCGGCTCCGTCGTACGAGGCGATCCACGGCACCCGCTCGCCCTCGAAGCGGAGCTCCCCGTAGGGGTCGTCCTCGACGATCCACAGCCCGTGCCGCGCTGCCACGGAGGCGATGGCGGCCCGCCGCTCGGCCGCCATGGTGCGGCCGGTCGGGTTCTGGAAGGTCGGCACGGTGTAGAGCAGCTTGGGGCGCTCCCGTGTCACCAGTTCCTCCAGTGCCCGCGGATCGATGCCGTCCGCGTCGCCCGGCACGGCGATCACCCGGGCTCCCGCGAACCGGAACGCCTGAAGTGCCGCCAGATAGCAGGGGTCTTCGACGAGCACGACGTCGCCGGGTTCGAGCAGCGCGGTGGCCAGCAGGGACAGTGCCTGCTGTGACCCGGTGGTCACGAGTATCTCCTCGGCCCGGGTCGCCAGACCGCGCCGGCTCGTGCGCTCGGCGAGCGCGGCCCGCAGCCCGGGCTCTCCCTCGGTCGTCGCGTACTGCAGCGCCCGCTCGGGCACCTCCGCCAGCACGTCCCGGTACGCGGCGGCGATCCCCTCCGCGTCGAACAGCTCCGGCGCGGGCAGCCCACCCGCGAAGTTGATCACCTCGGGCCGTGCCGTGACCGCGAGAATGTCGCGCACCGGTGACCCACCGACCTCGGCGACCCGCGCGGCGAGCGGGGGCACGGGGGACGAACTGCCACTCAGGGCAGGAACATTCTCGACGACGGTCACGGCGGGCTCCTTCTGCTGCGGCTCCACTACGGCACTTCGTGCCGGAAGCCTAAGGAGATAGCTGTTGCCTACACCGGCCAATTCCGCGATACGGACCGCGGGGCGATTTTCTTCGCCCCCGCCGCCCCTGCCCGTCCCATAAAGCCTCTCCCTGGAGAGTGAGGTCATTCAACGGGCAACAACCTAATTCCCCACGGGACTTGATAGTGCCCAGGAAGTTCAGGAGGGCTTCGTCGCGGATACCGCGGTGACGGTCACCTTGTCGTCGCACTCGGCCAGGACGCCGTCGTCGAGGGCGACTTGGTGTGACCCGGCGGTCGCGAGGCCCACCACCAGGGTCGGATAGCTGACAGGCGTGGATCCGGACACGCAGTAGCCGTCGGCCTCACCCTGGACCTGGACGAACGTCAGCTTCGTCCAGGCCTTGCCGCCCGGTGCGACCAGCACCTTGGACGCGGAGCCCGACAGGGTCACCTTGAGCGGACGGTTCTTCTCCGGGGAACCGTTGCCCGCCCCCGCCACCGTCGGATGCCCCTGGACAAGGCACGGCTTGCCGGACACATTGGTGAACTCGACGATCGCCGCTCCGGTCCCGGTGCCCTCCGGCCGGACACCGGCCTGGTACATGGACGCCTCCAGGTCCGACGCGCCACACGTCTTCGCGGAGGCGGCCGCCGTCGCGGAAGCCGAACCGGCGGCCGAGGGAGAGGCGTTCCCCGCCGGCGGCGTCGACGCGTCCGTGCCGGCGGGCCGCGACGCCGCGGGCGTCGGGCCACCGGAGGAGGCCGCCGGCTTGGCCGGCACGCCCGACGGCGAAGCCGCCGACCCCGCCCCGTTGCCGCCCGGCTGACACGCGGTCATGAGCAGGGTGGCCGCCGACGCGGTCACCATCGCCAGAGCGGCTCTGCGGATACCCGTCCGGTGCTGCTGCGTCCCGTTCTGCATGAAATCCCCCGAAGTAGAAGTTCAGGTGCCTGTCTCTCATCGGCACTCGTCGCTTCAGAGCGCAGTGCGGGCCTCGGGGGTTCACCTGTCCGGCGGTCTGTGGCACGACGGTGACAGAGCACGTCCAGAACCGCGACCCAGGGCCACGCCCCAGGGCCTTTCCGGCGGTCACGCCTAAGACGCGGGGCCCGGCCTAGCCGGCAGGAGCCGCCGTCTCCCACTCGCTCCCGCCCAGCGGATAGTCGTACGCCGGCCGCCCCGCGTTGCCGCTCGTGCGGAACGCCTTCCCCTTGTCGTCGATCCGCACCGTCCCGTGCCGGTTTCCGCTGGACCAGTCCAGTTCCAGGTACCAGCTCACGTCGTGCGCCCGCGCGTCCGCGAACACGTAGAAGACCTCGGGATCGGACTCGCTGACCTTGTAGGGGAAGTCCCGCTGCCCGGCCTTGGGCGTGGTCACGGGCCGCCCCGCGTCGAGGTCCACGTGGAACGAGGCGGTCTCCACGCCACCGCCGCACCCGACGCCCATCGCGTAGTCGTTCCAGGCGAGCGGCGCGCTCTTGCCCACCACGCGCACATGCAGCGCGTCCAGTACGACGGTGGCCTCCCCGGTGCCCTGCACCGTCAGCGCGACCATCTGCTCTTCGCCCGGGACCCCGCCGAGCGCCGTGACCCAGCCGCGCGCGTCCGACTCGTTCGGCGGCGGGGGCACTTGCGCGGCCTTCCGGTTCACCAGGTAGTGCTGGCTGCACGGGCCGTCCCACTTGTACGGATCGGTGGCGACGGCCGGCGCGGTGGCGCCGTCCTCGGGTGCCCCGTCAGGGGAGGCACCGTCCCGCACCGCGGCTCCGCCGCCCCGCGAAGCGGACGCCTCGGGACTGCCACTGCGCGAAGCGGACACCGAGGGGGACGGGGGCTTCGCGCCGGACGAGGCACCGGCATCGGGCGGGCCGGAGGTGTGCGAGGCGGCGACACCCACGGACCTTCCCTCGTCGCGGCCGTCGCCCTTGCCGGGAACAAGGTTCACGACCAGTGCGGCGGACACGACGGCGGCGGCGACAGCGGCGCCGGCGAGCGCGACGGTACGCCGCCGCCCACCGCCCGCAGCTTCCCGCTCCGACTCCGACTCTGGCTCCCGCCCCGGCTCCGGCTCCGGCTCCGGTGCGGCATCGGGCGCGGCCGGGGCCTCCGCGGCTGAAGTCTCCGCCGCCGGGATCTCCACCCCCTTGCGCCCCCGCAGCACATCGGCCCGCACCCACCTCCGGTGAAGCTCCACCAGCTCCTCCGGAGTCGCCTTGCACAGCCGGGCCAACCGCTCCACGGGCGCGTAATCCGTCGGTACGGCATCCCCGTTGACGTACCGGTGAAGCGTCGACGCACTCACATGCAGCCGCTTGCCGAGCACCCCGTAACTGAGTCCGGACCGCTCCTTCAGCTCCCGCAGCAGCTCCGCGAACTCGTCCCCCGCCACCGTTCCTCCACCCCCCGTGTCCCGGGCACCGTTCCAGGGGGACGTCATTCCCCCAGGTCAGACCCCATGCGAACGTTCCGGCGTCCCGAATACCCCGGCAACCATGGCGGCCGGGACGGATCACCGCACAAGCTGTGGTCATCCAAGCACGCCGCTCTCCTCGACCGGTCGAGCGGCCACTTCAACCAGCCACACCACACAGGGGGATCACCCATGTCCGCACGCACCGCCCGCACTCGTCTCCTCGCCGCCACGACGGTCGCGCTCGCCGCGCTCGCCCTCTCGGCGTGCGACAACGGGAAGGGCGTACGGGACGAGGGCCCGTCCTCCGCGTCCAAGCCCTCCACCCAGCCGAGCCGGTCGGCGCCCGCCGGGGGTTCGACGGCGAAGCCGGCCGGGAACACCGGCGGCACGACGGGCGGCACGACGGGCGGCTCCACGAGTGGCTCCACCGGCGGCTCGACGGGCAAGGGCACCGGAGGCACGACCGGCGGATCCACGGGCACGTCGAACGGTGGCGGCACCACCCGCAACACCCCCTGCAACGGCGCCAACACCAAGACCACCGCCACCGAAGTCACCCGCCCGCTCAACCACCTCCTCCTCACCGTCACCAACACCGGCTCGAAGAACTGCGACCTCACCGGCTACCCCATCGCCCGCTTCGGCGAGGCCCAGGCGGTCCCCCCGGTGGCCGAGGAGACCCACCCCCAGGCGGTCGTCACGCTCACTCCCGGTGAGTCCGGCTACGCGGGCGTCCTCCTCTCCGCCGGCGACGGCAGCGGCGGGAACGGCTACACGGCCAAGGCCCTCACGGTCGGCTTCGACAAGGGCAGCAGCGCACAGCCGGAGCTCCCCGCGAAGGGCGTGTACGTCGACGACAAGCTCACCGTGACGTACTGGCAGCAGAGCCTGGACGACGCGCTGGCCTACTGAGAGCACCCGAGGGTCGCTGAGGCTCACTTACCAAATGGTCAGCAGCTGACCAATAAGTGGGTACTTGTGGTGAGTTGGGGGTCCGACCAGCATGTTCGTCATGACGACACCATCCGACGACCACACCAAGCCCCCGGTCGGCGTCCTCGGCCTGGGCCTCATGGGCACGGCCCTGGCCGCCGCCCTCCTCAAGGCGGGCCACCCCACGACGGTCTGGAACCGCACACCGTCCAAGACGGGCCCCCTCACCGCCCAGGGCGCCACCCCGGCAGGTACGCACGCCGAGGCCGTCACGGCCGGCCCCCTCACCCTCGTCTGCCTCACGACGTACGACGACGTGACCGAGCTCCTCCACCCGCACACCACCGTCCTCACGGGCCGCACCCTGGTGAACGTCACCAACGGAACGCCCGTCCAGGCAAGGAAGCTGGCGTCCTGGGCGCAGGAGCACGGCATCGCGTACGTGGACGGCGGCATCATGGCCGTACCGCAGATGATCGCCACCCCGGCGGCGTACGTCCTCTACAGCGGCGACGAGCGGGCGTACGAGACACACCGCGCCACCCTCGCCGCGCTGGGCGGCACCCGCTGGACCGGCACGGATCCGGGCCTGGCGGCGCTGTACGACCTGTCCCTGCTGACGGGCACGTACGGCATGGTCGCCGGGGTGGCCCAGGCCTTCGCCCTGATCCGCTCGGAGGGCATCCCCGCCCGGGAGTTGGCACCCTTGCTGCAGGACTGGCTGACGGCGATGGCGAACGGCCTGGTGCCCGGCACGGCGAACGCCGTCGACACCGGGCGCCACCTCACCGACGTCTCCAGCCTCGCCGTGAGCCAGGCGGCCTTCCCCGGCCTCCTGCACACCTTCGCCGACCAGGGCGTCCGCACCGAACTCTTCGAGCCGATGCGCGAGTTGCTGGACCGGGCCGTCGCCGAGGGATACGCCGACGACGGCCTCTCACGCCTGGTGGAACTACTGGCGCCCTAGCTTCTGCGCGACTTCGGTGGCCCAGTAGGTGAGGATGTTCTGCGCACCCGCCCGCTTGATGCCCGTCAGGGTCTCCAGGATCGCCTTGTCCCGGTCGATCCAGCCCTTCTCCGCGGCGGCCTCGATCATCGAGTACTCCCCGGAGATCTGGTACGCGGCGACAGGCACGTCGACCGAGTCGGCGACCTTCGCGAGGATGTCCAGGTACGGACCCGCCGGCTTGACCATCACCATGTCGGCCCCCTCCTCCAGGTCGAGGGCCAACTCCCGCATGGACTCCCGCACGTTGGCGGGATCCTGCTGGTACGTCTTCCGGTCGCCCTTCAGCGAGGAGGCGACGGCCTCCCGGAAGGGGCCGTAGAAGGCGGAGGAGTACTTGGCGGTGTAGGCGAGGATGGCGACGTCCTCGCGCCCGATCTGGTCGAGGGCATCCCGGACGACCCCGATCTGACCGTCCATCATGCCGCTGGGCCCGACGATGTGCGCTCCGGCATCGGCCTGGACCTGAGCCATCTCGGCGTACCGCTCCAGGGTGGCGTCGTTGTCGACGCGCCCCTGCTCGTCCAGGACCCCGCAGTGCCCGTGATCGGTCGTCTCGTCGAGACACAGGTCGGACATCACCAGCAGTTCGTCGCCGACCTCGGCGCGCACATCGCGGATCGCGACCTGCAGAATCCCGTCCGGATCCGTCCCCGGAGTCCCGACCGCGTCCTTCTTCTCGTCCACCGGCACGCCGAACAGCATGATCCCGGAGACCCCGGCCTCCAGCGCCTCCACGGCCGCCTTCTTCAGGCTGTCGCGGGTGTGCTGCACGACACCGGGCATCGCCGCGATCGGCACCGGCTCGCTGACGCCCTCCCGCACGAACGCGGGGAGGATGAAGTCGGCGGGGTGCAGCCGGGTCTCGGCGACCATGCGCCGCATCGCAGGCGAGGTACGCAGCCGCCGCGGCCGCGTACCGGGGAAGGATCCGTACTTCGTCATGCCCTCTACGCTACGCCCGCTCCACGGGCCCCCTTGCCGACAGCTTGCCGGTACCCGGGGGCGAGGCAGGGGCTGAAAATCTCCAGGAGCGGGGTCCGGGACGGAGCCCCAGGGACGGGACGGGTAGGGGCGGAGGGGGCGAGAGAACCCACCCCCAGCCCCCACCGGCACTAGGTGGTGCGGCGCCGCCGCGAGCCAGGTCGGCGCTCGCTGGGCCGGGTGACCGGGTCCCCGGCCTCCACGGCGGCAGCCCGCCGCCTGAGGCCGAAGTCCGCCAGCGCCTCGGCCAACTTGTGCACAGACGGCTCCGGAGCCATGACATCGACCCGCAGCCCATGCTCCTCGGCAGTCTTCGCGGTGGCGGGCCCGATACAGGCGATCACCGTCACGTTGTGCGGCTTGCCCGCGATACCGACCAGGTTCCGCACAGTCGACGACGACGTGAAGAGCACGGCGTCGAAACCGCCGCCCTTGATCGCCTCCCGCGTCTCCGCCGGCGGCGGCGAGGCGCGCACCGTCCGGTAGGCCGTGACGTCGTCGACCTCCCAGCCCAGCTCGATGAGCCCGGCGACCAACGTCTCCGTGGCGATGTCGGCACGCGGCAGGAACACCCGGTCGATGGGGTCGAAGACGGGGTCGTACGGCGGCCAGTCCTCGAGAAGACCGGCGGCCGACTGCTCCCCCGAAGGGACGAGGTCCGGCTTCACGCCGAAGGCGATCAGCGCCCTCGCCGTCTGCTCTCCCACCGCCGCGACCTTGATCCCGGCAAACGCACGGGCATCGAGCCCGTACTCCTCGAACTTCTCCCGCACGGCCTTGACCGCGTTCACCGAGGTGAAGGCGATCCACTCGTACCGCCCGGTGACGAGTCCCTTGACCGCGCGCTCCATCTGCTGGGGTGTGCGCGGCGGTTCGACGGCGATCGTCGGCACCTCGTGCGGCACGGCCCCGTACGACCGCAGCTGGTCGGAGAGCGAAGCCGCCTGCTCCTTCGTGCGCGGCACGAGCACCTTCCAGCCGAACAGCGGCTTGGACTCGAACCACGACAACTGGTCGCGCTGGGCGGCTGCGGAACGCTCACCGACCACGGCTATCACCGGTCGGCCGCCGTCCGGGGACGGCAGCACCTTCGCCTGCTTCAGCGTCTGCGCGATGGTGCCGAGGGTGGCCGACCAGGTGCGCTGGCGCGTGGTCGTACCCGCGATCGTCACGGTCATCGGGGTGTCGGGCTTGCGCCCGGCCGCGACCAGCTCACCCGCGGCCGAAGCCACCGAGTCGAGCGTCGCGGACACCACGACCGTGCCGTCCGATGCCCCGACCTCGGTCCAGCACCGGTCCGAGGCCGTCCGCGCGTCGACGAACCGCACATCCGCGCCCTGTGCGTCACGCAGTGGCACACCCGCGTACGCGGGCACACCGACGGCGGCCGCGATACCGGGCACCACCTCGAACGGAACACCCGCGGCGGCGCAGGCGAGCATTTCCTCGGCGGCGTACGTATCAAGTCCCGGGTCCCCGGACACCGCACGTACGACCCGCTTGCCGCCCCGCGCGGCCTCCATGACAAGATTGGCGGCGTCCCTCGACGCGGGGTCACCAACGGTTGTTGACGTGCCGTCAACAACCGTCAGCTGAGGCGTGCCTGTGCCCAAGTACGGGTCCGAAGAAGTGTCCGGATCCGTGTTCAGGACGGCGACGCCTTGTCTGGCATGCACACGGACCACGTCGAGCACCTCATGCTCCGCGACGAGGACGTCCGCGTTCGCCAGCGCCTCGACGGCGCGCAGTGTCAGCAGTCCTGGATCTCCGGGTCCGGCACCGAGGAAGGTGACGTGCCCGTGCTCCGGACCGGCGGGAAGGTTGGTGGGGCTCAAAGTGCTCGCTCCCCCATCAGACCGGCCGCGCCCTTGGCAAGCATCTCGGCGGCGAGTTCACGGCCCAGCGCCATTGCTTGGTCATGTGTCTCGGGCACGGGACCGGTGGTGGACAGCTGCACCAGCGCCGAGCCGTCGGTCGTGCCGACGACGCCGCGCAGGCGCATTTCCTTGGCAATCTGCCCGTCGTCCAGAAGGTCGGCGAGCGCACCCACGGGTGCGCTGCAGCCGGCCTCCAGGGCGGCCAGCAGAGATCGCTCGGCGGTCACGGCGACCCGGGTGAACGGGTCGTCGAGCTCTCCGAGCGCAGCGATGAGGTCCGCGTTGTCCGCGGCACACTCGATCGCGAGGGCCCCCTGGCCGGGGGCGGGCAAAACGGTGTCGACCGACAGGAAGTCGGTCACCTCGTCGATACGGCCGATCCGATTGAGTCCGGCGGCGGCGAGCACGACGGCGTCGAGCTCCCCGCTACGTACGTATCCGATGCGGGTGTCGACGTTCCCCCGGATCGCGACCGTCTCGATCGTCATCCCGTGACTGCGCGCGTAGGCGTTCAGCTGGGCCATGCGGCGCGGCGAACCGGTGCCGATGCGCGCACCGTCCGGAAGCTGGGCGAAGACGAGTCCGTCGCGGGCGACGAGCACGTCACGCGGGTCCTCGCGCACCGGCACGGCGGCCAGCGCGAGGTCGTCGGGCTGCGCGGTCGGCAGGTCCTTCAGCGAATGCACCGCGAAGTCGACCTCGCCGCGCAGCAGTGCGTCGCGCAGGGCGGTCACGAAGACGCCCGTGCCGCCGATCTGCGCGAGGCTCTCGCGAGAGGTGTCCCCGTACGTCGTGATCTCAACGAGCTCGACGGGCCGTCCGGTCACCTGGCTCACGGCGTCCGCCACCTGCCCGGACTGGGCCATGGCGAGTTTGCTGCGCCTGGTCCCCAGCCTCAGTGCCTGCTCACTCATGCTCGCCCTCGGTTCTTGGCGTTCTCGTTGTTGTTCTCGGCCCGCGAGACGGAGGCGACCGTCTCGGGGTCCAGGTCGAACAGGGTGCGCAGCGCGTCCGCGTACCCGGCACCGCCGGGCTCGGCGGCCAGCTGCTTGACCCGTACGGTCGGCGCGTGCAGCAGTTTGTCCACGACGCGCCGCACGGTCTGGGTGATCTCGCCCCGCTGCTTGTCGTCGAGGTCGGGCAGCCGTCCGTCGAGCCGCGCGATCTCACTCGCGACGAGGTCGGCGGCCATGGTGCGCAGCGCCACGACGGTGGGGGTGATGTGCGCGGCCCGCAGGGCGGCGCTGAAGGCGGCAACCTCGTCGGAGACGATCCTGCGCACCTGGTCCACGTCGGCGGCCATCGGTGCGTCGGCGGACGCCTCGGCCAGCGACTCGATGTCGACGAGCCGCACTCCGAGGAGCCGGTGCACGGCCGCGTCGATGTCGCGGGGCATCGCGAGGTCGAGCAGCGCGAGCACGGGCGCGGGCCGCGGGGCCTCCACGACGGGCTCGGGCCTGCGACGCTCGGGGACGCGCCCGACGGTGGCGGCCGCGGCCGCGAGCGCCGCGATGGCGTCCGCGTCGGCCTCCGGGTCGAGCACGGTGACGGCACCCGCGGCCGGGCGCTGCGCGCGGCCCGCCGCGTCGCCCTTGTCCACCCACGCCGCGTGCTGTTCCAGCTCCGCCGCGGCCATGCCGGCCACCGCCGCCTCGCCGAGCACCGAGAAGCCGGCCGTGCCCTGCACGGCGGACAGGTCGAGGGGGCAGCCCTCTTCGGTGCCGACGCTCGTGGGCGCGAGCTGCGCGTTCTGGGGTACGGCCGCGGGCGACGCCGTACGGCCGGAGTCGGCGCCCTCGGCCGCGGACCTCCCCGTGCGTCCCTCGACGGCCCCCGCGACGGACTCGGCCGACAGGACGAGCCCCGTGGCGCCGGTGCAGGAGACGGCGATGTCGGCACGTGTCAGCTCGACCGGTACCGAGTCCATCGGTACCGCGCGGGCCAGCACGTCCGTGTCGTCACCGTCGGTGAGGATCTGGGCGAGGCGCTCCGCGCGGTCGAGCGTGCGGTTGGCGATGACGATCTCGGCGACCCCGGCGCGCGCGAGCGTCGCGGCGGCCAGGGACGACATGGAGCCGGCGCCGATGACCAGGGCGCGCTTGCCCTTGAGCCAGGCGTCGACGGCGGCGCCGGACGACAGCTGCTCCAGGCCGAAGGTGACCAGGGACTGTCCGGCGCGGTCGATGCCGGTCTCGGAGTGGGCGCGCTTGCCGACCCGCAGCGACTGCTGGAACAGGTCGTTCAGCAGTCGGCCCGCCGTGTGCAGCTCCTGGGTGGTGGCGAGCGCGTCCTTGATCTGGCCGAGGATCTGGCCCTCGCCCACGACCATCGAGTCGAGCCCGCAGGCCACCGAGAAGAGGTGGTGGACCGCCCGGTCCTCGTAGTGCACGTACAAGTAAGGAGTGAGCTCTTCGAGCCCGACCCCGCTGTGCTGGGCCAGCAGCGTGGACAGCTCGGCGACGCCCGCGTGGAACTTGTCCACGTCGGCGTACAGCTCGATGCGGTTGCAGGTGGCGAGCACCGCGGCCTCGGTGGCCGGCTCGGCGGCGACCGTGTCCTGCAACAGCTTGATCTGGGCGTCCGCGGACAGCGCGGCCCGCTCCAGGACGCTGACCGGAGCGCTGCGGTGGCTCAGCCCGACGACGAGGAGACTCATGCCGGCATCACGGCGGGGAGGTCCCCGTCAGGCCCTTTACGGTCGTTCTCCTGGGCGGCCTGGACCGCGGCGCCCGCCTGGGCCTCGGCCTCCTCGCCGGCCTTGCGCTGCTCGTGGAAGGCGAGGATCTGCAGCTCGATGGAGAGATCGACCTTGCGTACGTCGACGCCGTCCGGGACGGACAGCACGGTCGGCGCGAAGTTGAGGATGGAGGTGACCCCGGCGGCGACCAGGCGGTCACAGACCTGCTGGGCGACGCCCGGCGGGGTGGTGATGACCCCGATGGACACGCCGTTCTCGTCGATGATCTTCTCCAGGCCGTCGCTGTGCTGCACGGCGATCCCGGCGACCTGCTTGCCGGCCATCTCGGGATCGGCGTCGATCAGCGCGGCGACCCGGAAACCACGGGACGCGAACCCTCCGTAGTTGGCCAGCGCGGCGCCGAGGTTACCGATACCGACGATCACAACCGGCCAGTCCTGGGTCAGGCCCAGTTCGCGGGAGATCTGGTACACGAGATACTCGACGTCGTACCCCACACCACGCGTCCCGTAGGAGCCGAGGTAGGAGAAATCCTTGCGCAGCTTCGCGGAGTTGACCCCCGCCGCGGCCGCGAGCTCCTCGGAGGAGACCGTGGGTACCGAGCGCTCCGACAGTGCGGTGAGGGCTCGGAGGTACAGCGGAAGCCGGGCGACGGTGGCCTCGGGAATCCCTCGGCTGCGGGTCGCCGGTCGGTGAGTTCGGCCAGTTGCCACGGTGCTCCTGCGGGTAGAGCGGGGCTGCAGGCGGTCACACGTACCTAGACCGCCCCGTCGAATGCAGGCTATGTCTTTGTGAACGCGTGCACAAAGATGGTGTCCGATTTGCCCGGCCAACGTGACCGGGGTCACGCACGCCCGGTGCGCGGGTATGGAACCGGCGCACGGACAACTTCGTTCCGCACCTGAAGGGGGCAAAACCGCACACTCTCCTCAACGAATCCCGCCCCCGAGACCAATCGCCGTCGATCCTAGGCGACTTTCCGGACCACTTGGACTACTCAGTCAGGTCACATCAGGGCCACGATGGGCGCACCCTTCACGGATTTCACTGCGTGAGGGCTTTGCGAAGGCGTTCCTCGTTCACGCGCCAGAAGGTGTGCTGGGCGCCGTCCACCAGCACGACCGGGATCTGCTCCCAGTACTCGCGGTGCAGTTCCTCGTCCTGAGTGATGTCCTTGGACTCCCAGGGCACCCCGAGATCACCACACACCTTCTCGATCACTTCCTGTGCGTCATCGCACAGGTGACAGCCGGGCTTCCTGATCAATGTGACCAGCCGCTCCCCGGGAGCCTTCTTCTCCGTACGACGCCCACCGCGCCGGAACATGGAACTCATACCGGCCATTCTCGCGCCACCGCGCCGCACGGGACCCCCGTCGGCCCCCCACGCCACAACCCGCCCCCGCGCTGGCCCGACGCGCCGTGCGGATCGCATCTTTAACGGCTCGGTCGCGGAGAGTTCACAGCACCGAATCCTCTCGACTCCGGAAGTGCCGAACAGACTGGCTATGCTCACGACATGGCCGCTCTCGGATGGCTCACTCCCCGTAGGCGTTCCGCTACCGCGCGGAGCGTGTTGGCAGGCGAGGCCTCGGCGGAGGCAGCGCGCAAGTCCTCGCAGGAACTGGAGGATCTCGCGTACGAAGCGCCGGACGTCTCCGTCGAGGAACCGGAGTTCCCGGTGCTCGGCGACGACAAGGCCGCCGCGTTCTTCGATCTCGACAACACCGTGATGCAAGGCGCTGCCCTCTTCCACTTCGGTCGGGGCCTGTACAAGCGGAGGTTCTTCGAGACGCGCGACCTCGCCCGATTCGCCTGGCAGCAGGCGTGGTTCAGGCTGGCCGGGGTCGAGGACCCCGAGCACATGCAGGACGCGCGCGACTCGGCGCTGTCGATCGTCAAGGGCCATCGGGTCTCGGAGCTGATGTCGATCGGCGAGGAGATCTACGACGAGTACATGGCCGAGCGGATCTGGCCGGGCACGCGGGCGTTGGCGCAGGCGCATCTCGATGCGGGCCAGAAAGTGTGGCTGGTCACGGCGGCGCCGGTCGAGATCGCCACGGTGATCGCCCGCCGTCTGGGCCTGACCGGAGCCCTCGGCACGGTCGCGGAGTCGGTGGACGGCGTCTACACGGGCAAACTGGTGGGCGAACCGTTGCACGGGCCGGCGAAGGCGGAGGCGGTGCGCGCGCTGGCCGCGGCGGAGGGGCTGGACCTCTCCCGCTGCGCGGCGTACAGCGACTCCCACAACGACATCCCGATGCTCTCGCTGGTCGGGCACCCCTACGCGATCAACCCCGACACGAAGCTCCGTAAGCACGCCCGCACCTTCGACTGGCGGCTGCGCGACTACCGCACGGCGCGCAAGGCCGCGAAGGTCGGCATTCCGGCGGCGGCCGGGGTCGGCGCGGTGGCGGGCGGCACGGCGGCCGCGATCGCCCTGCACCGCAGGCGCCGCTGACGCCCTCTGCTCCGCGCGTTCCGCCGGTGGGTGGTTCCGCCTGCGGCCGGTGGGTGGGTCGGGGCCGTGCCGGACCCCTGTCCCTTCGCCGGCACCCTGCACCGCGGGCGCCGCTGACGTCCGCGCCGCTCCACGCGTTCCGCCGGTGGGTGGTTCCGCCTGCGGCCGGTGGGTGGGTCGGGGCCGTGCCGGACCCCTGTCCCTTCGCCGGCACCCTGCACCGCGGGCGCCGCTGACG
>NZ_JBITGS010000015.1:0-12223 GCF_044457265.1 Streptomyces sp. NPDC050564 | reverse complement strand
TCCGCGCCGCTCCACGCGTTCCGCCGGTGGGTGGTTCCGCCTGCGGCCGACGGGGGGGTCGGGGCCGTGCCGGTACATCCGCCCCGTCGCCGGTGGCAGATCGCTTGGGCTTCAGGGCTCTGCCTGTTGGCAACCACGTAAGCGACGGGGCATGTGATGTACCGGCACGGCCCCTTCCGTGCGTCGGCGGCCGCGGGTGTGTGGGGGTGCGCATCCGCAGCTGCGGGTGGGTGCGTGGGGAGTGCGGCCTCTTGCGGCCGGGGGCGTGCGTCGGGGACTGCGGGTGAGTGGGGGCGGGCGTCACGACTGCGGCTTCGTGGGACGTGATCGGCAACTGCGGGTGCGTGGGGGCGTGCGTGCACAACTGCGCGTCCGTGGGACGTGCGTGGGCTGCTGCGGGTTCGTGGGCGGTGTGCGTCCGCAACTGCGGGGCGTGGAAACGTGCGTGGGCGACTACGGGTCCGGGGGCTCAAGTCCGCCGTGGGGCGTGCGTTCGCAACTGCGGTCTGGGGACGTGTGTGCGACTGCTCGCGTGTCCCACCCGCCCCGGGTGCCCCCTGCACCCCGGCCGGCAAGTTTTCAGCCCGTTCGGCGTTTGCGGACGAGGCCGCCAAGGCCGATACGGGGGTCCGGGGGCGGAGCCCCCAGGTACGGGAAGGCCAGGGGCGGAGGGGGCGAATACCGCTTGGAGCTCGGCCGTAGCGGCGAGGCGGAGACAATCACGGGGTCCTACCCGCCCAACACCCCCGCCAGTCCCGTTATCCGCAGACGGCCACAACACGCCCCGCACTCAAACGGAACGCGGACCGATCCGATCAACAACTGGTCACTGTCTGGTACTTGAAGAGGCATCAATCAGTAACAGAAGCGCCGTAATCGATGATTTGAGCAACTGGGTGTAGCGCTGCCTGTACGAAGCGTTATTCTCCTCAGACGCAAACCGGTACCCCTCCGTCGCTACGACGGGTGAAAGGTCCCGCACTGCACGTGATGGAAGCTCTGCCTCTGGGAGTCCCGTGTACTCACACGTCGGGGTTGACGCCTCGGGCCTGGCTACGCTGCGCGCAACGGTCCTGGACCGTCTGCGCGGCTTCGTCCCCACCGCGTACGCCATCCCCGCCTTCGCCGTCCCCGCGCCCGTCGGCCCCTGCTACGCCCTGGCCGACGGCAACGCGGCGGTCGGCAGACGGGGCCGCTCGGGCTCAGCCACCACCGCACGCCGCCCGGCCGCAGACAGTGACAGCGCCCGGATGATGGACCTCGTGGAGCGCGCCCAGGCCGGCGAGGCCGACGCCTTCGGACGTCTCTACGACCAGTACAGCGACACGGTCTATCGGTACATCTATTACCGGGTGGGGGGTAAGGCGACCGCGGAGGACCTGACCAGTGAGACCTTTCTGCGGGCGCTGCGCCGCATCGGCACCTTCACCTGGCAAGGTCGTGACTTCGGCGCCTGGCTGGTCACCATCGCCCGCAATCTCGTCGCGGATCATTTCAAGTCCAGCCGCTTCCGGCTGGAGGTGACGACCGGGGAGATGCTCGACGCCAACGAGGTCGAGCGTTCCCCCGAGGACTCCGTCCTGGAGTCCCTGTCGAACGCGGCGCTGCTGGACGCCGTTCGGCGGCTCAACCCCCAGCAGCAGGAGTGCGTGACGCTCCGGTTCCTCCAGGGGCTCTCCGTCGCCGAGACCGCCCGCGTGATGGGCAAGAACGAGGGCGCCATCAAGACCCTCCAGTACCGGGCCGTGCGCACCCTCGCCCGGCTCCTTCCGGACGACGCCCGCTGAGCACCCGCTGAGAAACGTCCACACCGCGCAGGATCCCCGTACGACTCCATACGCTCAGCGACGCTCAACTCACCCTCCGTAAAAGTCCGTTGACTTCGCGGTCCGATCATCCATCGTCCGTAACCCAAGTGCCGCGACGCTCGTTGTGCGGGATACAGGCTCCCTGTGGTCACACCCTGGCCAGCACCGATCACTCGATCGTGTGGATCTGGTCAGGGAGTGCAACCCTCAGGACCCCCTGGGGAGTCGACCGTCATGACGAGAGGAGGTGCCGCCAGTGATCGCGAACGTATCGGCACACCGGCGGGCGAACGCCTTCGCCCAGGCCCTGGAGGAGCAGTCCGACCAGGGCACGGCGGCCGAGCAGCCCGATGGATCGGCACCGTCCCAGGCTGCGTCGGAACAGACCGAGCAGGGCCTGCTGTTGGCCCTCGCCACCGGTCTCGGCGAGCTGCCCAAACCGGAGCTGGACCCCGAGGTCAAGGTCGTGCAGCGAGCGCAGCTCGTCGCCGCGATGGAGGCCATGCTGCTGGAGGGCACCGCTGCCGGAGGCGATGGTTTGGATCCTGCGGTGCCCGAGCAACGGTCCCACCGGGCCAGGGGCGCGCATCGGGCGAGCGGGCTGGGGAAACTGCGACCGCGGTCCCGGCTGTCCAAGGGCCTCGCCGCGGGCGGGCTCACCGTGGGTGTGGCCGCAGGAGCTTTCAGCGGCGTGGCCGCTGCCAGCTCCGACGCCCTGCCCGGTGACTCGCTCTACGGGCTCAAGCGAGGCATGGAGGACATCAAACTCGGCCTGGCCCACGGCGACAGCGACCGGGGCGAGGTCTACCTCGACCAGGCCTCGACCCGGCTGAGCGAGGCGCGCCGACTGATGGAGCGCGGCCGCTCGGGGCAGCTCGACCACGAGTCCCTGGGCGAGATCCGCCGCGCCCTGTCGGGCATGCAGCACGACGCCTCGGAAGGCCACCGTCTGCTGCACGAGGCGTATGAGCGGGACGGTTCACTGGGCCCCATCCAGGCCCTGTCCGCCTTCTCCCAGTCGCATCGCCAAGCCTGGGGCGCGCTGCGCGACCGGCTGCCCGTGCAGCTCGGCGATGTCAGTGACCAGGTGTCGTCGGTCTTCGACGCCATAGACGAAGAGGTCGGCCCGCTGCGCTCGCTGCTCCCGCAGTCCCCCTCCACGGAGGGCACCGGCCGCCATCGGGGCAGGAGCGAGGAGTCCGCCGGCACGTCCGGTACGGACGGTTCGGCGCCCAGCGCCACCAGCAGCTCCTCCACCGGCGGCCACAGCAGCGGCAAGCCCAAGCCCTCCAGCTCGGGCAGCAGCAGCGACGGCCTGCTCGGCGGCAGCACGGGTGGTCTCCTGGACCCGCCCGGGGACGACACCAGCTCGTCCCCGTCCAGCAGCAAGAGCACGCCGGCCGGTGAACCCGACGTCACGCTGCCGCCCCTGCTGCCCGGCCTCCTGCCGGGACTGGGCATCGACAGCGAGGACACCAAGTAGCAACATCCGGTACGACGGTGGGGCGCCCTTCTCGAGAAGGGCGCCCCACCGTCGTACCGCCATGTTCAGACGAGTCGTACGCGGACGGGGCGACGGGCACGATCAGAAGAGCGGACGGGTCGCACGGGCACGATCAGAAGAAACGTATGTCCATGATCAGAAGAAGACCGACCTGCGCTGCACCAGCAACTTGTACAGCGTGTGCTGGATCTGCTCCCTGACCTGATCCGTCAGGTTGAACATCAGCATCGGGTCCTCGGCGGCCTCCGGCGGATAGCCGTCCGTGGGGATCGGCTCGCCGAACTGGATCGTCCACTTCGTGGGGAGCGGGACGGCACCGAGCGGGCCGAGCCACGGGAAGGTCGGAGTGATCGGGAAGTACGGGAAGCCGAGGAGGCGCGCGAGGGTCTTCGCGTTGCCGATCATCGGGTAGATCTCCTCCGCGCCGACGATCGAGCACGGGATGATCGGGGTGCCCTGGCGCAGCGCGGTGGAGACGAAGCCGCCGCGGCCGAACCGCTGGAGCTTGTAGCGCTCACTGAACGGCTTGCCGATGCCCTTGAAGCCCTCCGGCATCACGCCGACCAGTTCGCCGCGCTCCAGGAGCCGTTCGGCGTCCTCCGCGCAGGCAAGCGTGTGACCGGCCTTGCGGGCCAGCTCGTTGACGACCGGCAGCATGAAGACGAGGTCGGCGGCGAGGAGGCGCAGGTGGCGGTCCGCGGGGTGGTTGTCGTGGACGGCGACCTGCATCATCAGGCCGTCGAGCGGCAGCGTCCCGGAGTGGTTGGCGACGATCAGCGCCCCGCCCTCGGACGGGATGTTCTCGATGCCCTTCACCTCGACACGGAAGTACTTCTCGTACAGCGGCCGGATCAGGGACATCAGGACCTGGTCGGTGAGCTCGGCGTCGTAGCCGAAGTCGTCGATCTCGTAATCGCCCGTCAGGCGTCGACGCAGGAAGGCCAGGCCGCCGGCGATACGCCGCTCCAGACCGCCGCCCGGGCTCTCCTGCGGCTTCTGGGGCGGCTGTTCCTCACGCGTCACGGGAACATCATCCTGCTGGATGGGCCGCCCGGGCAGGGGCTGTACCTCACGTACCACCACGGGATCGCCCTTGCGCCGGCTCCCCGCGCTCCGCCGCCGCGGCGGGCGCTGCACAGCACCCCCGCGCGACCGGTCGTCGTCGAACGGAATGACCTTGGCGTCCGCCATCGTTGATGCGCTCCTCATTTGGCGCTCTGCGTCGGGGGGTGGCCGCCGCCCAGGTAGGGCAGCGCGGCGATCCGGTCGACGGCCCCCGCAAGGGCCTCCGGGGGCAGGAGTCCGGGCCCCCGGCTGCGGGCGAAGTCCGCGAAGGTCTCCGCCGTCGTGTACTTCGGCTTGTATCCCAGCGTCTCGCGCATCTGGTTCGTCGACACAACCCTGCCGTGTGTGAGCAGCCGCAACTGCTCCGGCGAGAAGTCCGTGACGCCCAGGGTACGCACCGCCGTGCCCGCCCAGCTGAGCGCGGGCAGCAGCAGCGGCACGGTGGGACGGCCCAGGCGGCGCGCGCACTGGGAGAGCAGCAGGACGCCGTCTCCGGCGATGTTGAACGTCCCGCTGTTGAGCGTCCCGCGCTCCGGTTCGTGCGAGGCGATCCGCAGCACCTCGATGACGTCGTCCTCGTGCACGAACTGCAGCCGCGGGTCGTAGCCGAACACGGTCGGCAGCACCGGCAGCGAGAAGTACGAGGCGAGCGGCGAGTCCGCGCTCGGCCCCAGGATGTTCGCGAACCGCAGCACGCACACGGCGACATCGGGCCGGCGCCGCGCGAAGCCGCGTACGTACCCCTCGACCTCCACCGTGTCCTTCGCGAAGCCGCCGCTGGGCAGCGACTTGGGAGGAGTTGTCTCGGTGAAGACGGCGGGGTCGCGGGGCGCGGAGCCGTAGACGTTCGTACTGGACTTCACGACGAGCCGCTTGACCGTCGGAGACTTCTGGCAGGCGCCAAGGAGCTGCATGGTGCCGATGACGTTGGTCTCCTTGACCGTGGTCCGGCTGCCACTGCCCAGCGCCGTGCCCGTCACATCCATGTGGACGACCGTGTCGACGGAGTGCTCGGCGAGCACCCGCGCGATGGTGGGCTGCCGGATATCGGCCTGGACGAAGTCGGCACCGCCCAGATGGTGCTCGGGTGGCACCGCGTCCACGGCGATCACCCGGTCCACCTGCGGGTCACGCTGGATCCGTCGTACGAACCGGCCCCCCAGCTGTCGGGCCACTCCGGTCACGAGCACGACCTTCCCCAAGATCAGCGCCTTCCTTCCAGAACTGGACGTAGCTCCGCTCGTACTGCCGCGTTCCCCGTGTGCCGCCAACTTAGCGGGTTGATGTTGCGCTGTGATGACCGCCCGATGCACGAAGTGACGACACCCACAGACGTACGACCAGACCAAGCCATTCGGCCTACAGGCGTACGCCCGGTGTTCGCATGGCCGGAAACGAGCCGACCGCGGACTCGGCCATGATCTCGGACGTCGCCCCGGACAGCTGCCCACCGGCTGGTGGGTCGCCCCGAATACGACTGTGGCCCCCCACCGACCGGTGGGGGGCCACAGTACGCGCTTCTGCGGCGCCGCTTACTTCTTGTTGCGACGCTGAACGCGAGTGCGCTTGAGCAGCTTGCGGTGCTTCTTCTTCGCCATCCGCTTGCGCCGCTTCTTGATAACAGAGGCCACGACTACCCTCGCTCACTTCTCTTTACTCGGTGCTGGGCTGCATGGGCCCACACGACCTATGAGGGGCCAGCCTACCGGTCCGAGCGCCGAGGTCGTAATCGAGGGGTTCCGGGAGATCTTGAACCGCTCTCCCGGAACACCGTCAGGCTGTCTCCACCCCCACATAGCTCTCGCGGAGGTACTCGTGAACCGCTTGCTCCGGCACCCGGAAGGACCTCCCCACCCGGATCGCCGGCAGATGACCGCTGTGCACCAAGCGGTACACGGTCATCTTCGACACTCGCATCACCGAGGCGACTTCCGCCACGGTCAGGAACTGAACCTCGTTCAGAGGCCTCTCGCCAGCTGCAGCCATGACACACCTGAACCTTCCGCACTCGACGGCCACCGGCTTCCCCTTCCGGTGACACTTCGTCGTTGCGTGCTCACTCCCCAGAGTAGGGGCGGGTGATGCGAGTGGGGAAGAGGAGCTGCCATCGGCCGCCTACTGTGACAGACACGCTCGATTGAGTACATAGCGAGTAAGCGGTCGGTAGTAATCAGACCGCACAGCGTCATCAAGCGGAACGACGACGGACACCTGCCCCTCCGCCTCTCCCACGAAGAGCGCGGGATCGTCCGTATCCGCCAGCCCTATCGCCTCGAACCCCAGCTGACCTGCTCCGCAGACCCATCCGTGGTCCCCGATGACGAGCTCCGGGAGTGGCCCGCCGGACTCCGCGGCGGCGGCCAGAGCGGTCCGAACCGGGAGGGGTGAGTGGGTATGCGCGCCGGTCGCACGACCGGTGGCCCGCACGCCGGGTTCGCGCACCAGCGCGACACCTTGTACGTAGTCAAGGTTGTACGTGCGTAGGCCGAACCGGGTCGTTATGTCGACACAGCTACCCTGCGCGGGAGTGAGGACGGTACACCCCGCCGCCGACAGCGCGTCCGCCAGCGCGGCGTAGAAACCGATCAGTCGATGCGGATGACCGGTGCCGAGGAGCACGGGGTCACGGTTGCGGGCGGCTTCGCCGATCCGCTCCGCGAAGGCGTCGAGAGCCGCCAGGGTCCGCTCAGGGTCGATCACATCATGCCCTGATGTGTGCAACGGATCGGCCGAAACTCCGCACTTGTCGGCCATCAACTCGATCAAGTCCCGCTGCCGCCAGGTCCATTCCGGATCGAGCCCGAGCAGCACGCGGGGATCACGGGCGGCGAAGAGCCGATAGCTGCGCAGGCTCTCCTCGCGCGAGGTGGCCACGGGCCCGGCCAATCGGGCGGCCAGAAGGTGTGCACGCAGTGCTCCGGTGCTCAACACGTCAGCGATGCTGGCGCATCGACCACCGCCGTATGCCCAAAACACGGAAAATGCCGCACAGTTGGCCTAATGGGTATCCCGGATGCCATGAGATGCCACCGCATCTGCGTGACGCCGGTGACAGAACAGTGACAAATGACCCCACAACCAACGCCGGGGCCCCCTGGTCTCACAACACGTGTGCGGCAAGCGCCAGTTGACCGTCGGCGCAGTCGGCACAGCGATCAACACTCACCACGCTCAGCACAGTCATCGCTGTCAGCACAGTCATCGCTGTCAGCACAGTGACCGCAGACATCGCTGTCAGCACAGTCACTACAGACATCGCTGTCAGCACAGACAGCGCTCTCATCGCTGTCATCACCGTCATCTCAGGGGGAACACCATGAAGCTGTCCCGTCGTACGACAACCGCCGCCACGCTCGCCGTCCTCGCCCTCGGCGGCACCCTCGCCGCGACCACTTCGGCGTCCGCCGCCACCACGGCGGCCTACAACGGCGCCTGCGGCGCCGGCTACCGGGTCACCGCATCCACGCCGATCAAGTCCTCGCCGACCACCACGATCGGCACCACGTACGTCACGTACAACGTCGGGAACCAGGGGTTCTGCGCCGTGACGATCCGCAACAACCCCGGCGCCCGGGTGTTCATGGAGGTCACGCTCGACACCGACCCCACCAGCGGCAACCCGGCCCGGGACTATGGCTCGTTCACCACGTACGCGGGTCCCGTGTACAAGGACCACCCGAAGGCGGGCGAGTGCATGACGTGGAGCGGCACGATCGACATCTACTACAACTCGGAGACGAGCCTGTGCTACTGACCTCGTCGACGGAGGCTCCACGGCAGGAAGCCCTGCCCACAGCGCTCATCGGCCGTGGTCCTCGCAGGGTCTAGGGCAGAAGTCCCCGCAGCGGGAAAGCGGCCCGGCGCGTCGCCACGATCGCCTGATCGAGGCGGTCCGCCGGGTCGTACCCCGACTCCCAGTCCTTCCAGGACACGGGCCACCGCCCGTCCGTCATCCGCACCGGCGCCAACTGCCGCGTACGGGCGAAGACTTCCTGCCGCCAGCTCTCCGGAATCACCGTCTCGGGATCGATGGGCCGCCCCGCCGCGATGGCGACGAGATGCGTCCAGGACCGCGGTACGACGTCCACCACGGCGTACCCGCCACCACCGAGCGCGACCCACCGCCCGTCCGCGTACTCGTGCGCCAGTTCGTGACAGTCCACCTGCACGGCCCGCTGCGCGTCGAGCGAGACCGCGAGATGCGCCAGCGGGTCCTCGAAGTGGGTGTCGGCGCCGTGCTGGGTGACGAGGACCTGCGGCCGGAAATCGGCGATCAGCTCGGGCACCACCGAGTGGAAGGCGCGCAGCCACCCCGCGTCCCCGGTGCCGGCCGGCAGGGCGACATTGACGGCGGAGCCCTCCGCTCTGTCGGCGCCGGTCTCCTCCGGCCACCCGGTCTGCGGGAACAGCGTCCGCGGATGCTCGTGCAGCGAAATCGTCAGAACCCGGGGGTCCTCCCAGAAGGCTGCCTGAACCCCGTCCCCGTGGTGCACATCCACATCCACGTACGCGACCCGCTCCGCGCCCAGCTCGAGCAGTCGCGCGATCGCCAGCGAGGCGTCGTTGTAGATGCAGAAGCCGGACGCGCCACCGGGCATCGCATGGTGCAGCCCGCCGGCGAAGTTCACCGCGTGCAGCGCGTCCCCGCGCCACACCGCTTCGGCGGCCCCCACGGACTGCCCGGCGATGAGCGCGGACACCTCGTGCATCCCCGCGAAGGCGGGATCGTCCATGGTCCCGAGCCCGTACGACGAGTCGGCGGAATCCGGATCGGCGGATGCGGCCCTGACCGCCTCCACGTAGTCCTCACGGTGCACGAGCCGCAGCGTCGACTCGCCGGCGGGCTGCGCCGCGACCACGTCGACCTCACGGTCGAGCCCGAAGGCGTCGACCAGTCGCCGGGTCAGCGCGAGCCGGACCGGATCCATCGGGTGCTCCGGACCGAAGTCATAGCCCGTTACTGCCTCGTCCCACATCAGCTGTGCGCGGCCGCTCATGTCCGTCACCGTATCGGTTTGGTTCAGGAGCGAACGACCGGGCATACCCCAAGGTCACCAGGACGAGCACCATCGGTACCAGCATCGCGCCGCGGTAGCTCCAGGCGTCCCCCAGCGCGCCCACCAGCGGCGAACCGATCAAGAACCCCACATAGTTGAAGATGTTGAGCCGCGCGATCGCCGTGTCGGACGCCCCCGGGAAGAGCCGCCCCGCCGCCGCGAAGGTCTGCGGCACGATCACGCACAGCCCCAGGCCCAGCAGTGTGAACCCGAGCATCCCCACCCACGCCCCCGGCGCCACCGCCACCACCGCGAATCCGAGCGCCGCGACCACCGCCCCCAGCCGTACGACGGCCACGGCCCCGAACCGCCGCACCCCGAGGTCCCCGACGGCGCGCCCCACCAGGGTCATCACCATGTACACGTTGTACGGAACGGTCGCCAGTTGCTCCGAGCTGCCCAGCACGTCCTGCAGATATTTCGCGCTCCAGTTGGAGACCGTGGAGTCCCCGATGTACGCGAACGTCATCACCAGACAGAGCGGCAGGAGCAGCTTGAAGACGACGGGCCCGGCCTCGGCCTCCTCCTTCGCCTCGGGGGCGACCCCGTCGACGTACCACCGACTCCCGACGAACGTGGCAGGCAGCAGCAGGAGCACCACCGGCAGGTAGGACACGAACAACGACAGATGCCAGTGCGCGCCCGCCCACGCGAGCGAGGCGCCCACGATCCCCCCAAGGCTGTACGCGGCGTGGAAGCCGAGCATGATGCTGCGCCCGTACGTCCGCTGCAGACTCACCCCGAGCATGTTCATGGAGGCATCGAGCGCGCCCACCGCGAGCCCGAAGGCCCCGAGGGCGACGGCCAGCTCGGCCAACTGGTCCCCGGACCCGACCCCGAGCAGCGCCAGGAGCACGACGGGCTGGGACCAGCGCAGCAGGCGGCTGGGCCGTATTCGCTTGACCAGTTGCTCCGTCGTCACGCTTCCGACGCCGGCCAGGATCGGCACGGCCGCCAGGAAGGCGGGCAGCAACGCGTCGGAGACCCCGTATCGCTCCTGGATGGCCGGAATGCGCGTCACGAGCAGCGCGAAGGTGGCGCCCTGAGCGAAGAAGCTGAACGCCAGAGAGGCCCTACCGCGCCGCAGCACATCTGTCATGGCGGCGAGCGTAGGGCCCCGGCTTACCGGTGGGTAGATCAAGCCGAAGATGAATTCTGCTCAGCTCTACGGTGGACGGCCCTACCGAGCCTGGTCGGCGAGCTCGTCCTCCAGCATCTTCTCCATCGGACCGGCGGCGAGGCCACCGCTGACCACCATGGCCAGGGCGATCGTGGCGACCATGACGACCGTGCCCAGCCAGACCATCGTGTCGATCGGCAGCGTGTACGCGCCCACGATCCGCGCCAGGCACTCGCCGAACAGAGCCACGCCCCAGACGAGGGAGAAGGTCCGCTCGAACTTCCGGAACCGCTCGGAGCCGCTGAGCAGCCGCTCCCAGGCGGCGGTCTTCGCGGCGTCGCCCTTGGTGATGAACGGCTTGAGCCCCGCCGTCATCATCGGCTTGCCCAGCATCACGGAGACCAGGATGCCGATACCGACCACACTGCTGACCCCGCTGTCCTTGGCCAGCATCAGCCGCGGGTCACCGGCGACCAGGCTGAGCAGCAGACCCACGACGTTGACGAAGAGGATCAGCGCGGCCAGCCCGTTGAACGTCCGCTCCCTCACCACGCCCCACACGGTCCGCATCGCGGGCACCACGCTGCTCCATCCCAGCGCCGCCATGGTGCTCATCCCGAACCCGCTCTTGAGGAGGTAGTACGACCCCATGGGCACCGCCACGTCCAGGATCAGCGGGAGGAAGGTCTGCCGAGCGGCGCTCCCGCCGTCCTTGGCGGCGGGAGCGGCGATGGTCGTCTCGGCAGGCGCTTCGATGCTGCTCTCGGTGGCCGTGATGCTCATGATCGGGTCCCTCCGTCGTCACTGTGTACGTCCCGTTTCGATGTACTCAGCTTCGCGGTCGGACCCCGTCCGCCAACAGAAACGATCGTCCGGAGCTCGCCATGACAAATGTCAGTGCCGGGCGATGGACACCGTCATACGAGCAGGTCAGCCAACTCCCCCATGTCCGAGAAGACTTGAGTGGCCCCGACCAGCCTGGCCGCGGGCGTCATGGCCGCAAACCCGTACACGTCCATCCCCGCTGCGTTCGCCGCTCGGACGCCGAGCGGGCTGTCCTCCACGACGACACAGTTCTGAGTCGGTACGCCCATCCGCTCGGCCGCATACAGAAACAGATCCGGCGCCGGCTTGCCGCGCCCCACGTCCTGCGAACTGAAGACACACCCCTCGTCGAACCACCGGTCGAGCCCGGTCTTCCGGTGCCCCACCCGAATCCGCTCATGACTCCCGGAGGAGGCCACGCAGTACGGCACCCCGTCCGCGGCCAGCTTCTCAAGGACCTGAACAGCACCGGGAACGGGCTCCAACTCCCGCTCAAAAGCGGCGAAGACGCGCCCGTGGAAGACGTCGTCGAAGTCGTCCGGCAGCTGCCGGCCACTGCTCTCCTGGACAACCTCGTGGATGCGGTGCATGGCTGACCCCATGTAGTCCCTGAGGGACTCCTCGTACGAGGTCGGGTGCCCGAGCTCGGTGAGATAGGCGGCCAGGATCGTGTTGGAGATCGGCTCGCTGTCCACGAGGACGCCGTCGTTGTCGAAGATCACCAGGTCGTAGCGCATAACTAGACCCTAAACGCAGAAAACCCCCTTGCCGCATGGCAAGGGGGTTTTCTCTACAATTAGTTCGGCGGCGTCCTACTCTCCCACAGGGTCCCCCCTGCAGTACC
>NZ_JBITGS010000014.1:208657-267231 GCF_044457265.1 Streptomyces sp. NPDC050564 | reverse complement strand
GGCCCTGGGGGGCGGGGGCGCTCGGGGGGGCGCGCCCCCCCGGGGGGTGCGGCCCCCTCCACCCCCCCGCGGGGGGGGCAATACTATTGCCCGCTCTCCCCCCCCACGGCGCTGTTTCACGTGGAACAGACGTGAGTCCGACACACGAAGGCCGGCGAGGCAGATTCACGAATACGGCTCGCGATGACGTTTGCAACGGCCTACATGTGCAGTAACCGTGCAGATCCTGTTGACGGAGTGTGATACTCCGGCTACTCCCGCTCGCCCGCGCCAGCTCACGCAAGGCTCCCGCACCGAGTTGACGCCCCCCGCATGCATCACTTCGATCGCCGACACGTAGATGCACAGACACCACTCCCGGCATTCATTTGCGCAAAGGATTGCAACGTCTGCAAAGCCCTTTTTGTGACACACGTCACTGCCCTCACTCGCGTCGCCCCCGCCCCTTCCCCACCGCCGCCCGCATCGAGCCCGCCGGGGGAAGCAAATGGGACATACAAAAAACCGGCCAGGCCGCCGCGAGGGGCGCCTGACCGGTCTTTCGAGGTGTGGAGCCTAGGGGAGTCGAACCCCTGACATCTGCCATGCAAAGACAGCGCTCTACCAACTGAGCTAAGGCCCCGGAAGAGGAGCGTCCGGCCACAGGAACGACCTGTCGACGGGCGCCGCAGACCAGAGTACCGGGTCACCCCCGGGATCTCGCAAAAAGATTGGGGGTCCCCGTGGACGACCACTCTCCGTAAGATGCTCGACGTGGTTCGCTACAGCGAACCACGGTATTAGGGGAAGCGATGGGGAGACGCAATGGACGCCGCACAGCAGGAAGCAACCGCAAGAGCCCGGGAGCTGCAGCGGAACTGGTACGGGGAGCCGTTGGGGGCGCTCTTTCGTAGGCTCATAGACGATCTGGGTCTCAACCAGGCGCGTCTTGCCGGGGTGCTGGGTCTGTCCGCGCCCATGTTGTCGCAGCTGATGAGCGGTCAGCGCGCCAAGATCGGCAATCCCGCGGTGGTCCAGCGTGTGCAGCTGCTGCAGGACCTGGCGGGGCAGGTTGCGGACGGCAGCGTCAGCGCCGCCGAGGCGACCGAGCGCATGGACGAGATCAAGAAGTCGCAGGGGGGATCGGTGCTCAGCAACACCACGCAGTCGACGACCAGTTCGGGCGCGCCGACGGTCAAGCGCGTAGTCCGGGAGATTCAGTCGCTGCTGCGCTCGGTGGCGGCCGCCGGGGACATCATCGAGGCGGCGGACACCCTCGCCCCGACCCACCCGGAACTGGCAGAGTTCCTCCGGGTGTACGGCGCCGGCCGTACCTCCGACGCGGTCGCGCACTACCAGTCCCACCAGAGCTGAGCAGGCCGCCCGGCCGCCGAACGCCCGGCCGCTGAAGGCCCGTTACACCTTCCAGCCGCCGCAAGTCAGGCAGCCGGGCACCTCGGAAGAGGTCTCCGGACCGACCGCCGAAGGGGAGCGACGCACGACCATGGGTGAGGTCTTCGCAGGCCGGTACGAACTGGTCGACCCGATCGGACGCGGGGGAGTCGGTGCGGTCTGGCGCGCCTGGGACCACCGGCGGCGCCGGTATGTGGCCGCCAAGGTGCTGCAGCAGAGCGACGCGCACGCGCTGCTGCGCTTCGTGCGGGAGCAGGCGCTGCGGATCGACCATCCACATGTGCTCGCTCCCGCCAGCTGGGCCGCCGATGACGACAAGGTCCTGTTCACCATGGATCTGGTCGCAGGCGGCTCCCTGGTCCACCTGGTCAATGACTACGGCCCTCTGCCTCCCCCCTTCGTCTGCGTCCTGCTCGACCAGCTGCTGGCGGGCCTCGCCGCGGTGCATGCGGAGGGGGTCGTGCACCGCGACATCAAGCCCGCCAATGTGCTGCTCGAAGCGACCGGCACGGCTCGGCCACGGCTGCGCCTGTCCGATTTCGGCATCGCGATGCGGCTGGGCGAACCACGGCTGACGGAGACCAACTATGTGGTCGGAACGCCCGGTTACTTCGCCCCCGAGCAGATGATGGGCGCCGAACCGGACTTCCCCGCCGACCTGTTCGCCGTGGGTCTGGTCGCCCTCTATCTGCTGGAGGGTGCCAAGCCCGACGCCAAGGCGCTGATCGAGTACTTCGCCGAGAACGGCACGCCGTCCGCTCCGCGGGGCATCCCCGAGCCGTTGTGGCAGGTCGTGGCCACGCTGGTGCAACCCGACCCGCACGCGCGGTTCCGCACCGCCACCGGGGCGCGGAAGGCTCTCGCCTCGGCCGCCGAGCTGCTGCCCGAGCCCGGGCCCGATGACGAGCTCGTCGAGGTCTTCGACCAACTCGGCCCGCTCCCGGAGGGGTTTGGCCCGAAAGGACCTCTGCGAACAGCGCCGGGGGCGAGCACCGGGGGCTCGTCATCCGGGACGCGTCCGGACGCGCCGGCAGCGCCACAACTCGGCCCCGACGACACGTCGTCTTGGCTTGGGCCGGACGACACACCGTCCTGGCGCGGGCCCGACAACACACTGTCCCGGCCCGGCCACGACTACATACCGTCCTGGCTCGGCCCCGAAGCCGACTCCGGCTCCGGCTCCGGCTCCGTGTCGGGGCCCGGCTCCGGCCCCAACTCCAGCCCCAACTCCGGTCCGGGTTCTGCTGCTGACTCCGATCCTGGGCCCAGCTCCAGCTCCAGCTCCAGCTCCAGCTCCAGCTCCAGCTCCAGCTCCAGCTCCAGCTCCAGCTCCAGCTCCAGCTCCAGGCCATGGCACCACGATTCGGGAACGCTGTCTCAGGACGCCGTTTCCGGGAACGTCTGGCCTGGGCCCGGTACCGATGGCGTAGCCCCGAAGTTCCACACGGGGCACATACGGCCGGAGTCCACCCCCGCTCACATGCGTCCCGAGGCCGCCGGCGATCGTGAACGCCCGGGGGCCACCCCCGATCGCGTACCCCCCAAGTCCGCTGCCAGTGACGTACAGCCGGAGTCCGCCCGCGGCAACGTAGGGCCGAAGCCCGCTCCCGATGACGTACCGCCGCAACCTGTCCCCGCCCCCGACACCGTCCCCCCACAGCCGTCCACGATGTCGGACACCGGCAGCTTCCACCTGCCGCCACCACAGCCTGCCGCTCCCGACACGGAGTCGCAGCCGCGGCCTCAAGGCCACTCGCAGCCGGAGCCACAGCCCCAGCAGGCATGGCACGAGACGCAACTGCAGCCTGCCCCGTACCATTCGCGGCCCCAGCCCGAGCAGCCGGCCACTCCCCCCACCGCGGCGCTCCCGGCGCAAACTCCCCTCTACACCTCGCCTTTCGAACCCACGCCGACTCCCACTCCCACTGCCACCCCCACACCTACGCAAGTGCCCTCCCCCCATCGGCCCGCGGCTCCGTCCGCCGCGATGCCGCAGCACGCGTACGCCTCTACTGCTTCATACACCGCTCGGTCCGTGCAGGTTCCGCCTCAGGCGGGTGCGATTCCGGGGCACCGCGCCAGGCGCGCACGGCCGCGTCCAGGGCCCCCCGCCAAGGTGGCCGTCCCTGTCCTGCTGTTCGCGCTGGCCTGTTTCGCGGTGGGTTTCTGGGCGCTGGCCCAGATCTGAGCGAGCCGGCTGAAGTCACCAGCCCCGAGGTGCCCCACGCTCCCAGGGCGCGGACATCGGAGCCGAAGCCGTATCCGCATCCTCCGGCGCCACCCCCGCCCGTCGCCGCGCGACCACCGCCCATACCCCGAGCCCCAGCACCAGCGCGCTCCCCGTGCCGATCCCGCCCGCGGCGACCAACCTCATCGTGCCACTGCGACTGCCACTGTCACTGCTGCCACCGCCTCCGGTGGCGGTCGCACCGCCCACCGTGCCGTCGGCCGCCTCGTCGGAGCCCCCCGCCGGGAGGGCGAACGCGTCGCGAGGCTGTGGCTGCCCCGCGTACTCGGGACCTGTCCGCGCCGTTCCATCGACGCGCACACGCAGTGTCAGCCCGAACGGCCCGCCGCCGATCTTGTCGGCGACCTGCGCGGAAAGGTGCACCACGAGGTAGTAGGCGCCCGCGAACCGCATCCCGCTCACGCGGTCGTTGAGGGCGTAGCGGTTCTCGTACGCGACGGGAGGCAGTGGATCGAGCGCGGCGGAGCGCTGGCTGCCGTCGTAGCCGGAGCCGACGTCGTCGACGAAGCCACGCACGGGGTTGTAGAGGGACATGACGAGAGCGGTGCCGACATAGCCCTTACCGCGGTTCGAACTGCCCAGATCTGCTGTGGCGTAGAACTGTTGTCCCCAGTCGACCGGCACCTTGTAGAAGAGCGTCTGTCCGGGGCTGATCCCGTCCTGCCAGATTCCCTGCTTCAGCGAGGTCGCCGTGGCGAACCCTGCCCCGCCCCTGCGGCGCTTCGGATTCCCCGCGAGGGCGTCGGGCGACGCGGAGTTCCAGACCTCGGGAGCGTTTGTCGAACCGGCCGCCTTCTTCAGGGCGGGCTCCGACACATAGCTGAGCTCCAGGTCCCAGTCGCCGGACGGGGAGTCCGCCGTACCGCTGCGCTCGACGACCACGTAGTACGTGCCCTCCGTCTGACAGGCGTACTGATCGCCGCCCGTCTCGCGTGACGCCCATGCCGCGATGGGGTGGGGGCTCTGGGTGGCGCCGAAATGGGCGGTTCCGGAGAAGGAGCAGTGGCGACTGTTGGCGTCCTGCACGGACACCTTGATGCCGTCCGAGTAGGAGACCGTCGTCCCCGGCCTGGGGACGGCGGTGGCCGAGACGTATGCGTTGGACGTGGTGTCGAGTTCGAGGCGGTAGTAGAGCTTGCCGTCCCTGCCTATGGAGCTCTTGTAGGCCCTGCCCGGCTCAAGGCGTACCGAGTTGGTGGTATCCGTCGTGCCTTTGACGGTGGTGGCGTCCTGGGCGAAGGCGTACGGCGTGGGTATGCCGTCCGCGGCGGCCTGCCCCGCCGCCCCTGCGACCATCGCGCACAGCGCCGCTGCGACAGCCACGAGCACGCGGCCGTACCACCTCACCGTGCGCCGCCCCATCACACGCCACCCCTCGTCCCTCGCCCCTCGTCAAAGCCCCGGACCGTGGCCCATACTGCCCCGCCGACCACCGCGCCACCCGTGCTATCCCTACGAGCGGCCGAAACGGAGCTTGTACCAAGCCCTCGCCCTCACTCCGGCGTTGCCAACGCAATCATTTTGTTTGCACAGGTGAATCCGGGATTCCCCGGACAGCGCAAAACCTTCTCCGGACAACACAAAACCCCGACCGCGAGGCGGCCGGGGTCTGCTCTGAGACTGTTGTCGGTACTCACGAACCCGTGGGCACGGAGTCAGTCGCCTCCGTCCACAGATCCTGCTCGGCGCGATCCGCCTGGATCTGGCGGTACACGAGGAGCCCGCCGATGGCGGCCAGTGCGACCAGGAGAAGCTTCTTCACCGCGCGACCTCGTCTTTCCTTGACGTAGGGGACCTCTGGCGCCCGACTATACACACCGACCGATATCGATCGGTGACCTGGATCGGCTCTCAACTCCCGCCCGGAACACAGCAATAGAACCGGACGCGATCACTCCGACCGAAGGGTGATCACAGGGTGATCACGCCTCACAGACAGTGACTTTCACCATGATCTGCGACTTTTCGGGCCTCTTGCGGCCATCCGGGTGGTGTTCATCTGAACATCGACGCGCCACGGGCGTCGGTCCACCACTTCGCGGCCCACATACACATCATGAGGAAAGTACGCAAATCGCCTGACCCGAAAGTGAGGGGCCATGACCCAGAACAAGGTCATGAAGCTGTGGACCGCCTTCGTCACCGCCTTCCTGGCGCTGTGCACGGCGCTCGGACTCATCACGACCACTGCGGCCGCCGCGGTACCGCAGGCCGAGGCGACGCGCAACAGCGCGCCCTCCCTGACGCTCCCGGCGATGTCCTACGGCACCTGGTCCAACAGCCGGGCCCTGCCCCCCACGATGAAGCAACGCATCCGCGCCGAGGCCCACGGCTCCTCGCCGAGCTGTCGCCACCGTCCGCCCGCCGACGACGCCATGGCGGACCTCGCGACCCTCTGCAGCCCCCAAGCCCTCGCGAAGGCCGACACGGAGCCCCTCACGCCCCTCCAGCTCTGAGCGCGCGGCACCACCCACGGCACCCCTGACGTAGCGGCGAACTTGCGTACAAAGCCACACAGGGCGAAGGCCCGGCAACTCGTATGAGTTGCCGGGCCTTCCGCATGCCAGGGCAACCCCGGCTGAATGGCTGCTGCCGATCGGCAGGGTTGCTGTACATCTCAGCTGTACGGCCCCGCTGTACGCCTCTGCTGTACGGCAATTCCCTGGAGGAACCGGCACCGGGGATGATCCAGGACCAGGGAGTCGATCAATTCGCCACCGCCATGCCCTACGCCCTACGCCCTGCCGAGATTCTCGCTTCTGGCGACGCTCGTACTGATCTGCTGCGGCACCAGGACCTCTCGGCACACTCAACGCAAAGACCCCCAACCATGATCGGTTGGGGGTCTTCGTGCTGGTGGGGCTAACAGGATTTGAACCTGTGGCCTCATCCTTATCAGGGATGCGCTCTAACCAACTGAGCTATAGCCCCGCCGCGCTGTGCGGTGTGTGTCCCGCGCGCTGACCTCTGAAGATTAGCGCACGACGTGGCCAGTCCCAAAATCGATAGTCGGCGGACGTTTGAGAGGGCGCCTGCCGGCGTCTACTCGTCCTCGGCCAGCGTCAGCTCGACGCCGCCGACGAAGCCCGCGGAGAGGTTGTAAATGAACGCTCCGAGGGTGGCCAGCGCGGTGGCCAGGACCACGTCGATGACCGCGATGACCGTGGTGAACATCAGGACGTGCGGGAGCGAGAGGAAGGACTGGAGGTCGAATCCGTTGGATTCGTTCGACCCCGTCGCCTCCGAGATCGTGCCGCCGACCGTCGAGAAGACGCCCATCGCGTCCATGACCATCCACAGCACCGCGGCCGCCACGATCGTGCAGATGCCGAGCGCGATGGAGAGCAGGAAGCTGACCTTCATCACCGACCACGGGTCGGCCTTGGCGACTCGCAGCCGCGCCTTGCGCGTGCGCGGTGTCGTACGCGCCCCGGTGCGTGGCCGACGGACCGCGCCCGCCGACGGCTGCTGAGCCGGGTACGCCTGCGGCGGGTGGTACGGCTGAGCAGCCTGCGGCTGCCGCTCCCCCGGAAGCGGCGAACCCGGCGGCGGCGAGCCAGGCGCCGGTGGCGCCGCGGCCGGGGCCGCCTGCCCGCCCGCGTACTGCTGGGCCTGCGGGCCTCGGGTGTCCGTCACAGTTCCCCCCTGGGATCCATGAGAGTCATGGGAGTCAGTATCCGTGGCGGGGCCACGGCCGCCGTCCGTTTCCGTACCGGTCGATCCGGCGCCCGTGGCTCCGCTCACGATGCCTCACTCCTCGCGCTACTCGTCCGAGGACGGCTCGCCCTCGTCCGTACCGACGGCCTCCACGCCCTCGGCGGTCTCGTCCACAGCGACATCGCCGTCGACTTCCTCCGCCTCGCGACCGGCCTCGGCGTTACGTGCGATACCGACCACGGCATCGCGCTTGCCCAGGTTGATCAGTTGGACGCCCATGGTGTCACGGCCTGTCTCCCTGACCTCGTTGACTCGCGTGCGAATCACACCGCCGGACAGTGTGATGGCGAGGATTTCATCCGTCTCCTCCACCACCAGCGCGCCGACGAGCGACCCACGGTCCTCGACGATCTTGGCGGCCTTGATGCCGAGGCCGCCGCGACCCTGGACGCGGTACTCGTCGACGGCGGTCCGCTTCGCGTACCCGCCGTCTGTGGCAGTGAACACGAACGTACCGGGTCGAACAACATTCATCGAGAGGAGCTGGTCTCCCTCGCGGAAGCTCATGCCCTTGACGCCCGAGGTGGCACGGCCCATGGGGCGCAGCGCGTCGTCCGTAGCGGTGAACCTGATCGATTGCGCCTTCTTGCTGATCAGAAGCAGATCGTCCTCTGCCGAAACCAGCTCGGCTCCGATCAATTCGTCGTCGGAACCGTCCTCCGTTTCACGGAGGTTGATCGCGATGACACCGCCGGAGCGCGGGGAATCGTAATCCTTCAAGGGCGTCTTCTTCACAAGACCGCCCTTGGTGGCGAGGACCAGATAAGGCGCCGCCTCGTAGTCGCGGATCGCGAGGATCTCGGCGATCGCCTCGTCCGGCTGGAAGGCGAGAAGGTTCGCGACGTGCTGGCCGCGCGCCTCACGGCCGGCGTCCGGAAGCTCGTACGCCTTCGCGCGGTAGACGCGGCCCTTGTTGGTGAAGAACAGCAACCAGTGGTGCGTGGTCGACACGAAGAAGTGGTCGACGATGTCGTCCTGCTTCAGCTTCGTGCCGCGTACGCCCTTGCCGCCCCGCTTCTGCGAGCGGTAATCCTCCGTCTTGGTGCGCTTGATGTAGCCGCCGCGCGTGATGGTGACGACGATGTCCTCTTCGGCGATCAGGTCCTCGATGGACATGTCGCCGTCGAAGGGCACCAGCTTGGAGCGGCGGTCGTCGCCGAACTTCTCGACGATCGCGGCGAGTTCCTCGCTGATGATGCCGCGCTGGCGCACCGGCGAGGCGAGGATCTCGTTGTACTCGCGGATCTTCGCCTGGAGTTCGTCGTGCTCCTGGATGATCTTCTGGCGCTCCAGGGCGGCCAGCCGGCGCAGCTGCATCTCGAGGATCGCGTTGGCCTGGATCTCGTCGATCTCCAGGAGGCCCATCAGGCCCTCGCGTGCGATCTCGACGGTGTCGCTGCGCCGGATCAGCGCGATGACCTCGTCGATGGCATCCAGGGCCTTCAGGAGGCCGCGCAGGATGTGCGCGCGCTCCTCGGCCTTGCGCAGCCGGAACTTCGTACGGCGGACGATGACCTCGATCTGATGCGTCACCCAGTGGCGGATGAACGCGTCGAGCGACAGCGTGCGCGGGACGCCGTCCACCAGCGCCAGCATGTTGGCACCGAAGTTCGTCTGCAGGTCAGTGTGCTTGTAGAGGTTGTTCAGGACGACCTTGGCGACCGCGTCCCTCTTGAGCACGATCACGAGTCGCTGGCCGGTGCGGGACGACGTCTCGTCGCGGACGTCCGCGATGCCACCGATCTTGCCGTCCTTCACCAGGTCGGCGATCTTCTGCGCGAGGTTGTCCGGGTTGACCTGGTAGGGGAGCTCGGTGACCACCAGGCACTGGCGGTTCTGGATCTCCTCGACCTCGACGACCGCGCGCATCGTGATGGAGCCACGGCCCGTGCGGTACGCCTCCTCGATGCCCTTGCGGCCCACTACCAGGGCACCACTCGGGAAATCGGGGCCCTTGATGCGCTCGATAAGGGCGTCGAGCAGCTCCTCGTGGGAGGCCTCGGGGTGCTCCAGGTACCACTGGGCGCCGGCCGCGACCTCACGGAGGTTGTGCGGCGGGATGTTGGTCGCCATGCCGACCGCGATACCGGCGGAGCCGTTGATCAGCAGGTTCGGGAAGCGGGCCGGCAGAACGGTCGGCTCCTGGGAGCGGCCGTCGTAGTTGTCCGTGAAGTCGACGGTCTCCTCGTCGATGTCGCGGACCATCTCCATGGACAGCGGCATCAACTTGCACTCGGTGTACCGCATGGCGGCGGCCGGGTCGTTGCCCGGGGAACCGAAGTTGCCGTTGGAGTCCACCAGCGGCATCCGCATCGACCACGGCTGCGCGAGGCGGACCAGCGCGTCGTAGATCGAGGAGTCGCCGTGCGGGTGGTAGTTGCCCATGACGTCGCCGACGACGCGGGCGCACTTGTAGAAGCCCTTTTCGGGCCGGTAGCCGCCGTCGTACATGGCGTACAGGACGCGGCGGTGGACAGGCTTGAGGCCGTCCCGTACGTCGGGCAGCGCGCGCGACACGATGACGGACATCGCGTAGTCGAGGTACGAGCGCTGCATCTCCGTCTCGAGCCCGACGGGCTCGACACGGAGAGCCAGACCCTCTTCTTCAGGGATGCTCGGAATATTCTCGTCGGCCATTGCTGGTGAAGATCCTTTCTGCTGCGGTCAGCTGAGACCGACTCAGATGTCGAGGAAGCGGACGTCCTTGGCGTTGCGCTGGATGAACGCGCGGCGCGCCTCGACGTCCTCGCCCATGAGGACCGAGAAGAGGTCGTCGGCCTGGGCGGCGTCATCGAGGGTGACCTGGCCGAGGACGCGGTGCTCCTGGTCCATCGTGGTGATGCGCAGTTCCTCGGCGTTCATCTCACCGAGACCCTTGAAGCGCTGGACCGAGTCGTCCTTGATGCGCTTGCCGTTCTGGCGGCCGAGCTCGATCAGCGCGTCGCGCTCGCGGTCCGAGTACGCGTACTCGAAGTCGTCCCGGCCCCACTTGATCTTGTAGAGCGGCGGGCGGGAGAGGAACACGTGACCGGCCTCGACGAGCGGCCGCATGAAGCGGAACAGGAAGGTCAGCAGCAGGGTGTTGATGTGCTGGCCGTCGACGTCGGCATCCGCCATCAGGATGATCTTGTGATAGCGGAGCTTCTCGATGTCGAAGTCCTCGTGGACTCCGGTGCCGAAGGCGGAGATCAGCGCCTGGATCTCCTGGTTCTGCAGGATCTTGTCGATCCTGGCCTTCTCGACGTTGAGGATCTTTCCTCGGATCGGGAGGATCGCCTGGTACTGCGGGTTGCGGCCGGACTTGGCCGAGCCGCCGGCGGAGTCACCCTCGACGATGAAGATCTCGCACTTGGTGGGGTCGTTCGACTGGCAGTCGGAGAGCTTGCCCGGCAGGGAGGCCGACTCCAGCAGGCCCTTACGGCGGGTGAGGTCACGCGCCTTGCGGGCCGCCACGCGCGCGGTGGCCGCCTGGATGGACTTGCGGATGATGTCCGCGGCCTCGTTCGGGTTGCGGTCCAGCCAGTCGTTGAGGTGCTCGTAGACCGCCTTCTGGACGAAGGTCTTCGCCTCCGTGTTGCCCAGCTTGGTCTTGGTCTGGCCCTCGAACTGGGGCTCGCTCAGCTTGACCGAGATGATCGCGGTCAGACCCTCGCGGATGTCGTCGCCCGTGAGGTTGTCGTCCTTCTCACGCAGCAGCTTCTTGTCGCGCGCGTACTTGTTGATCAGCGAGGTCAGCGCCGCACGGAAGCCCTCCTCGTGCGTGCCGCCCTCGTGGGTGTGGATGATGTTGGCGAAGGAGTACACGCCCTCGCTGTAGCCGCTGTTCCACTGCATCGCGACCTCGAGGGACAGGCTCTTGTCCTTGTCCTCGGCCTCGAGGTCGATGACGGTGGGGTGCACCGCGTCTCCCTTGCGGGAGTTGAGGTACTTCACGAAGTCGACGATGCCGCCCTCGTAGTGGTACGTGACGGTCTTGACCTCGTCCTTCTCGTCAGCACCCGCCTCGTCCGCCCCGGCGGTGGCCTTCGCCGACTCGCGCTCATCAGTGAGTTTGATCGTCAAACCCTTGTTGAGGAACGCCATCTCCTGGAAGCGCCGCGAGAGCGTCTCGAAGGAGTAGTCGGTGGTCTCGAAGATGTCCGCGTCGGCCCAGAAGGTGACCGAGGTGCCGGACTCCTCCGCGGCCTCGTGCTGGGCGAGCGGGGCCGTCGGGACGCCCATCTTGTAGTCCTGCGTCCAGCGGTGGCCGTCCGTCTTGACCTCGACGGAGACCTTGCTCGACAGGGCGTTCACGACGGAGACACCGACGCCGTGCAGACCGCCGGAGACCGCGTAGCCGCCGCCGCCGAACTTGCCGCCCGCGTGCAGGACCGTCAGCACGACCTCGAGGGCCGGCTTGTTCTCGGAGGGGACGATGCCCACCGGGATGCCTCGGCCGTTGTCGACGACGCGAACGCCGCCGTCGGCGAGGATCGTCACGTCGATCGTGTCCGCGTGGCCGGCCAGCGCCTCGTCGACGGAGTTGTCGACGACCTCGTACACGAGGTGGTGCAGTCCGCGCTCACCGGTCGAGCCGATGTACATGCCGGGTCGCTTGCGGACCGCGTCCAGACCCTCGAGGACGGTGATGGCGCTGGCGTCGTACGAGGCTGTGACCTCGCCATTGGCGCCGGCGTCGGTGGACGGGATGTTCTCGTTGGGGTTGCCGGAATCGGCCACGAAGCGCCCTTTCTGGCACAGCACAAGCCAAGCTCCCGGCGGGTGGCCGGAGCGGTTGCGGCGTGTTGCGTTGGTAAGCCTTAGTCAGCGTTGCACACCATTTCCCGATGGTCCCCGCAAGCGGGGCGGGATTAGCTTTCAGTCTACCGGTAGCGCCGACAGTGATGGGGGTTTGCCGGTACCTGAGTCCGCATGTGCCGCCCTGAACCGGTCTCGGCCGACTCCCCATATGCGGACCCGGGCCCAAAGAGGCTCACAGCGGCACTCAGCGCTTCCGGGTGTCAACCCTTGGCTACTGCGGAGTCAGGTCGGTGTTCGCAACCGCATGCGGTTGCCCGGGACCGACGGCCGGGGCCGTTCCACGACGGGCTGTGGGGCATGGCAGGGGCCGCTTCATGATCGGCTGTGCCGGGCTGTCGGACCGCTTCGTGATCGCAAGTATGGAAGGCCGAGGCCGGTCGTGATCAGCAGTGATGGACGATTCCCGCGGGCCTTGGTCACCCGTAGGTGTCGCCGGGACCCGTGCTGCCGGGGGCGCGCAGGGGCCCGAAGCGGCGCGCGGGGCCCCCGGGGCCCTGCACCTTGATCAACCGCACCGTGCCGTGCCCCAGGTCCTGGTTCAGCCGCGCGACCAACTGCGGGGCGAGCAGGCGCAGCTGGGTCGCCCAGGCGGTCGAGTCGCACTGCACCGTCAGCACCCGCTCGGCCGGGTCGTCGTCATAGCGCAGCGGAACACAGTGCTTGGCAAGGTCGTCGCCGACGATCTGCGGCCAGCGGCCCATCACACCGCCCACCGCGGCCGGGGTCTCCCAGCCACGCTCGGTGAGCAGCCGGTTGATGGCGGCACCGAGCGCCATCGGGTCGCGCCCGTCGGCGCGCGCGCCGGAGCGCAGCCCGCCACGCCGCGCCTGCTTCTTCTGCTGCGCCGCGTCCCCGCGCGCGCGTGCCTGTTCCTTCGCGGCGCGCAGGGCCACGCGCGCGAGGTCGACGCCGGAGGGCTCGGGGGTCTTCTTGCCGGGTACTTCGCCGGGTGCGGCTTCGGGAGCGTTTTTTCCGGGTGTGTTCTCCGTCATACGCGCTCCACCGTGCCCTCGGACACGGCATATCGCGTCCCCGCCAGTACGTCCGGTACGTCGTCGTCGACCGCGGCGGTCACCAGCACCTGCTCGCCCGACGCGACGAGTTCCGCGAGACGCTCCCTCCTGCGCGTGTCCAACTCCGCGAACACGTCGTCCAGGACCAGCACCGGCTCGTTTCCCTCGGCCCTGAGCAGGTCGTACGAGGCCAGGCGCAGCGCCAGCGCGTAGGACCAGGACTCCCCGTGGGAGGCGTATCCCTTGGCGGGCAGCTGACCGAGTTTGAGAAGCACATCGTCTCGATGGGGTCCTATCAGGGTCACGCCCCGCTCGATCTCCTGCTTGCGCACCTCGGCGAGCGCCGCCATCAGCTGCTCGTACAGGTCCTCGCGCGTGTGTGCCTCGCCGGGTGCGGACGGCTTGTACTCCAGCGCGATCGGCCCACCGCCCGGCGCCAGCTGCTCGTACGCCTTGTCGGCCAGCGGCTGGATCGCGGAGATCAGGTCGAGCCGCTGGGCGAGCAGCTCGGCGCCCACGCGCGCGAGGTGCTGGTCCCACACGTCGAGCGTGGACAGATCCATGGTGCGGCCGCCATGCCGCCGGGCCAGCGCGGCCGACTTCAGCAGGGTGTTGCGCTGCTTGAGGACCCGGTCGTAGTCCGAGCGGACACCCGCCATCCGCGGGGAGCGGGCGGTGATCAGCTCGTCGAGGAAGCGGCGCCGCTCGCCGGGGTCGCCCTTGACCAGTGCGAGGTCCTCGGGGGCGAACAGCACGGTTCGTATGATGCCGAGGACGTCACGGGGTCTGACCTGCGAGGACCTGTTGATGCGGGCACGGTTGGCCTTGCCGGGGTTCAGCTCCAGCTCGACGAGCTGCTGGCGCTCGCCCTGGCGGACATTGGCCCGGATGATCGCCCGATCGGCGCCCATGCGGACGAGCGGCGCGTCGGAGGAGACGCGGTGGCTGCCGAGGGTCGCCAGATAGCCGACCGCCTCGACCAGGTTCGTCTTGCCCTGTCCGTTGGGTCCCACGAACGCGGTGACGCCCGGGTCGAGCGGGACCTCCACCCGGGCGTACGAACGGAAGTCGGCCAGCGACAGATGCGTGACGTGCATGGTCGTTCGCCGACCTCCCCCAGCGTGGTGTTTCCGTACTTCCCGACGGTCGGGTCTACCCCGGCCTTCGGGCTTTTCCCCCGGCTGTGGACAACCGGGTCACCCCGGGTGGCGAACCCGGGGCGCTGATCAGGCCTTCTCGACGGCGTGGCCGCCGAACTGGTTGCGCAGCGCCGCGATCATCTTCATCTGCGGCGAGTCGTCCTGTCGCGAGGCGAAGCGTGCGAAGAGCGACGCGGTGATCGCGGGCAGCGGCACCGCGTGGTTGATGGCGGCTTCCACAGTCCAGCGGCCTTCGCCGGAGTCCTGTGCATAACCCTTGAGCTTCTCCAGGTGCTCGTCGTCGTCCAGCGCGTTGACGGCGAGGTCGAGCAGCCAGGAGCGGATGACCGTGCCCTCCTGCCAGGAGCGGAAGACTTCGCGCACGTCCGTGACGGAGTCCACCTTTTCCAGGAGCTCCCAGCCCTCGGCGTAGGCCTGCATCATGGCGTACTCGATGCCGTTGTGGACCATCTTCGCGAAGTGACCCGCGCCGACCTTGCCGGCGTGCACCGACCCGAAGTCGCCCTCGGGCTTGAGCGCGTCGAAGATCGGCTGCGCCTTGGCGACGTTCTCGGCGGTGCCGCCGTACATCAGCGCGTAGCCGTTCTCCAGGCCCCAGACGCCGCCGGAGACACCGCAGTCCACGAAGCCGATGCCCTTGATGCCCAGCTCGACCGCGTGCCTCTCGTCGTCCGTCCAGCGGGAGTTTCCGCCGTCCACGACGACGTCGCCAGGCTCCAGGAGAGCGGCCAGCTCGTCGATGGTGGACTGGGTCGCGGCACCGGCCGGGACCATGACCCACACCACGCGCGGGCCCTTGAGCTTGCCCACAAGCTCTTCCAGGCTGTGGACATCGGCGAGGTCCGGGTTGCGGTCGTATCCGATGACGGTGTGGCCTGCGCGGCGGATCCGCTCGCGCATGTTGCCGCCCATCTTGCCGAGGCCGACGAGACCGAGCTCCATCAGTTGTTCCTTAGGGGTTGCGACGTGGCGTGAGGGCACTCTCGTACCTGGATCCGAGCCTAAACCCGGACGCTCACGCACACCTGTGGGCATAGCCGCTCAGGCGAACGCCCCACCTGCGAATTTGCCCGCCGGGCCGTGCGGACCGGCGGGCTCGCAGTACTCAGCCGCTCAGGCGCACCGGCATGATCAGGTACTTGTAGGCGTCGTCCGCCTCGGCGTCCACGGCGGGCTTGCCGCTCAGCAGCGCGGGCTTGGTGGACGTCGTGAAAGAGAGCTGGGCCACCGGCGAGTCGATGGCGCTCAGGCCGTCGAGCAGGAACGTCGGGTTGAAGGCGATCGAGATGTCGTCACCCTCCAACTGGGCGTCAACCCTTTCCACAGCCTGTGCGTCGTCGCTCGAGCCGGCCTCCAGGATGAGCACGCCCTGCTCGAAGCTGAGCCGCACGGGGGTGTTCCGCTCGGCGACCAGGGCCACACGCTTGACTGCCTCCACGAAGGGGGCGGTCTCGATCACGGCCACGGAGTTGAACTCCGTCGGAAACAGCGTGCGGTACTTCGGGAGGTCGCCTTCGAGCAGACGGGTGGTGGTACGCCGCCCGGCGCCCTCGAAGCCGATCAGGCCCTCGCCCGCGCCCGAGCCGGACAGCGCCAGGATCACGCTGTCGCCGCTCGTGAGGGCCTTGGCGGTGTCCAGGAGCGTCTTGGCGGGCACCAGGGCGACCGCGGACGCGTCCGGGTTCTCCGGCTTCCACAGGAACTCGCGGACCGCGAAGCGGTAGCGGTCGGTGGAGGCGAGGGTGACCGTGTCGCCCTCGATCTCGATGCGCACGCCGGTCAGGACGGGGAGGGTGTCGTCACGTCCTGCCGCGATGGCCACCTGAGCTGCGGCCGAGGCGAAGACCTCACCCGGGACGGTGCCGGTCGCCGACGGCATCTGCGGCAGCGCCGGGTACTCCTCCACAGGCAGGGTGTGGAGTGTGAATCGAGAGGAGCCGCAGACCACGGTCGCCCGTACACCGTCTGTGGAAATCTCCACCGGCCGGTTGGGCAAGGCGCGGCAGATGTCGGCGAGGAGGCGGCCGGAGACGAGGACCGTGCCCTCTTCGTCGACCTCCGCGTCCACCGAGACGCGCGCCGAAACCTCGTAGTCGAAGCTGGAGAGGCTGAGGGCACCGTCCTCGGCCTTCAGAAGGAGGCCGGCGAGCACAGGCGCCGGCGGACGGGCCGGGAGGCTGCGTGCCGCCCAGGCCACTGCCTCCGCGAGTACGTCGCGTTCCACCCGGATCTTCACCGTTGCCGCCTCCGTCTGTTGCCGGCGCTCTCGCCCTGCTGGCCTTCGTCGTCTGACTCGGTGTCCCTCGACCCTGTGACGGGAAGGACACCGGGGAACAGTCTGACGCACCGCGCTGACAGTCGGTGCCCCTCGGGGTCAAGTCGTGCCGAGTGGCACTGGAGCCTCCGAGAGCGAGTTGTGCACAGCCCCGTCTTCGAAACGATTCCCAGGCTCTCTCTAGTTGGTCTTAGTAGTAGGCCCTGTGGAAACCGTGGATAACCGTGTTTTCGCAGCTCAGAGGCGATTTTTTGTCCACTGGCCCTGTGGGCGGAGGCGGTGGACAACCGAGGGTTTCTGTGGACGACGAAAAGTTCTGCACACTCGATGCACAGCCTCGTGCCACTTCTCCCCAGCACCGTCCCCAGCTTTACCCACGTTCCCCACAGGCCAACCGGACACCTTTGTGTGACGCCTTTCACTCGACACGGTGAGAAGGCGCGGCGCCTTGCCGAACAGTGGACAGAGGTGTGGAGAAGCTGGGGATCACTGGGGACAACCGACTCAGGCCTGTGGGTCTCCGGTGGACAACTCCGTACACACCCTGTGGATCTTTTCTTCGTCCACAGTCTGTGGAGAGTCTTCGTCCACGAATCCACAGGGTGTTGACCTGGTCCGATGGTCTCGCAACAGCAGCCCCTGTGGACACGATCGGGACAACTTCCCAGTCCCCAGGTTGTGGACGTCGGAAAGTCACCGAATCTGTGGAGAGTGGCCGTAACCGAGCTCGTATTCGAACAACAGATGTCGGGTCGGTAGCGGCGACAAGGGGGCGGAAGCCGTCTGCGCGCGTACGAGAACGGCGAAGGACGTCTTCGGCAACGGCGAAGGACGCCTTCGACACGTGCACGAGAACGGTCGCGGGCGCCCCTGGCACCTGCGTCAGAAGGCCTGGGGGTGCCCTCGCCGCGCGGACGAGAAGGCCGACGGTCGCCCTCGCCGCGCGGACGAGAACGGCGAAGGGCGCCCGCGGGAGCGTGTCCCGGGGCGCCCTCAGCGGCGTACCGCTGTGCCGTCAGCCGTTCTTGATGCGGTTCGTGAGTTCGGTGACCTGGTTGTAGATGGAGCGGCGCTCGGCCATCAGCGCGCGGATCTTGCGGTCGGCGTGCATGACGGTCGTGTGGTCGCGGCCGCCGAACTGCGCGCCGATCTTCGGCAGTGACAGGTCCGTGAGCTCGCGGCACAGATACATGGCGATCTGCCGCGCCGTCACCAGGACGCGGCTGCGCGAGGATCCGCACAGATCGTCCACCGTCAGTCCGAAGTAGTCGGCGGTGGCTGCCATGATCGCGGTCGCGGTGATCTCGGGGGCCGAGTCCTCTCCGCCGGGGATCAGGTCCTTGAGGACGATCTCCGTCAGACCGAGGTCCACCGGCTGCCGGTTCAGCGACGCGAACGCCGTCACCCGGATCAGCGCGCCCTCCAGCTCGCGGATGTTGCGCGAGATCCGGGACGCGATGAACTCCAGCACCTCCGGGGGAGCGTTGAGCTGCTCCTGCACCGCCTTCTTACGAAGGATCGCGATACGGGTCTCCAGCTCGGGCGGCTGGACGTCCGTGATCAGACCCCACTCGAAACGGTTCCGCAGCCGGTCCTCCAGGGTCACCAGTTGCTTGGGCGGCCGGTCGGAGGACAGCACGATCTGCTTGTTGGCGTTGTGGAGCGTATTGAAGGTGTGGAAGAACTCCTCCTGCGTCGACTCCTTGTCCGCCAGGAACTGGATGTCGTCGACCAGCAGGATGTCCATCTCCCGGTACCGCTTGCGGAAGCTGTCGCCCTTGCCGTCCCGAATGGAGTTGATGAACTCGTTGGTGAACTCCTCGGAGCTCACATAGCGCACGCGCGTGCCCGGGTAGAGGCTGCGGGCGTAGTGCCCGATCGCGTGCAGCAGGTGCGTCTTGCCGAGGCCCGACTCCCCATAGATGAAGAGCGGGTTGTACGCCTTCGCTGGCGCCTCGGCTACAGCGACCGCGGCGGCGTGCGCGAAGCGGTTGGAGGCACCGATGACGAACGTGTCGAAGAGGTACTTCGGGTTGAGGCGCGCGGTGGGCTCGCCCGGACCGGTCGCCGGCGCGGGCTGCGCGGCCAGCGGACCGGGGGCGCCACTGGAGGAAGGCAGCGCGGGGCCGCCGCGGTGCACCTGGCCGCTGCCCGAGGGCGGCTCCTGAAGATCGCGGCGGTCGGGGCGCTGGTCGTAGTCGGAGCGCGGCTGGTCGTAGTCCGGGCGCTGCTGCTCGTACGGCGGGCGCTCCATGGACTGCGGCCGGTAGTCCTGCGAGGGCGAGGCGTACGGGTCGCGCTCCGGGAAGCCGAGGCGCTGCTGCTGCCAGCCGTAGTCGTCCTGCGAGTGCCGCGGCCAGGCGCCCGGCTCCGGGCGCTGGTAGTCCGGGTAGGCCGGACGGGCGGTCGGGAGCTGGTCCGGGCGACCCGAGGAGTGCTGGTCCTGGCGGCCGGACGGCAGCTGGTCGCCGGGGGCGCCCGGGAGCGGGTCGGAGCGGCCGTTCCTGCGGTCGTCGGCGCGGTGGCGGCCATACCCCTCGTAGCCGTCGCGGCGCTGGGCGTCGTACGGGCTGCGCTCGTCGCGTCCTTGGGGCTCGTAGGCGCTGCGTTCGCCGCGACCCTCGGACTCGTAGACGCTGCGTTCTTCGCGGCCCTGGCTCTCGTAGACGCTGCGTTCGTCGCGGCCCTGGCCCTCGTACGAGTCGCGGCCCTGGCCCGACCCGGAGGGGAGCTCGGGCTCCTCGTACCGGGACTGGGTCGGTGGTGCCGGGGCCGGGGGCTCACCGGCGGAGTCGTCGACGGTGATCGCGATCCGGATCGGGCGGCCGCACTCACGACTCAGGGTTTCGCTGACGACCGGCGCGAGGCGACCTTCGAGTACGCCCTTCGCGAACTCGTTCGGGACCGCGAGGAGCGCGGTGTCCGCGACCAGTGCCAACGGCTGGCAGCGCTTGATCCAGTGCTCGTCCTTCGCCTCGACACCCTGCCCCCGGCCTTCCCCGAGGAGTTGTTCGAGTACTCGTGGCCACACTGCGGCAAGATCGGCAGGTACGTCAGCCACAGGGCACGCTCTCTCATGGGTCCCACGAACGTGTGGTTCTGGGAACGGGTTGGGAAGTCAGTCGGGTGGGGCGGGGGGAACAAAACCGCTGGGGCGGTGGGAAGGGAACGAATCGGAGTCCAGCCACGGTAGTCAGGGCGACCGGTGCGGTTCAAGTTGTTGTCCCCAGCCTGTGGATAGTGTCCCCTGGCCGGGGCTGGTTTGACCGGATGGCGTAGCCGCGCGTACCGTAACCAGGTCGAGTTGTCGATGGCTGCTGCCGCCTGCCTCCGATGGGCACAGATCGCGAAGAGTGATCGGGAAGCGGTGCACTCGGGCGTAACGAGCTACCTCGTGGGCGCACGGTGACAGCCAGGACGGCACCCCGCCACCACCGATTCTTTCTGGAGCCCCCGAGTGAGCAAGCGCACCTTCCAGCCGAACAACCGTCGTCGCGCCAAGACCCACGGCTTCCGCCTGCGGATGCGCACCCGTGCCGGCCGCGCGATTCTCGCGAACCGTCGTGGCAAGGGTCGCGCCAGCCTGTCCGCCTGATCACTTACAGGTCATGACGTCGTGCTGCCTACCGAGCATCGGCTGAGGCGGCGCGAGGACTTCGCGACCGCGGTACGCCGAGGACGCCGGGCCGGACGCCCGCTCCTCGTCGTCCATCTACGTAGCGGTGCAACGGACCCGCACGCGCCTGGGGAGAGCGCTCCCCCGACGCGTGCGGGTTTCGTCGTGAGCAAGGCCGTGGGTGGAGCGGTCGTACGCAACAAGGTGAAGCGCAGGCTTCGCCATCTGATGCGTGACCGAGTCGCTCTGCTGCCCCCCGGTAGCCTGGTAGTCGTACGAGCGCTGCCCGGTGCGGGCGACGCCGACCATGAACAGCTGGCCCGAGACCTGGACGCCGCCCTTCAGCGGCTGCTGGGAGGGGGCGCGCGATGAAGTACCCGCTGCTGGCTCTTATCAAGCTGTACCAGTGGACGATCAGCCCGTTGCTCGGGCCGGTCTGCAAGTACTACCCGTCGTGCTCCCACTACGGCTACACGGCCATCGACCGGCACGGTGCGATCAAGGGAACGGCACTCACCGCCTGGCGCATCCTCCGGTGCAATCCGTGGTCGCTTGGCGGCGTGGACCATGTTCCGCCGCGCAAGCGTCCGCGATGGCACGAAATGCTGCGTAACGCCTGGCGTGCACGCAAGGGCGGGAACTCCGCCGCCGAACCGGCCATCGAGGGTCATGGAATGTCCGACCATCCCTCGAGTCCGGCCGCCGAGACCCCGTCCCATGCTCAAGGAGCCTGATTAGTGGACACGATTGCCAGTCTTTTCAGCTTCATCACGACACCTGTTTCCTGGGTCATCGTCCAGTTCCACTCCGTGTACGGGAAGATCTTCGGTCCCGATACGGGCTGGGCCTGGGGCCTGTCCATCGTGTCCCTGGTGATCCTGATCCGTATCTGCTTGATCCCGCTCTTCGTGAAGCAGATCAAGGCCACTCGGGCCATGCAGACCCTGCAGCCCGAGATGAAGAAGATCCAGGAGCGCTACAAGAACGACAAGCAGCGCCAGTCCGAAGAGATGATGAAGCTGTACAAGGAGTCGGGTACCAACCCGCTCTCCTCGTGCCTTCCCATCCTGGCGCAGTCGCCGTTCTTCTTCGCCCTGTACCACGTGCTCAACGGCATCGCGACGGGCAAGACGATCGGCGTCATCGACGATCAGCTGCTCGCCAGCGCCCGTAAGGCGCATATCTTCGGCGCCCCGCTCGCGGCCAAGTTCACCGACAGCGCCGACAAGGTCGCCCAGCTCGGCGCCACGCTGACCGATGTCCGTGTCGTCACCGCGATCATGATCGTGCTGATGTCGGGGTCGCAGTTCTACACCCAGCGTCAGCTGATGACGAAGAACGTCGACACCACGGTGAAGACGCCCTTCATGCAGCAGCAGAAGATGCTGATGTACGTCTTCCCGGTCATGTTCGCCGTCTTCGGCATCAACTTCCCGGTCGGTGTTCTCGTCTACTGGCTGACCACCAACGTGTGGACCATGGGCCAGCAGATGTACGTCATCCACAACAACCCGACCCCGGGCAGCAAGGCTCAGGCCGCGTACCTGGAGCGCCTGCAGAAGCACGTCACGCACCACGAGAAGACGCGCAGCCGGGGCGAGAAGGCCATCGTCAAGGCGATCGTCGCCAAGGGCCGCGACCGCAATGACTTCGAGCGCAAGTTCATCAACAGCCTGACCAAGGCGGGTCTGGTGGCCCAGGCCGACGGCACCGTGGTGAAGGGTGAGGCCGCGACGGTCGTCGAGGCCGAGGACGGCACCACGACCACCACCGGTGGCGCCCCCAAGCGGCAGCAACCGAAGCGGCAGTCCAAGTCGCAGCGCCAGTCGGGCGCGGCAGCCGGCACGGCCAAGGCGGCGGGCGAGTCCGAGCCGAAGACCTCGCTGACCAAGTCCGACGAGCCGGAGGACGCCAAGCCCGCACCCAAGGCGGCCGGCGGCGGCAGCAAGCCCGGCACCGGTACCCGCAGCAAAGCCCAGTCCGGACAGCGCAAGGGCCCGCAGAGGCCCAAGTCCCCGTCCAAGAAGTAAGAAGGAGTCCATCCCGTGACGGAAGGCACCACCTCCGCCGCCGCTGAGGGCGACACCCTGACCCGCCTTGAGCAGGAAGGCGAGATCGCGGCGGACTACCTCGAGGGTCTGCTGGACATCGCCGATCTCGACGGCGACATCGACATGGACGTCGAGGCCGACCGCGCCGCTGTCTCGATCATCAGCGACGCGAGCAGCCGCGATTTGCAGAAGCTGGTCGGCCGGGACGGCGAGGTACTGGAGGCCCTCCAGGAGCTCACGCGCCTGGCCGTGCACCGGGAGACCGGCGACCGAAGCCGCCTGATGCTCGACATCGCGGGCTACCGCGCCAAGAAGCGTGAGGAGCTTTCCGAGCTGGGCGCCAAGGCCGCAGCGGAGGTCAAGAGCTCCGGTGAGCCCGTGAAGCTGAAGCCGATGACGCCCTTCGAGCGCAAGGTGGTGCATGACGCGGTCAAGGCCGCGGGACTGCGCAGTGAGTCCGAGGGCGAGGAGCCGGAGCGCTTCGTCGTCGTGCTCCCCGCCTGATCGGTACGTCCGTTCCTCCGGCCCCGTCTGTTGCGCAGGCGGGGCCGAACTTTGTCAGCCTGGTAGTCCCTGACAGCTGGTAGCCCCCGGCAGCTGTAGAAGTCCCTGACAGCTTCGGTCCCGGGCAGCTGTGGTCCCTGATAGTCCTGGAACTCAGCGCTCAGTGCGCTCATGCGGTACGGAAGGACGGTCCCCCGTGACGGAGGCAGCGGAGCTTCCCCCTGCGCCCGAGCAGGCGCGCGAGGTATTCGGCGATCGCTTCGCGGACGCGATCAGGTACGCGGAACTGCTGGCCGAGGCGGGAGTGCAGCGCGGGCTGATCGGCCCCCGCGAAGTGCCCCGGCTGTGGGAGCGACACCTGCTGAACTGCGCCGTGCTCTCCGAGGTCGTGCCCGACGGCGTCACCGTGTGCGACGTGGGCTCCGGCGCCGGGCTGCCGGGCATCCCGCTGGCCCTCGTCCGCGAGGACCTCAAGATCACGCTGCTCGAACCACTCCTGCGCAGGACCAACTTCCTCACCGAGGTCGTGGAGCTGCTCGGCCTCGACCATGTCACCGTCGTGCGCGGCCGCGCCGAGGAGGTCATGGGGAAGCTGCAACCCGTCCACGTGGTGACGGCCAGGGCAGTCGCTCCGCTGGACCGGCTGGCGACGTGGGGAATCCCACTGCTTCGCCCGTACGGCGAGATGCTCGCGCTCAAGGGCGACACCGCCGAGGAGGAGCTGAAGGCCGCCGCCACGGCTCTGAGCAAGCTCGGCGCCGTGGAGACGTCCATCCTGCACGTCGGCGAGGGCGTCGTGGACCCGCTGTCCACTGTGGTGCGCGTCGAGGTCGGGGAGAGCCCCGGCGGGGTGCGCTTCGCGGCGAAGCGGGCCAAGGCGGCTCGGACGGGACGGACCCGACGGCGCCGCTGACCCACACGGTTTCCGGTTGTCCCTGAACTCTCGGCTCCGCTGTGCGTGGGGCCGAGAGTTTTTCTGTTCGGGGGCCAGGAGTTCTTCGTCACTCCGGCTGATCCGTCCTGACGACGAGCCGTACTCCACACAAGCTGCCAAACCTATGCATCTCGGAGTGTCGCGTCGTGATGGCCGTGGCCGCTATGCATCGTGTTTCACGTGAAACGTCGCTCACTGTTGCACGGCATCATCAGTCGCGGCCGCGCCGCGGCCGAACCCCGCGACCGGAGGCCTCTGGGCTCACTCGGAGAGGGTGCGGAGTTGTCCACAGAGGTGGATTTCTCCACAGAAGAACGGGCCTCGCTGGTTCACAACCCCGAAGACATGGGAGGCTCTGTTCATTGCGAGCCTGAAGTCGAGGAGAGTGAATCCTTGCGGTCCGACGCCAACATCGCGGGACCGATGACCGATCCGGTCCCCGGTCCCCGTACCGAGTCGATGGGGGAGGATGTTTCACGTGAAACACCGCCCCCGATGGACGACACTCCCATCGGTCGTGCTGCCCAACTGGCTGTGGAGGCGCTAGGTCGCGCCGGTGAGGGCCTGCCACGGCCCGAGCAGACCCGCGTCATGGTGGTCGCCAACCAGAAGGGCGGGGTGGGTAAGACCACGACCACGGTCAACCTTGCTGCCTCGCTGGCCCTGCACGGCGGTCGCGTCCTGGTGATCGACCTCGACCCTCAGGGCAACGCCTCCACCGCGCTGGGTATCGACCATCACGCCGAAGTCCCATCCATCTACGACGTGTTGATCGACAGCAAGCCGCTCTCCGAAGTCGTTCAGCCGGTCCCTGATGTCGAGGGTCTCTTCTGTGCCCCTGCCACGATCGATCTCGCCGGTGCGGAGATCGAGCTGGTGTCGCTGGTGGCACGGGAGAGCCGGCTGGAACGCGCGATCCAGGCGTACGAGCAGCCGCTGGACTACATCCTCATCGACTGCCCGCCGTCGCTCGGACTCCTGACGGTCAACGCGCTGGTTGCCGGTGCGGAGGTCCTCATCCCTATCCAGTGCGAGTACTACGCGCTGGAGGGCCTGGGCCAACTCCTGCGCAACGTCGACCTGGTCCGGGGGCACCTCAACCCCAACCTCCACGTCTCGACGATTCTGCTCACCATGTACGACGGCCGGACACGCCTTGCGTCCCAGGTCGCGGACGAGGTACGCAACCACTTCGGCGACGAGGTGTTGCGGACGAGCATTCCTCGCTCGGTCCGTATCTCCGAGGCCCCGAGCTACGGGCAGACAGTACTGACCTACGATCCAGGATCGAGCGGTGCTCTCTCGTATCTTGAGGCCGCACGAGAAATCGCCCTCCGCGGAGTCGGTGTGGCTTACGACGCACAACACGCCCACCTGGGCGCACAGAATGATCAGAGCATGGTGGAGGGGATCCAGTGAGTGAGCGACGACGAGGGCTGGGGCGGGGCCTCGGCGCACTGATCCCCGCGGCTCCGACCGGAGAGAAGGCGGCTTCCCCGGCAGCGGGTGGAGCCTCCACCTCGCCGGCGGCCGTGCCGGTGCTCACTGCGGAGCGCGGGGTGGCGGCGGCGAAGGTGGCCACACTGCCGCCTGTTTCACATGAAACGGAGGAGCCTTCGGCGAACGGAGCCATGGAGGCTCCCTCTGCGCCTGTCGGCGCTCACTTCGCCGAGCTGCCCCTCGACTTCATCACCCCCAATCCGCGCCAGCCCCGTGAGGTGTTCGACGAGGACGCTCTCGCTGAGCTCGTCACCTCCATCAAGGAGGTCGGACTGCTCCAGCCGGTCGTCGTTCGGCAGGTGGGCCCGGCACGCTATGAGCTCATCATGGGCGAGCGGCGCTTCCGGGCGTGCCGTGAGGCGGGGCTGGAGGCCATTCCGGCGATCGTGCGGGCCACGGAGGACGAGAAGCTCCTCCTGGACGCGCTGCTGGAGAACCTGCACCGCGCCCAGCTGAACCCGCTGGAAGAGGCGGCCGCCTACGACCAGCTGCTCAAAGACTTCAACTGCACGCACGACCAGTTGGCGGACCGTATCGGCCGCTCACGCCCGCAGGTCTCCAACACCCTGCGTCTGCTGAAGCTCTCGCCGGCGGTCCAGCGTCGCGTTGCCGCCGGAGTCCTTTCCGCGGGGCATGCGCGAGCGCTGCTCTCCGTCGATGACTCGGAGGAACAGGACCGGCTCGCTCACCGCATCGTGGCCGAGGGGCTTTCGGTGCGGGCCGTCGAGGAGATCGTCACCCTCATGGGATCGCGGCCGCAGACCGCTCCGCGTTCCAAGGGGCCGCGCGCCGGTGCGCGGCTCTCTCCGGCGCTGAGCGATCTGGCAACCCGCCTCTCGGACCGTTTCGAGACGCGGGTGAAGGTCGATCTGGGGCAGAAGAAGGGCAAGATCACCGTCGAGTTCGCTTCGATGGACGACCTTGAGCGCATCCTGGGCGCCCTCGCCCCGGGCGAGGGTCCTGTCCTCCAGAAGAGCCTCGTGGATGGTGACTCGGACACGGAAGACTGAGCCGCCCACGGCGGGACGGACTTTTGACAGGTCGAACAGGAGCGCGGGCCGTGTCCGGTGTGTACCGGAACACGGTCCGCTCTTTGCTTTCTGACGGTATCGATGGAATCGCATCGTGGATACGATGCATTCGGGTATGGCGCATCCACCCGGCGGCACCTTCATTGGGGAGGCGGGGGCCATGCAAACCGTGAGCCGTACCGGACTGGTGACCGCGGGCCTGGGCCTGGGAGCGGTCGGCGGCTTCGTCGGCAGCCTGCTCAGGGAGCGGAGCGCTCTGACAGCCGCTCGCGATGCTGCGGGCGAAGGAAGCGAGGAACAGCCTTCATGGGGCGCCGGCTCGTACCGCTCACGCTGGACAACCTTCAGGACCTTCCCAACCGCTGTCGCGCGTGTGTCTTCTGGGAGCTGGATCCAGTCAGCGGCGAGGCCGCGGTAAAGGCGGGCACTCCCGCACTGGAGAAGGAAGCCTGGATCTCCGCGGTCCTGTTGGACTGGGGTTCCTGTGGTCGTGTCGTCTACGTAGACGACGCACCGGTGGGCTTCGTGTTGTACGCGCCCCCCGCCTACGTCCCACGCTCAACGGCATTTCCCACGAGCCCGGTGTCGCCGGACGCGGTTCAGCTGATGACTGCCTTCATCATGCCGGGTTACCAGGGGCAGGGGCTCGGCCGGGTGATGGTCCAGACGGTCGCCAAGGATCTGCTGCGCCGCGGCTTCAAAGCGATCGAGGCCTTCGGGGACGCGCGGTGGAAGGAACCGGCCTGCGTGCTGCCCGCCGATCATCTGCTCGCCGTCGGCTTCAAGACGGTCCGGCCGCACCCCACCTATCCGCGGCTGAGGCTGGAGCTGCGAACGACGCTCTCCTGGAAGGAGGACGTCGAGCTGGCGCTGGACCGCCTCCTGGGAGCGGTGCAGAAGGAACCGGCGCTCCGTCCCCTGTAGCCGGTGCTCTGCCTCTACAGCGAATGGGCCAGCCCGGAAGGGCTGGCCCATTCGTGTTTCACGTGAAACATGCCGCTCGCACGGCCGTCCCCCGCTACTCGGCGATGAAGTCCTCAAGGTCGCGAACGATCGCGGCCTTCGGCTTCGCACCGACGATGGTCTTGGCCACCTCGCCACCCTGGTAGACGTTCAGGGTCGGGATCGACATGACGCCGTACTTGGCGGCCGTGCCCGGGTTCTCGTCGATGTTGAGCTTGACGACCTCGATCTTGTCGCCGTATTCAGAGGCGATCGCCTCGAGCGACGGAGCGATCTGGCGGCACGGACCGCACCAGGCGGCCCAGAAGTCCACCAGGACGGGCTTGTCGCTCTTGAGGACGTCCTGCTCGAAGGAGTCGTCGGTCACATTCTTCAGGGTGCCGGCCACGGCGGGCTCCTTAACTTGTTTCTGCGGTGAGGCGGATGGGGGATTAGACGGTGGCGGTCGCGGCAGCGGTCTCGCTGTCCGCGAGAGCGGCGAGGTAGCGCTCTGCGTCGAGGGCGGCGGAGCAACCAGTGCCGGCCGCGGTGATCGCCTGGCGGTACGTGTGGTCGACCACGTCACCGGCGCCGAAGACACCGGTCAGGTTCGTCCGGGTCGAGGGCGCCTCGACCTTCAGGTAGCCCTCGTCGTCCAGGTTGAGCTGGCCCTTGAAGAGCTCGGTGCGCGGGTCGTGGCCGATCGCGATGAACAGGCCGGTCACCGGGAGCTCCGAGATCTCGCCGGTCTTCAGGTTGCGCAGCGTCAGGCCCTCGAGCTTGGGGCTGCCCTTGATCTCGGCGACCTCGCTGTCCCAGACGAACTTGATCTTCGGGTCGGCGAAGGCGCGCTCCTGCATCGCCTTCGAGGCGCGCAGGGTGTCCCGCCGGTGGACGATCGTCACGGACTTGGCGAACCGGGACAGGAAGGTGGCCTCCTCCATCGCGGTGTCGCCGCCGCCGATCACGGCGATGTCCTGGTCCTTGAAGAAGAAGCCGTCACAGGTCGCGCACCAGGAGACGCCGCGACCGGAGAGGGCGTCCTCGTTGGGCAGGCCCAGCTTGCGGTGCTGCGAGCCCGTCGTAACGATGACGGCCTTGGCGCGGTGCACGGTGCCCGCGGTGTCCGTGACGGTCTTGATCTCGCCCGTCAGGTCGACGGCGACGATGTCGTCCGGAACCAGCTCGGCGCCGAACCGCTCGGCCTGGCCGCGCATGTTGTCCATGAGCTCGGGGCCCATGATGCCGTCCTGGAAGCCGGGGAAGTTCTCCACCTCGGTGGTGTTCATCAGGGCACCGCCTGCGGTGACGGCGCCCTCGAACACCAGCGGCTTCAGCGACGCGCGCGCGGTGTAGAGCGCCGCCGTGTAGCCGGCGGGCCCGGAGCCGATGATGATCACGTTACGGACGTCGCTCACGGCTTGATTCCTCGTCTCTGGAGACTGCTGCGGACCGGTGGGAGCCTCTCTCAGTACTCTCACCCCACCCAACGGATCCTAAGGGGCTTCAATTCCCGCTGTGTCCCGGCACACGGAGACGCGCCACCGCACACAGATGCCATGCGGGTCCGGGGAGAAGACGGTTGGGTACGGACGTCCTCAGGACTTGGCGTAGGACCGCGTCAGCAGCAGCTTGCCGGGGGATGCCGAGCCCTGTTTCTCGCAGGCGTCGTCGACGACGTAGGCCGCGACTTTCGTGCTGTCGGAGGCGTCGGGCTGCACGACGAGATAGACGCTCGTCCCCTTGTAGGTGCCCTTCTCGGCAGCGAGGACTACCCCGCTGTTGCCTGTCCCCTGCTGGACGCAGTCAGGGACAGGAACGGTGGGCGTGATCAAGGTGCCGACTCCGCCGGAGTCGGTCGACGCGCCATTGGACTCGATTCCCCAGGGCTTCGCGCTGCCGGAACGGCTGCCCGTGCTCTTGTTCTTCGCGAGGAGTTCCGCGACGTGATCCTTCAGCTGCCCCTCGGAGAAGGTGGCCGTCGAGCCCGATTCCTGCTGCGTCGCCGTCTCGGAACCTTTGCCGTCGCCGCCCATCGACTGTACGAGGATCGCGCCCAGCCCCAGAGCGGCAGCCGTGAAGACCGTGCCGAGAACCGCCGTCCTGCGGCGTCCACGGGGTACCTGGCGGGCACGGCCGGGGCCGGTGGACGCGCGAGGATGTCCCGAGGGGCGGTCTGCGGACGAAGTGGAGCCCGAGTCGACCGCTGCTCCGGAGAGGTCGGCGGTCGATGTTTCACGTGAAACACTCGCTCCACCGGATGCGTGATCGGGCGACGTGGCACTCAACAGGGCTTCCGCGGCCAGTGCGGCATCGATGCGTCCGGCCACGTCGTCAGGCATGCGTGTTGGACCCGGCAAGGTGCCGAGCAAACCCCGGATCTCCTCCAGCGAGTCGTACACGTCGGCACAGAGCACACAGTCTTCGAGGTGCTGTCGCACGTCCGCGGTACGGGTAGGCGGGAGCAGACCTTCGGTGAGGTCGGAGAGCTCCGCGACGTCCGGGTGCCCGGCCGTATCCGTCGTGGCTGTCACGCTCGCCCACCTCCGCCCTTCACAGCAGCTGAATCGCTTGGCCCTGCATCGTGTGGTCCCGCTGCCGGTGGGACGGATGTCCCCTGCGTCCGGTTCCTTCCGTCGCCCGACTTCTTGCCGTCCTCGCCGCTCCCGTTCCCCGTACGGAGATGGGTGAGCAGCGGAAGCAGTCTGGCTCTGCCGCGCGCGCAACGGCTCTTCACGGTGCCGGTCGGCACATCGAGGATGCGGGCCGCTTCCGCCACGGGGTAGCCCTGCATGTCCACCAGGACGAGGGCGGCACGTTGGTCGGCCGGGAGCGTGCCCAGTGCCTCCAGGAGCTCGCGGTGCAGATCGTTGCGCTCGGCCGGAGCGGAGGCGGCCTCGTGCGGCTCGAGGAGCTGCTCCAGGCGTTCGGTGTCGTCGACGGGAGAGGTCTTCCTGGAGGCGGCCTTGCGGGCCCGGTCCAGGCAGGCGTTCACCGTGATGCGGTGGAGCCAGGTCGTGACGGCCGACTGGCCGCGGAAGGTGTGGGCGGCCCGGTAGGCGGATACCAGCGCGTCCTGGACGGCGTCAGCGGCCTCCTCGCGGTCTCCCAGCGTCCGCAGCGCCACCGCCCACAGCCGGTCGCGGTGACGCCGTACGAGCTCACCGAAGGCATCCGGATCGCCCTCTACATGGCGAGTGAGGAGATCCTGATCGCTTGCTTCGCCGTATCCGGCTTCCTCGGCCATCGGATCCCCTCCCCTTCGCCGCCGAGCCGTCAGCCGGTGAACTTCACGTCCGTGATGGCCTGCTTGTAGCCGTCGCCGCTGTACTGGTCACCAGCTGCACGGGGCATCGCGGTGATCCACAGCAGGACGTACTGGCTCTTCACCTTCTTGCTGATCGTGATCTTCGCGGTGGTGCCGCCCGTCGTCACGGTCCCGATCTTCGTCATCGATTCCAGGGGCGTCGAGGAGTTCGTCGAGTCCGTCGCGTAGAGGGTGATCGTCGTGTGGTCACCGGGGTACAGGAGGCCTATTGAGGCGCCCGAGACCGTCTGCTGTGAGCCGAGGTCGTAGACGATGCCGACGCCGGGCTTGAAGGACGGCTTCATCTCAGGACCGTCTATGAAGCTCTTGGTCCGCCAATACGTCGAGCTGTTGCCGTCGTACGTGTTGGCCACGTCTCCAGGTGCCTGGGCATCCCCCTTCGCGACGTACTCCGCGGCACTCTGGATCTTGATCGGCTTGACCGGCTTGGTCTTGTCGCCGCTCTTGTCGTTGCCGTCGCTCGTGTGGGTCTGGTTGGTGTTGTCGTCCGACTTGCTGCGGTCCATCAGCGCGTCCGCGAGCTGCCAGCTGCCAAGGCCCAGCGCGGCGATGAGGAGTGCCGACACGGCCCACTTGAGGGCCTTGCCGGTACGGCTCTGCAGCGGGGGCAGCGGGGTCGCTACGGGCTGCGTGACACCCGGACGCGGGGCCTGACGGCCGTACGTGCCCTGCTGGTACGTCGTGCGCTGGTACTCGGGCGGGGCGGTGAACGCCGGCTCCGGCGGGCGGATGCGGGGCATCTCGCTGATCGCCTTCACCAGTTCCTCAGGCGTGGTGCACGGGGATTCATGGCGGGAGGCGGTCGCGCCGTCGTTGGCGAGCGCGCGCATGGCGAGCTCCGACAGGCCCCGGTGGACACCGGCCCGTACCTGGTCGGGGGCGATGAGACCGACGCCCTTGGGTAGACCGGAGAGGCCGTACGCGTCGTCCTCGTACGGCCAGCGCTGGGTGAGCGCGGCGTACAGGAGGGCGCCGATCGCCTCGGTGTCGGTGCGCTGGGGGGTGTCGGAGCTGATGCCGCGCAACGCGGCGTTCACTGCGAGCCCGCGGATGCGCCACTGGCCGGACGAGGTGCGCAGCACGGCGCCAGGGGTCAGCCGCAGATGTGCGAGGCCCTCGCGGTGCGCCGCGGCCATGGCCTGGGAGACCTGGCTGACCATCTGGTAGGCATCGTGCACTTCGAGCGGACCCGGGGCCAGGAGCGTCGTCAGCTCCGTGGCGTCCGGCAGCCACTCGTGCACGACATAGACGAGGTCATTCTCCTCGACCGCGTCCAGGACCTGGACGAAGCGGGGATCGCCCAGCAGGGCGGACGAGCGGGCGGCCGCCAGTACCGAGCGGGCCCGCGGATGGTCGGCGGGCAACAGGTGCACACCGACGGCGCGGCGGAGTTTCTCGTCCACCGCACGCCAACTGCTGAAACCGTCCAGACGGGTGACGCACTCCTCAAGACGGTAGCGTCTGGCGAGCTTGTGACCGCTGTGCAGCTCGGGCGGTGAGGCCTTTCCGGGACGCTCGGTCCCGCCGCTCCCCTGTGCCTCTTCGCTCTCCGTGTCCTGCTCCCGGTTCTGGGCCACCCCGTCGGCCGTGGACTGGTCCGCCTTGGCGGTCAGCGGCTCGTCACCGCTGTTGTCTGCCACGTCGACGGCAGCCGTGCTCCGTTCCGCCACCGTCGTTCCTGCCTCCCCATCCGTTGCGCGCTGTCCGCCGCAGAAACCAATTGTGCCCACAGTCCGGCGCTATGCACGACACACGGCGACGGACGATGGTTGTGCGCATACCCCCGCTTCAGCGCCCCAGGCGCCCGCGGACCATTCCGACCATTGAGTTGAGTTCTTCGATGCGCATCTTGCGCGCAGCGACGTAGAAGACGCCGAGCAGGGCGACCGAGCCGACCAGCAGGGCAGCGATCGACCCGAGGGCCCCGTGTCCCAGGGCCCCGGTGATCGCGAACCCGACCGCGCCGCCGACCACGGCGCCAGGAATGGCCGCGAGGCAGAGACGCGCGTACGTCCGCAGTACGCGTGCGCCGTCCAGATCGCCGCTGAGCCGCCTGCGCAGCCGCTGCCAGGCCACTCCGACGCCAACGGCGTACGCCAGCCCGTACGCGCCGGCCATGCCGACGACCGCCCACTGCGCGGGCAGGATCACGTAGCACAGGGCCGAGGCGGCCGCGTTGACCGCGGCCACGATCACCGTGTTGTAGAAGGGCGTGCGGGTGTCCTCGTACGCGTAGAAGCCGCGCAGGACCACGTACTGCACGGAGAACGGGATGAGGCCGAGGCCGAAGGCCATCAGGACATAGCCCTGGGACTGGGCGGCTCCGATGCCGCTGGAGCCGAAGAGCAGGGTGCACATCGGGATGCCGAGCGCGACGAACATGAAGGCTACGGGGACGATCGCGACGGCCGAGGTGCGCAGCCCCTGTGAGATGTCGTCGCGCACCGCGCCGGGGTCGCCGTCGTGAGCCGCGCGCGAGATGCGGGGCAGCATGGCGGCCATGACCGAGACGGTGATGATCGCCTGCGGCATGCCCCAGATCAGCTGCGCGTTGGAGTAGGCCATGATGCCCGCGCCGCTCTTGCCGGAGGCCTTGCCCGCAGCCGTGGCGAGCTGGGTGACGACGAGGACGCCTGCCTGGTTGGCGAGGACGAACAGCACGGTCCACTTCGCGAGCTTGACCGCCTTGCCGAGGCCGTGGCCCTTCCAGTCGAACCGCAGCCGGAAGCGGAAGCCGGTCTCGCGCAGGTAAGGCACCATCGCCACGGCCTGCACGACCAGGCCGAGCAAGGTGCCGATGCCCAGGAGACGGACTCCGTCGGGCGGGATGTTGTGCACCGACATGCCGGAGTCCGCGGCGGTTCCGTACACCCACAGGAACAGCCCGAAAGTGGCGATCATGACGATGTTGTTGAGGACCGGAGTCCACATCATCGCGCCGAACTTCCCGCGGGCATTGAGGATCTGGCCCATCACCACGTGGATGCCCATGAAGAAGATCGTGGGCAGGCAGTAGCGGGCGAAGGTGACGGCGACGTTGTTCGAGGCCGGGTCGCTGGCGACGGCGTCCGACATCAGCCGGATCAGCAGCGGCGCGGCGAAGACGACGATCGTGACGATCACGCCGAGGGCGACCATGACGAGGGTCAGCAGGCGGTTGGCGTACGCCTCGCCGCCGTCCTCGTCCTCCTTCATGGACCGCACCAGTTGCGGCACGAATACGGAGTTGAGGCCGCCGCCGACCGTCAGGATGTAGATCATCGTCGGCAGCGTGTACGCCACGCTCCACACGTCACCGAGGGTCGCGGCGCCCAGGGCTGCCGTAATGATCATGGTCCGGACGAAACCGGTGAGCCGGGACACCAGCGTGCCCGCGGCCATCACCGCGCTCGATTTCAGCAGACCCGAGGCACGTCCGCCCTTCTTCGACGCGGGCGCGGGCGCAGATGTGGGGGTGAGCGTCATCGTCTTGTCGGACACCGGGCCGGGAGGCTGTGCCGTCGGGCCCTGGTTCACGGATGGTGCCGGGGACGGGGCGGGGACGGCCGCGGCCTCCGCGGGAGGACGACCGCCGGCCTGCTGCTGGTCGCGGAAGAGATGGGCGAAGGCGTCGGGTTCATGACGCTCCTCACCGGCCTGCGTGACCAGGTCGTCGACGCCCACGAACTGGGTTGTGCGCGCGTCCTCGCCGTACGGGAGGTGCCGTGTCGGGCCGGCCGGTTCCGGAGGGGGTGTCTGGGCCCACACGCGCGGGTCGGGTGCGTGCTGCGGCGTGGGCGGCTGAGTGTAGAGGGGCTGCTGCGGGTAGTACGTGCCGGGAGGCGGTGGGGGGTGCGCGGCACGGTCGTAGAGCGCCTCGGTCACCGGATCCTGGGCAGCGAGGTCCTGTGCCCGGTAGGGATCCTGGTCGTAGGCGTCCTGGAAGTACATGTCCGCGGGAGATCCCGGCGGCATCTGGGCGTGCTCGGGCGGCGGGCCTTCCGGGTATCCCTCGGGGTAGCCGGAGTGACCCGCGCCCTGGTCCGGGTAGCCCTCGGGGTGGCTCGGGCTGCCGGCGCCCTGGCCACGGTCACCGTCGTACGGCGCGTTCATGGTTACCCCACCTCATCGTCCCCGGGCCCACCGGCCACGACATCGCTCAACGGTCCACTCTCTCACCCGTGCCGGATGGGTCGGTGCTTTCCGGTGCGGTGTCCGGTGTCGGGTCACTCGGGTGCTCCGGGTCGTCTGCCCCGGACTCCGTGCCGGATTCCCCTTCGGGACCGTTCTCGGAGTCTTCGGTGTCCTCAGTGTCTACGGTGCCGTCCGTGTCCTTGTTCACGCCCTCGGCCTCGAGACCGTCCTCCGGCTCTTCCTCGGCCTGCAGGGCGACGGCGCGCTTGCGCTGCGTGTACATCCGGAATCCGGCGAGCACGAGCAGCAGGACGCCACCGCCGATGACCAGCATCACCGTGGACGTGATCTCGGTGACCTTCACTTCGAAGGGGACCGCGGGGCCGTACGCCTGGCCGTCCTTCGTGTACAGCTGGGCGAACACCTCCACCGGACCGTTGGCCTTGGTCGAGGTGGTGAACTTCACCGACTGGCTGTGCTCGCCCGCGACCTGGATCGGCTGCTCGTCGTAGGGGCCGTCACCGATCTTGAGGCGGTTGGGCTGGCGCGAGGTGAGGCGCAGCACCAGATTGTCGACGCCCTGCACGAGGTTGTTCTGGACGGTCACGGGGATGGTGGCGCTGCGCCCGGAGAGCTTCGCGTCGGACTTCTCGATCAGATGAACCAAGCCGGTGAGGTCGTTGAGGTACGAATCCACGCCCTCCCGGAAGGTCGCCCCCTCGGAGGCACGGCCCCGCCAGGACGTGGACATCCCACGGTCTATGGCCCGACCGAACGGGGTGACGACCCGGGACTTGTCGGTAAGGATCACCTGGAAGTTGTCGAGCTTGGTCTGCGTGCCCTGGATCCGCTCGAAGGCCGCTCGCGGCAGCTCCTGCTTGCGCAGCGACGACGGGTACGAGTGCGCGGAGGGCACCTTCGTGGTGGCGCCCGCGTCCGGCTTCGCCTTGGCGGCCGCGGACAGGTCCTGGGACTCGGACCAGTTTCCGTCCTGGAGAGCCTTGAGCGCCTGTGCCATCGTCTGGGCCTCGCTTCCGGACGGCATGCGCTGTGGGGCGACCACGATGCTGCGCTGCTCGTCGGGCTCCTGCAGGTTGATCATCAGGCTTTGGGCGAGGAATTCCTGTACCGCGAGCGTGGAGGTGTCGGCCTTCGTCATGTCGCCCTGGAACGCGGTGGACAACCGGGCGTCGGCGACGACGGCCGTCGTTCCGCCGCCGATGGGGCGCGCCGCGCTCGGCGTGTACGACAGCGCGCCCGTCTCACGCAGGCTGTCGCTGCGGGCGATCACCTTGTCGGCGCCGGCCGAGGTGGCCACCTTGACGATCGACGGGTCGACGGCACCGTCTGCGGGCCAGGCGAAATCGGTGCTCGGCTTCACATGAAGGATCGTGTCCACCGTGTCGGCGGCCACATCGGTGGCGTCCTTCAGGTGGCTGAGGGACCCGGTGACGTCCTTGCCGTTGTGGGCCAGTGATGCGAGATCGGGGTCGGCGAAGGGGAGCGCGACGACCTTCTTGTCCTGGACCGTCTTCTCCAGCTTGTCGAGCCAGGCCTTGGCCACCGCCTGGCTCTTGCCCTTCGTGGTTCTGCCGTCCTCGGTCCGGATCTGGTAGCCGTCCCTCATCGCGTCGACGGAGGCCAGCAGGTCCGGGTCGAGCACCCAGGTGACGTCGAGGTCGCTGCCCAGGGACAGCAGCTGGTCCAGGCGGCCGCCCGGGGAGATCTCCTTGGCCAGGTCGTCGTTCTTGAAGACGGGCGTCTGCTGCTCGTCCGAGCCGGTTTCCGCCGTGAGGTGGACCGTGGAGATGAGCGGCCAGAGGTACGTCGTCTTCGTCTTCGTGTCCGCCCCCTCGGGCTGCCATGGCAGGAACGTCCGCTGAATGCCGAGGATCTGGTCCCACGGCTGGGCGGCGGTCCGGCCCGTGAGCGAGACACCGAGCTGGTAGACCCCGTCGGAGCCCAGGTCCAGCTCCTTGACCGGTACCGAGATGCTGAAGTGCTGAGAGACGCCCGCCGCGAGCCTGGAGAACTTCGCCACGTACTTGCCACCGACCTCCGGGGCGTCCAGGCCCACCTGGAACCCGGTGCGCTGTGCGGCGCTGTCGATGGCGGAGCGGCTGTTCAGGGACGGTCCCACGCGCAGGCCCACATGGGCATCCGTGACCGTCTGCTTGCCGTTGTTGGTGACCGAGCCGGCGACGGTGATCGTGTCGCCGTCCGTGGGAGCGCTGGGGCTGAGCGAGTCGAGTGAGACGTCGACCGTGCTCGACCCGGTGGCGTCGGCCACGGAGGTCTTGTCCGCGGCGGCCGCGGACGTGCTGATGGGCAGCTGGAGCAGCCCCGCCAGCAGGGGTGCCCCGGCCAGCAGTACGCCGCTTCGCCGGAGCCACCGGCGGGCAGGTGAGGGACTCGTCCCCTGGAAGTCTGCCGCCTCGGCCACGCGCTCGCCCGTCCCTCGTCGTCGTCAGTGGTCGTCGGAATGTGCGTCCACGCATGGTAACGATGCGCGCTGAGGGTAAGTGCCGCGGAGTGCTCGACAAGATCGGGGGACAGGGTCGGCTGTCCCGTATGTGCGCCTATTGAAGCCCTTGGACGGAGGGGTGCCCGTGCACTTTTTATGGAGGCGCCCGCGGGTGCCTCGGCCACGTACCCTTTTCTGTTGTGCCGAACGCCAACGAAGACAACTCCAGTGCCCTGAGTCAGGTGCAGCACCGCGCGGTGAATGAACTGCTGCGGGTGTCCCCTGTCGCCGACGACCTCGCCCGCCGTTTCCATGAGGCCGGGTTCTCGCTCGCCCTGGTCGGCGGCTCGGTCCGGGACGCGCTCCTTGGCCGGCTCGGCAACGACCTGGACTTCACGACCGATGCCCGCCCCGAGGACGTACTGAAGATCGTGCGGCCCTGGGCGGACGCCGTATGGGAGGTCGGGATCGCTTTCGGCACGGTGGGCGCGCAGAAGGATGCCCGCGTGGACGGCGCACAGCAGTCGTTCCAGATCGAGATCACGACGTACCGCTCCGAGGCGTACGACCGGACCTCACGCAAGCCTGAGGTGTCCTACGGCGACTCCATCGAGGAAGATCTGGTGCGCCGCGACTTCACGGTGAACGCGATGGCGGTGGCTCTGCCGGAGAAGGAGTTCATCGACCCGCACGGCGGCCGGGACGACCTGGCCGCTCGCGTTCTGCGTACCCCGGGCACTCCGGAGGAGTCCTTCTCCGACGATCCGCTGCGGATGATGCGGGCCGCGCGGTTCGCCGCTCAGCTGGACTTCGAGGTGGCCTCTGACGTCGTCGCCGCGATGAAGGACATGGCCGGCCGCATCGAGATCGTCTCGGCCGAGCGGGTGCGGGACGAGCTGAACAAGCTGTTCCTTTCCGCACACCCACGCAAGGGCCTGACGCTGCTCGTCGACACCGGGCTCGCCGACCATGTGATGCCGGAGCTTCCCGCTCTGCGGCTGGAGCGTGACGAGCACCACCGGCACAAGGACGTCTACGACCACACGCTGATCGTTCTGGAGCAGGCGATGGAGCTGGAGGAGGAAGGCCCCGACCTGACTCTCCGGCTCGCCGCGCTGCTGCACGACATCGGCAAGCCGCGGACGCGCCGCTTCGAGAAGGACGGGCGGGTCTCCTTCCACCACCACGAGGTGGTCGGCGCCAAGATGACCAAGAAGCGCATGACGGCGCTCAAGTACCCCAACGATCTTGTGAAGGACGTCTCGCGCCTGGTCGAACTTCACCTGCGTTTCCACGGGTACGGCACCGGCGAGTGGACGGACTCCGCGGTTCGTCGCTACGTGCGTGACGCGGGTCCGCTCCTCGACCGCCTCCATAAGCTGACCCGCTCCGACTGCACCACGCGGAACAAGCGGAGGGCGGCCGCACTCTCCCGCGCGTATGACGGCCTGGAGGGGCGCATCGCCCAGCTCAAGGAGCAGGAGGAGCTGGACGCGATCCGCCCGGACCTCGACGGCAACCAGATCATGGACATCCTGGGCATCGGCCCGGGCCCGGCCATCGGTCAGGCGTACAAGTTCCTGCTCGAGCTGCGGCTGGAGAATGGCCCCATGGGGCACGACGCAGCGGTGGCTGCGCTCAAGGAGTGGTGGGCCGAGCAGAGCTGAGGCCGGCGCGGCGCGTCATGTTTCACGTGAAACATGACCCCGGGCGACACGGAGGGGCGGTGTTTCACGTGAAACACCGCCCCTCCGGGCGTCAGCGGCGCCTTACTTGGCGGAGTACTCAGACAGGCAGAGGGTGAAGTCGTTCTTGCCGGTCTCGGTGTACTCCGCGTACTTTGTGCGGTCGCAGCCAGAGTTGTCGCTCTTCTTCTGTGCCACCTTGTACTTGGCCTTGGAGCTGCTGCAGTCCACCACCTTGAGGCCCGGGTCGGTGGGGTTGTTCGGGTCGCTGATGCTCATGCAGTCGCCGACCTTGGCGGTGTCCGGGTCGTGACGGCTCGCGAGATAGCCAACTCCGGCGGCTATGAGGGCGACAATGGCGATCCCAATGCGCAGGTACTGCTTGATGCCGCGCTTCGGCCGCTGCGGCGGGACCGCGGTGTACGGGGCTCCCTGCTGCGGGAAGCCCGGCTGGCTGGGCTGCTGCGGGTAACCCTGCGGGGGCTGCTGGCCGTAGGGGGCCTGACCCTGAGGCGGCTGGCCGTAGGCTGGCTGGCCCTGGGCGAACGGGTTCTGGCCCTGGGGCGGCGGAGTGGTCACTTGGGGGTCCCCCTAGAACGTAGGCGCGTGACGCGAATAAGACGCACGTAAGTTATCGGGACCTGTGACAACTCAGTAGCCCGGAGGGGCTCTGTGGCACTCATGTGACACTTACTGCAATGCAAAGCGGGCCATAGCGGCAGCAATCGCTGCGAAGAGCGCCGCCACGGTATCGACGAAGGAAGCCGAGCAGCCGTCAGAAGGCAATATCAGAGCGGCCACCGCAGCTGACCCACGTACGCAGCTACGTATGCGCCGAGGGCGCGCTCCTCAGCGCCTGCACAAGCTCACCAGCTCTAACATCTTCATCGCGGGCGAACGACGGACTGGGGGAGCGTATCGCGCAGTTCCAGGAGACGGGGAGCTGACTCGATCTGTCCGACTTCGTCAGCACCGTGATGCAGCTGTGGTCGGGCTCAAGGAGTGGTGGGCCAGGCAAGGGAGGGTCACGGCAAGGAGGCGCCTAGCTTCACATGAACCATGGCGCCTCCTTCCCATGAGCCTGAGTGGGCATTAGAGAAAGCATTCCCTGCCCGGCGGCGATGTATCAAAGAGTCATCGTGCTATTTCGCCCCTACCTACACGTTGTGAAGGTAGTAGTCGATGACTTCGCCGTAGTTGTTGGCCACCATGTACTGCTTCTTGTCGATCTGGAAGTTGCTCCCGCGAAACGCAATACTGCCCTCCCAGATGACAGAGGCGTTGGCGTGGTGGCCGTGATGGCAGCGGGTAGGGTGAAGCGTGCAATACTCCCAAGTGCCCAGCGACTTCTTCGGGCGGTCGTGGGAAAGTGTGATGACGCCGCTGAGGTTCTTCTTGCTGGCCTCGGCGTAATTCGCCTTGGTGATGTCTCCTCCGCTGATGCGGAAGTTCACCGACAGGTTGAGCTTTATGACCTTTACGCCGAAGAGCTTCATGTAGGCCGTGTACGTCACCGTGTGGTTTCCGCTGGGCAGTGGCCTGCTTGCCCTGGTGGAAAGGTTGCTGATAGTGCGCTCTTGCCCAAAGATGACGTCGCCGTTGCGCAGCGAGGTCGTGCTGCTGGTGTTCCGGGCGTAGGCAGAAACTCCATTGCCCTGGTCTGCGCTCTTGTCGAAGAGCGACTTGAGCAGGGCAGGGTCGTGGAGGTAGCCGATGAACTTGTTCTGCTCGGCCCGCGTCAGGTGCTGGAATTGCTTGAGAGCATCAGCTGCACCCTCTTCGTGGGAGTGACGCAGATACTTGGCGTATGCGGCCGGGGTGGCTGCGGAATCGGTCTGCTTGGCCACGGTCTGCTGGGCCTCAGTGGCGTAAACCTGTGATGCGGTGCCAGCGAGGATGGCGACGGTACTGAGCGCTGCTGCTATTCCGTGCGAGGTGCGAGTCTTCATGAACGTTCCCCGATTTCTGGAGTGAAAGTCTCCTGGTGTTGTGCTCGGGAGGTCATCTCCGGGCACGAAACGAGATCTTTGCAGCCAACAACTAGCTGAAACAAGGGAGTTGAGGTTCATCAGAGAGTTCGGATACTCAGTGCGCGCTAGATCGGGCCATGCAAGCTGCAGTTGCTGTGTAGATAACGGCGATTGTGGCCACGAGAGGCACCGACTGCCCGTCAGAAGGCAGTACCAGAGCGGCTACTCCGGCCGCGCCGACGAAGGCGACGTTGAACAGGACGTCGTAAAGGGAGAAGATCCGGCCGCGGAAGCCGTCGTCGACGGATGACTGCACGATCGTGTCCGTGGCGATCTTCGCGCCTTGTGTGGTCAGGCCCAGGACGAAGGCGGCGACCAGCATCGGCGCGGGGGCGAAGGGGAGGCCGAGCGCCGGCTCCAGGATCGCGGCGGCGCCCGCGCATGTGACGATCCAGCCGCCGGGGCCGAGGCGCCCCACCGCCCAGGGCGTGACCACGGCCGCCACGAAGAAGCCCGCCCCGGAGATGGTCACGGCCAGCCCCAGCAGGGCGAGGCCACCGTCCGAGTCGGACGACCAGGCGTACCGGCAGAGCATCAGCACCATGACCAACAGGGCGCCGTAGCAGAAGCGCATCAGCGTCATCGACGCGAGTGCCCAGGCCGCTTCCCGGCGCCCGGGCTCGGCGAGATGGCGTACGCCCGCCGCTAGGCCGCGTGCCGTGCCGACGAGTGCTGTGGCAAGGCGCGACTCCACCAACTCCACGTCGGGGCCCAGCAGTTCCGGGGCGATGCGCAGGGAGGCGAGCGCCGCGCACAGATACAGGGCCGCTCCGAGGAGGACGACCGCCGCGTCGGAGTCCGAGGCGACCAGCCGTACGACGAATGCGAGACCGCCGCCTGTGGTCGCGGCGAGTGTCCCCGCGGTCGGCGACAGGGAGTTGGCCATCACCAGGCGTTCGGAGTCGACGACGCGCGGCAGTGCCGCCGACAGGCCCGCCAGGACGAAGCGGTTGACCGCGGTGACGCACAGGGCGGAGACGTAGAAGAGCCAGTCGGGGACATGGCTCAGCATCAGGACGGCCGTCACGCAGGCCAGCACCGCCCGCAGCAGATTGCCGTAGAGGAGGACCTGGCGGCGTCGCCAGCGGTCCAGCAGGACGCCGGCGAAGGGGCCGATGAGGGAGTAAGGGAGCAGGAGTACCGCCATCGCGGACGCGATCGAAGCCGCGGAGGTCTGCTTCTCCGGTGAGAAGACGACGTACGTGGCGAGCGCGACCTGATAGACGCCGTCGGCGCCCTGGGACAACAGCCGTACGCCGAGCAGGCGTCTGAAGCCCTGGAAGCGCAGAAGTACGCGCAGGTCACGCACGACAGCCATGGGGCACAGCCTCACATACGAGGAGGGTCCCCGGACGACATGCCCAGGGACCCTCAGCAGCACTCACAAAGATGTGCTTTAGCGCTCGACCTCGCCCTTGATGAACTTCTCGACGTTGGCGAAGGCCTCGTCGTCGAAGTACTGGACCGGCGGGGACTTCATGAAGTACGAGGACGCCGACAGGATCGGGCCGCCGATGCCGCGGTCCTTGGCGATCTTCGCGGCGCGCAGGGCGTCGATGATGACACCCGCGGAGTTCGGGGAGTCCCAGACCTCGAGCTTGTACTCCAGGTTCAGCGGGACATCACCGAAGGCACGGCCCTCGAGGCGGACGTACGCCCACTTGCGGTCGTCGAGCCACTGCACGTAGTCCGACGGGCCGATGTGGACGTTCTTCTCGCCCAGGTCGCGGTCGGGGATCTGCGAGGTGACGGCCTGCGTCTTCGAGATCTTCTTGGACTCGAGGCGGTCGCGCTCCAGCATGTTCTTGAAGTCCATGTTGCCGCCGACGTTGAGCTGCATGGTGCGCTCAAGACGGACACCGCGGTCCTCGAACAGCTTCGCCATCACACGGTGCGTGATGGTGGCGCCGACCTGCGACTTGATGTCGTCGCCGACGATCGGGACGCCCGCCTCGGTGAACTTGTCCGCCCACTCCTTGGTGCCGGCGATGAAGACCGGGAGGGCGTTGACGAAGGCGACCTTGGCGTCGATGGCGCACTGGGCGTAGAACTTCGCCGCGTCCTCGGAACCGACGGGCAGGTAGCAGACGAGGACGTCGACCTGCTTGTCCTTGAGGATCTGGACGACGTCGACCGGGGCCTCGGCGGACTCCTCGATGGTCATGCGGTAGTACTTACCGAGACCATCCAGGGTGTGGCCACGCTGGACCGTGACGCCCTTGTTCGGGACGTCGCAGATCTTGATGGTGTTGTTCTCGCTGGCACCGATGGCGTCGGAGAGGTCGAGGCCGACCTTCTTCGCGTCGACGTCGAAGGCGGCGACGAACTCGACGTCACCGACGTGGTAGTCGCCGAACTGGACGTGCATCAGACCGGGGACCTTGGTCGCCGGGTCGGCGTCCTTGTAGTACTCGACGCCCTGAACCAGCGAGGCGGCGCAGTTACCCACGCCGACGATGGCTACGCGAACCGAACCCATTCCGGTTGCTCCCTGTGTGTATCGGTGAAACCCCGAATGGGCCTCACGTGGCGGTGTCGTCGGACGGATCCGGCCGGGTGCTGTCCCGGTGCCGGGGCAGGCCGCCCGTCTCTCCAGATGTGTTGTCCTGCTGAGCGGAGCCTTCGGAGGCGGAACTCTTGACGTCCCGTCCCGCCCGCTCGCTCTCGATGAGCTCGTTCAGCCAGCGCACTTCGCGCTCCACGGACTCCATTCCGTGGCGCTGGAGCTCAAGCGTGTAGTCGTCGAGGCGCTCCCGGGTGCGCGCCAGGGAGGCGCGCATCTTCTCCAGGCGCTCCTCCAGCCGGCTGCGGCGGCCCTCCAGTACGCGCATGCGTACGTCGCGCGACGTCTGCCCGAAGAAGGCGAAGCGAGCGGCGAAGTGCTCGTCCTCGTAGGCGTCGGGGCCCGTCTGTGCGAGAAGTTCCTCGAAGTGGTCCTTACCTTCCGCCGTCAATCGATAGACGATCTTGGCGCGACGCCCCGCGAGCGTTGCCGTGAGTGCGTCTTCGGGTGTGGATCCTGATTCCTCGATCAACCAGCCGTTGGCGACCAGCGTCTTGAGGCAGGGGTAGAGCGTCCCGTAGCTGAATGCACGGAACACACCCAGTGACGTATTGAGTCGTTTGCGCAGCTCATAGCCGTGCATCGGGGACTCGCGGAGCAGTCCGAGTACGGCGAACTCGAGGATCCCGGAACGCCGGCTCATCGTCGCCTCCTCCCTGTCGCGGCCTCGTCGGCACGGTCTTTATGCCGTGCTGATGTATCGACTCGATACATCAGCACGATAGAACGGTCATCCGGATGCGACAAGAGGGGCCACGGTGAACGGCGTCACATCACCGATTCATACGAAGCGAGTTGCCTGATTTGCGGTGAACTTCGTCCCTAGGTGGGTTTTGGTGGTGCGTAGTCTGTGCGGCATGCACACCACCGGGAACCGAGTGACACCTGAGGGCGTCATCGTCTTTGGTGCAGTACGGGTGAATGCGCAAACGACCGCATCCGTACTTCGGGGGGACCGGAAACCAGCCGCCGTTTCCAGGCGCGCATGGGTGCGCCTGCCCGAGGAGTAATCGTTCGATGAGCGAGCACCGTCGCAAACTGCCGCAGCCGCAGGAAGGCGGACGTGCCGCGGCCCGACGCGGCCAGCCCGGCACGTCCTCCGGTCGCCGTGCGGCACCGCGAGGCGCCACCGAGTCTCCTTCCGGCTCCTATGGGTCGGGGGGTGAAGAGCGCCCGTACGGTGGCCGTGCCGAGGCCCGGCGGGCGGCACAGAGGAGTAGTGGCGGAGGCCGACGCAGAGCGGCCGACGGCGCGGGCCGAGGCGGCCCCGGAGGCGGTGGCGGCCGACGCGGTGGACCCGCGGGCCCGAACGGTCCGGGGCGCGGGAGAGGCCGTCCTTCCGGGCCCGTCAAGAAGCGCTTCATCGACTACCCGCGCGCGGGTAGGTACGGCGCGGCGCGCTGGGTCCCGTCCTGGAAGCTCGTGTCGGGACTGTGCATCGGCTTCTTCGGCAGTCTGGTCGCTGTGGCCGGTATCGCGTACGCGATGGTCTCGGTCCCGAAGGTCGCCGACACCGCCAGGGCACAGAACAACGTGTACTACTGGGCCGACGGCACCGAGATGGTCGCCACCGGTGGTGAGACCAACCGCCAGATCATCAACTACGACCAGATCCCCGAAGCGATGCGGTACGCCGTCATCTCGCAGGAGAACAAGACCTTCGAGACCGACAGCGGCATCGACCCGAAGGGCATCGCCCGAGCCCTCTTCAACATGGCCAAGGGCGGTCAGACGCAGGGCGGCTCGACCATCACCCAGCAGTACGTGAAGAACGCGATGCTGGACGACCAGTCGCAGACGGTCTCGCGGAAGTTCAAGGAGCTCTTCGTAGCGATAAAGGTCGGCGCCACGGTCAAGAAGGAAGACATCATGGCCGGCTACCTGAACTCCGCGTACTACGGTCGCGGGGCCTACGGTATCCAGGCAGCCGCGCGCGCGTACTTCAACAAGGACGCCGTCAAGCTGGACCCCAGCGAGTGCGCCTTCCTCGCGGCGATGCTCAAGGGCGCCACGTACTACGACCCGGCGGGTGCGGCGGAGTTCGACCCGGCTGCGGACGCCAAGTCCAACACGAAGCGGGCCACGGCCCAGTGGAATGACACCCTGGACAAGGAGGTCGAGTACGGCCACCTGAGCGCCTCGGTGCGGGCCAAGTACAAGGAACTCCCCAAGTGGCAGAACCCGCGCTCGAACACGCGGCTCAGCGGCCAGATCGGCTATCTCGTCGACCTCGCCAAGGGCTACATCATCAACAACACCGACATCACCGCCAACCAGCTCCAGCAGGGCGGCTACTCGATCCACACGACCTTCGACAAGAAGAAGGTCGATGCGCTCACGAAGGCCGTGGACAAGGTCCGCAAGGCCAACATCAAGCCCAAGCTACGCCCGAAGACGGACACCCACGTCCAGTTCGGCGGGGCCTCCGTCGACCCGGACACCGGGGCGATCCAGGCCATATATGGCGGTGAGGACGCGACCAAGCACTTCACCAACAACGCCGATCAGACCGGTGCTCAGGTGGGTTCGACGTTCAAGCCCTTCGTACTGGCAGCTGCCATGTCATGGGGTGCTCGTGATCCCAAGGGCGACCCGGTCCAGGCGCAGGACGAACGCACCATCGTCTCTCCGAAGAGCCTGTACAGCGGTAAGAACAAGCTCAAGATCCAGGACTACGACGGCACCGACTGGAAGGACGACAAGGGCAGGGAGTGGCTGCAGAAGAACGACGGTGAGCAGTCGTACAACCCGCCCAGCTACAAGATCGACCTGCGTGAGGCGATGCGGGAGTCCGTGAACTCCGCATATGTCCAGCTGGGCATGGATGTTGGCCTGGACAAGGTCAAGGAAGCCGTCCTGGACTCGGGCATCCTGAAGTCGAGCCTTGCCAGCGCGAACTATCCGTCATTCTCCCTGGGCACGTCTTCCCCGAGCGCGATCCGGATGGCCGGCGCATACGCCACGTTCGCGGCCAGTGGCAAGCAGCGCGATCCGTACTCGGTCGAGAAGATCACCGACAAGGACGGCACGGTCTTCCAGCACGCCGACATCGCGAAGACCAAGCGGGCCTTCACCGAGCAGGTCGCCGACAACGTCACGGACGTTCTGAAGACCGTGGTCGAGAAGGGAACCGGTACCAACGCCCAGCTGACCGGTCGTGAAGTGGCCGGTAAGACCGGTACCACCGACGGCAACAAGTCCGCCTGGTTCGTCGGATACACCCCTCAGCTGTCGACTGCGATCGGCATGTACCGCTTGGACGACGACGAGACCAAGAAGAACCGCGAGTTCCTGCAGATGTACGGCACGGGTGGCGAGAAGACCATCCACGGTGCCTCGTTCCCCTCCCAGATCTGGCGCGACTACATGGAACAGGCGCTCAAGGGGCAACCCGCGGAGAACTTCCAGACCCCCGAGCCGATCGGCCAGGTCCTCAACGACACCCCGAGCCCGAGCGTGACCCCCTCGCCCACCGAGAGTGCCACGGAGAGCGCGACGCCGACTCCGACGCCCAGTGAGACCGTGACGTCTCCCTCGCCGTCCACGAGTGAGACCTGCGGAAACTTCGGTTGGAACTGCAGCAACAACGGTGGTACCGACACCGGCGGCACTGATACCGGTGGAACGGACGGAGGGGTAACCGCCACACCGACGGAGACCACCAGCACCGGATCCACCAGAGGTAACGGCAACGGCAATGGAGGGATCTTCGGAGGGCCGACCGGATAGCCACCTCCGAGTGTGTTTCACGTGAAACGCACCGTTTCACGTGAAACAAGGGCCGCTGCACCGACCAGGTGCGGCGGCCCTCGGCGTATTCCTAGCTGCGTACGGCAGGATGTGCGGCATGCCCAGTGCAGAGACGACGCGAGTGAGCGTGCACGAGCCGGAGCTGGTACGGCCGACCAAGGAAGACGAGGTCGCCGCGAGCGGCAGCGAGCTGATCGGCGGCCCCATCGGGCGACGAGCCCTGCTCGGGACGTCGTGGTGGACGCCCGTGCGGGTCGTCGCGCTCGTCGCGATCGGCATGTTCGCCCTCGGCATGGTGCAGAAGCTGCCGTGCTACGACGGCGCCTGGTTCTTCGGCGCCAGCTCGCAGTACACACACGCGTGCTACTCCGACATCCCGCACCTCTACCAGGGACGCGGCTTCGCCGACGGTCTTGTGCCGTACTTCGACAAGATCCCCGGCGACATGGACTACCTCGAGTACCCGGTGCTGACCGGTGTGTTCATGGAGGTCGCAGCCTGGCTCACGCCGGGCAGCGGGAGCATCCAGGACCAGGAGCAGATCTACTGGATGGTCAACGCCGGGATGCTGATGGTGTGCGCGGCGGTCATCGCTGTGTGCACCGCGCGCACCCACCGTCGGCGGCCTTGGGACGGCCTCCTGGTCGCCCTCGCGCCCGCCTTCGCGCTCACGGCCACCATCAACTGGGATCTCCTCGCTGTGGTCCTGCTGGCCGCCGCCATGCTCATGTGGTCGCGGGGGCGGGCTCTGGCGTTCGGTGTGCTGATCGGGCTCGCCACGGCTGCCAAGTTCTACCCGTTCCTGGTGCTCGGACCGCTCTTCCTGCTGTGCTGGCGGGCCGGTAAGTGGCGTGAGTTCGGAATCGCGCTGCTCGGCACCGTCGGTGCCTGGCTCGCCGTGAACCTTCCGGTGATGTACTTCGCGCCCGAAGGCTGGGCGAAGTTCTACAGCTTCAGCCACGACCGCGGGGTCGACTTCGGGTCGGTGTTCCTGTTCATCTCGCAGTGGCTGAAGATCACGATCACCTTCGAGACGGCGAACAACTGGGCGCTGATCATGATGCTGCTCATCTGCGTGGGCCTCACCGCGCTCACGCTCACCGCCCCGCGCCGCCCCCGCTTCGCCCAGCTCGCCTTCCTGATCGTCGCGGCCTTCATCCTCACCAACAAGGTCTACTCGCCCCAGTACGTGCTGTGGCTGGTCCCTCTCGCCGCGCTGGCCCGGCCGCGCTGGCGGGACTTCCTGATCTGGCAGGCGTGCGAGGTCGCGTACTTCCTGGGCATCTGGATGTACCTCGCGTACACGACCAGCGGGGACGCCCACAAGGGCCTGCCGACCGACGGGTACCAAATCGCCATCGCCGTCCACCTGCTGGGGACGCTGTACCTGTGCGCCGTGGTCGTACGCGACATCTTCATGCCGGAGCGCGACATGGTGCGCCGAGCCGGTGACGACGATCCGTCGGGCGGCGTCCTGGACGGTGCGGAGGACGTCTTCGTGCTCGGTGCAGCGGCCCATCCACCGCGGCACGCGGCGCACTTCGACGGGCCGCAGGTCGAGTGGGGCAGCCGGAGCGCGGCAGCCGGAGACGGTTCGCCCTGAGCGAACAGGGCGTAGAGAAGGCGCACAAAAGGCCGTACACGGGTGTCCGTGTACGGCCTTTCTGCTGGGCTCGAGCTGGTCGAGCCCTGGGTTCAGCGTTCGACGATGCGATCGAACTGCGTGGTGGTGTGCCGTAGATGGGCCACCAACTCGTCGCCGACCCTCGGCTCCGTGGCGTCCGCGGGCACGAAGAGGATCGAGACCTGCATGTGCGGGGGCTCCGCGAACCAGCGCTGCTTGCCCGCCCAGACGAACGGCGAAAGGTTCCGGTTGACCGTCGCGAGGCCGGCGCGGGCGACGCCCTTGGCGCGCGGCATGACGCCGTGCAGCGCTTTCGGGGCCTCCAGGCCCACTCCGTGCGACGTACCGCCCGCCACGACGACCAGCCAGCCGTCGGAGGCGGCCTTCTGCTGCCGGTAGCCGAAGCGGTCGCCCTTGGAGACGCGAGTGACGTCCAGGACGGCCCCGCGGTACTCGGTCGCCTCGTGGTCCCCCAGCCACAGCCGCGTGCCGATGCGCGCGCGGAAGCGGGTCTGAGGGAACTGCTGCTGGAGACGGGCTAGTTCCTCGGCCTTGAGGTGGCTGACGAACATCGTGTGCAGCGGCAGGCGGGCGGCGCGCAGGCGGTCCATCCAGCCGATGACCTCCTCGACGGCGTCCGAGCCGTCGGTGCGGTCCAGCGGCAGATGGATGGCGAAGCCCTCCAGCCGGACGTTCTCTATGGCGGAGTGCAGGTGGGGCAGGTCGTGCTCGCTCACGCCGTGCCGCTTCATCGAGGACATCACCTCGATGACGACACGGGCCCCCACAAGGCCGTACACGCCGTCAACGGACGACACGGAGCGGATGACGCGGTCGGGCAGCGGCACGGGCTCCTCGCCCCGCCTGAACGGCGTCAGGACCAGTAGGTCGCCGCCGAACCAGTCCTTGATCCGGGCGGCTTCGTACGTGGTGCCGACGGCGAGGACGTCCGAGCCCAGGCGGGTGGCCTCGTCAGCGAGCCGCTCGTGGCCGAAGCCATAGCCGTTGCCCTTGCAGACGGGGACGAGCCCCGGAAACTGCTCGGACACGTGCTTGTGGTGTGCCCGCCAGCGCGCGGTGTCGACGTAGAGCGTGAGCGCCATGGCCGGTCCCGGAACCTTTCTCGTGGCTGCGGTGTATCAGGGTATGAAAGGAAATTGTGGCGGATCCGCCGGACCGACGGGGCGACGCCGGGCCGGATCAGCGGCTCGGCATGCGTTTCGGGCCGGCTCAGCGGCGCGACATGTAGATGTCGAGCGCCTTGTGGAGCAGCTTGTTCAGCGGGAAGTCCCACTCGCCGAGGTACTCGGCGGCCTGCCCGCCCGTGCCCACCTTGAACTGGATCAGGCCGAAGAGGTGGTCGGTCTCGTCCAGCGAGTCGGAGATGCCGCGCAGGTCATAGACGGTCGCACCCAGGGCATACGAGTCGCGCAGCATCCGCCACTGCATCGCGTTCGAGGGCCGGAACTCACGTCCAATGTTGTCCGAGGCGCCGTACGAGTACCAGACGTGCCCGCCGACGACCAGCATGGTCGCGGCGGACAGGTTCACACCGTCGCGCCGGGCGAAGTACAGCCGCATCCGGTTGGGGTCCTCGGTGTTGAGGGCCGTCCACATGCGCTGGAAGTACGACAGTGGGCGGGGCCGGAAGTGATCGCGGATCGCCGTGATCTCGTACAGCCGCTGCCATTCCTCGAGATCCTGGTAGCCGCCCTGGACGACCTCGACGCCCTCCTTTTCGGCCTTCTTGATGTTGCGGCGCCACAGCTGGTTGAAGTTCTTGTGGACCTCTTCCAGGGAGCGGTTGGCCAGCGGCACCTGGAAGACGTAGCGGGGCTGTACATCGCCGAAGCCGGCGCCGCCGTCCTCGCCCTGCTGCCAGCCCATGCGGCGCAGCTTGTCGGCGACCTCGAAGGCGCGCGGCTCGATGAAGTCCGCCTCGATGTCGCGCAGGCGCTTGACGTCCGGGTTCTGGATGCCGCCCTTGATGGACGCGGCTTCCCAGCGCCGGATGATCACCGGCGGACCCATCTTCACGGAGAAGGCACCCTGCTGCTTGAGGTGCGCGAGCATCGGCTGGAGCCAGTCGTCGAGGTTCGGCGCGTACCAGTTGATGACCGGGCCCTCGGGCAGATAGGCGAGGTAGCGCTTGATCTTGGGCAGCTGGCGGTACAGCACCAGGCCCGCGCCGACCATCTCGCCGGTCCTGTCGTCGAACCAGCCGAGGTTCTCGGAGCGCCATTCCGCCTTGACGTCTGCCCAGGCCGGGACCTGCATGTGGCTCGCCGCGGGCAGGCTCTGGATGTACGCCAGATGCTGCTCTCGACTGATGGTCCTCAGGGTCAGGCTCATTCGGGGCGCTCCTCGGGCTGGTGTGTCCCCATGGGTACAGGGGCTCCGGCTCTCGCGCCGAAGCCTACTGCGCCCTGGGAGCGCCTCGAATGGCCGTATGGAACCTGCGCCCTGGGGACGGATGAAGAAGAGTCCCGGGGGCAGAGGAAATCGGGCGTTCGGATTAGAAGAGGCCGCCGAAGAGACCCCCATGCGCCATGCCGAGGAAGAAGCCGATGGCCGACGCACCGAGCCCGAGGATCAGCCCGAAGCGCTCCCGCGTCGTCACGGAGATGAACTGTCCGTACGCGCCGGTCAGGATTCCGATCAGCCCGGCCCAAGAGGTGAGCAGGTGCAGGTTGTGGAACATCGCCGTGACGAAGGCCGTGATCCCGAGCACCAGGGTCACCGCGAGCAAGGTGTCCTGGAGCGGATGGGCCTTGCCATCCGTGGCGAAGAGAGAGCCGGTCGTGTTGGGTCGCAATACCTGTGCCATGTGGCACCTCCTGCGGAAGGCGGCGCATCGTAGCGCCATACACACCCGATGTGTACAGATTGACGGTCAACCCGGTTGGATTTCAACCGGAAGCGGGTGTGCAGGTAGTCTGTAGCGTCTGCACCGGTGTCTGCCCAGGCCAAGGCCAGGTCACGACAGGGATTCCCGCTCGGTCCACCGACGGGGAGCCCGATTGTCAGTGGCGGCCGATACCGTTGCGTACGCATCACAACCCTCCTGCCACGGAACGACCGTGGCCGCTGAGTCCAAAGGAGGTGGGTTCCACATGCGTCACTACGAGGTGATGGTCATCCTCGACCCCGATCTCGAGGAGCGCGCTGTCGCCCCCCTGATCGAGAACTTCCTCGCCGTCGTCCGTGAGGGCAACGGAAAGGTCGAGAAGGTCGACACCTGGGGCCGTCGTCGTCTCTCGTACGAGATCAAGAAGAAGCCCGAGGGCATCTACTCGGTCATCGACCTGCAGGCCGAGCCTGCGGTCGTCAAGGAGCTCGACCGCCAGATGAACCTGAACGAGTCGGTCCTCCGGACCAAGGTCCTCCGTCCCGAGACCCACTGAGCTCTCCAGCTCAGCTGATCTCGGGCATCGAGTAGCAGCACTAGCAGCCAGCAGCAAACCCGCCGAGAGGTTCCCCCATGGCAGGCGAGACCGTCATCACGGTCGTCGGCAATCTTGTCGACGACCCCGAGCTGCGCTTCACCCCTTCCGGTGCGGCGGTCGCGAAGTTCCGTGTCGCGTCCACTCCCCGCACCTTCGACCGTCAGACCAATGAGTGGAAGGACGGCGAGAGCCTGTTCCTGACCTGCTCGGTCTGGCGTCAGGCGGCGGAGAACGTCGCGGAATCGCTCCAGCGAGGCATGCGCGTCATCGTGCAGGGCCGGCTGAAGCAGCGGTCCTACGAGGACCGTGAGGGCGTCAAGCGCACGGTCTATGAGCTGGACGTCGAGGAAGTCGGCGCCAGCCTGAAGAACGCCACGGCCAAGGTCACCAAGACCACGGGTCGAGGCGGCCAGGGTGGTTACGGCGGCGGCGGTGGTGGTGGCGGCCAGCAGGGCGGCGGCTGGGGCGGAGGCTCCGGCGGCGGTCAGCAGCAGGGTGGCGGCGCTCCCGCCGACGACCCCTGGGCGACCAGCGCCCCTGCCGGTGGCAACCAGGGCGGCGGCGGTGGCGGCGGCGGCTGGGGCGGAAGCTCCGGCGGCTCCGGCGGCGGCTACTCGGACGAGCCCCCCTTCTAGGCCCCCGGGCCGAGGGTGGGTCGTACCCTCACTTCTTGATCACACAGGAGATACACCATGGCGAAGCCGCCTGTGCGCAAGCCGAAGAAGAAGGTCTGCGCTTTCTGCAAGGACAAGGTCACGTACGTGGACTACAAGGACACGAACATGCTGCGGAAGTTCATTTCCGACCGCGGCAAGATCCGTGCCCGCCGCGTGACCGGCAACTGCACGCAGCACCAGCGTGACGTCGCCACGGCCGTGAAGAACAGCCGTGAGATGGCGCTGCTGCCCTACACCTCCACCGCGCGATAAGGGAAGGGTGACCGACACATGAAGATCATCCTCACCCACGAGGTCTCCGGCCTCGGTGCCGCGGGCGACGTCGTCGACGTCAAGGACGGTTACGCTCGCAACTACCTGATCCCGCGGAACTTCGCGATCCGCTGGACCAAGGGCGGCGAGAAGGACGTCGAGCAGATTCGTCGTGCTCGCAAGATCCACGAGATCGCCACCATCGAGCAGGCCAACGAGATCAAGGCCCGCCTCGAGGGCGTCAAGGTTCGCCTGGCCGTTCGCTCCGGCGACGCCGGTCGTCTCTTCGGTTCCGTCACCCCGGCCGACATCGCCTCGGCGATCAAGGCTTCCGGTGGCCCCGAGGTCGACAAGCGCCGCATCGAGCTGGGCGCGCCGATCAAGACCCTGGGCGCCCACGAGACGTCCGTGCGTCTGCACCCCGAGGTTGCCGCCAAGGTCAACATCGAGGTTGTTGCTGCCTGAGTGCAGCGCTCGGCATAGCTGAGAGAAGGGCCGCACCCCTCGGGGTGTGGCCCTTCGGCGTTTCGTGAGCTGAGGCTGCGTCTCACACGTATACCGGTGCTCGCGGTTTCACGTGAAACGGGGGTTTCACGTGAAACGGTCAGCGCGTCGCGCCCGTGACGATCCAGCGCCCCGAGCGAGAACGCAGCCAGAGGGTCATCATCCGGATCGTCATCATCAGCGTCATCGCACTCCAGAGCGCGGTAAGACCGCCTCCGAGTGCCGGGACGAGCAGCGCGACGGGAGCGAAGGCCACCAGGGTGAACAGCATGGCCCACGCCAGGTATGGCCCGTCCCCCGCTCCCATCAGTACTCCGTCCAGGACGAAGACGATGCCGCAGAGCGGTTGTGAGACGGCCACCATCAGCAGGGCGGGCAGCGCAGCGTCTCGCACGATCGAATCGCTGCTGAAGAGGGGCAGGAAGAGGGGGCGAGCGGCGATGACCAGCATGCCGAGCACGACCCCGGTGGCTATGCCCCACTGCACCATGCGCCGACAGGCCTCGCGGGCGCCTTCGACATCGTCCGCGCCGAGACACCGCCCGATGATGGCTTGCCCCGCGATGGCGATCGCGTCGAGTGCGAAGGCGAGCAGGCTCCACAGCGAGAGGACGATCTGGTGCGCTGCCATCTCGGCGTCCCCGAGCCGGGCGGCGACCGCGGTGGCGATCATGAGAATGGCCCGCAGTGACAGCGTACGCACGAGCAGAGGAGCGCCGGCCTGGGCGCAGGCCCGTATCCCGTCGACATCCGGCCGCAGCGAGGCACCGTGCTTCCGCGCTCCGAGGACGACGACGTACAGATAGACGGCCGCCATGCCGCACTGGGCGATGACGGTACCCCAGGCGGAGCCTGCGATGCCCAGGTCGGCACCGTAGACGAGGCCCGCGTTGAGGGCGGCGTTGGCGACGAAGCCCCCTATGGCCACGTAGAGCGGGGTCTTCGTGTCCTGCAGTCCGCGCAGGACACCGGTGGCGGCGAGCACGACGAGCATGGCAGGGATGCCGAGCGTCGAGATCCGGAGATAGGTGGTGGCGTACGGGGCGGCGGTGTCAGAGGCGCCGAACAGCTCCATGAGACTGGGCGCCGTCGGCAGGACGACGGCTATGACGGCTGCGCCGATCAGCACGGCAAGCCAGATGCCGTCCATGCCCTGGCGAATTGCGGCCCGCAGATCGCCTGCGCCGACACGGCGGGCGACGGCGGCCGTGGTGGCGTAGGCGAGAAAGACGAAGACGCCGACGGCGGTCATGAGGAGCGCCGAGGCGACGCCGAGGCCGGCCAGCTGTGCGGTGCCGAGATGGCCGACGATGGCGCTGTCGGCCATCACGAAGAGAGGCTCGGCAACGAGTGCGCCGAAGGCCGGAACAGCCAGCGCGACGATCTCTCGGTCGTGCCGGCGGCGGGTGGCCCTGGGTGCCACGGGAGCCTGTGTCATGAGCACCAATCTAATCTTCCACAGGTAAGAGATGCAATGCCGAAAGGACCCTTACTCGCTCGCCGGCAAGGCGTGCCCCCGCGCACTGTTTGCAGCGATCTTGGCCCGACTGGGAAAGTTTTTCTTCTGCACAGCCGGTGGATGGGAAAGTAGCAGGTCAGAGCGGGTTCATCGCAGGGGTTGAGGGCTTGTTCACAGGGCTGTCCACCGGGTCGTGCACAGGTTTTGTGGGGTTCTCCACAGCATCCGGGCCGTCGTCCACATGGCCTGTGGATAACCAGATTGGCTGACGGTGCCCGCGGCCCTAACGTGGTGCGGCGCCCGCTCTCTCCTCCGTCCTCGGAAACCTGGCAAAACCAACGCGTCAGAACCGGAGTTGGGCATCTCAGTTGTCAGTGCCGTGCCGTAGAAATGAGAGGCACGGTTAGGTCCGCTCTGCGGACGGGAGGAGGTGGCTCGGTGAGTATTTCCGAGCCCTTGGACGACCCCTGGGCCGACAGCGGTCCCAGTGATCGTCTGCCCTCTTCCCGCCAGCACAGCAACGGTGGCCGCGGCCGAGACGAGCAGCACGACCGCGACCGGGACAGTGGCTCGTGGGAGGGCGGAGGTTCGTCCTTCGAACGTGTACCGCCTCAGGATCTGGACGCCGAGCAGTCCGTCCTCGGCGGCATGCTTCTGTCCAAGGACGCCATCGCCGATGTCGTCGAGGTCCTCAAGGGGCACGACTTCTACCGGCCTGCGCACGAGACCATCTACGGGGCGATCCTCGACCTGTACGCCAAGGGCGAGCCGGCCGACCCCATCACGGTCGCGGCCGAGCTCACCAAGCGCGGCGAGATCACGAAGGTCGGCGGCGTACCGTATCTCCACACCCTGGTACAGACGGTCCCGACCGCGGCGAACGCCGAGTACTACGCGGAGATCGTGCACGAACGGGCGGTCCTGCGCCGCCTGGTCGAGGCGGGCACGCGCATCACCCAGATGGGATACGCGGCCGACGGCGACGTCGACGAGATCGTCAACAGCGCCCAGGCCGAGATCTATGCGGTCACCGAGCAGCGCACCACCGAGGACTATCTGCCGCTCGGCGACATCATGGAGGGCGCTCTCGACGAGATCGAGGCGATCGGTTCGCGTTCGGGGGAGATGACCGGCGTGCCGACCGGTTTCACCGACCTCGACTCGCTCACCAACGGTCTGCACCCGGGCCAGATGATCATCATCGCGGCTCGTCCCGCCATGGGTAAGTCGACGCTGGCCCTGGACTTCGCGCGGGCCTGCTCGATCAAGCACAACATGCCCAGCGTGATCTTCTCGCTCGAAATGGGCCGCAACGAGATCGCGATGCGTCTGCTGTCGGCCGAGGCCCGAGTGGCCCTGCACCACATGAGGTCCGGCACGATGACCGACGAGGACTGGACCCGGCTCGCGCGCCGTATGCCCGATGTCTCGGCCGCCCCGCTCTACATCGACGATTCCCCGAACCTGTCGATGATGGAGATTCGCGCCAAGTGCCGCCGCCTCAAGCAGCGTAGCGATCTGAAGCTCGTGGTCATCGACTATCTGCAGCTGATGCAGTCGGGCGGCAAGCGGTCCGAGAGCCGCCAGCAGGAAGTCTCCGACATGTCGCGAAACCTCAAACTGCTGGCCAAGGAGCTGGAGCTGCCGGTGATCGCGCTGTCACAGCTCAACCGTGGTCCCGAGCAGCGTACGGACAAGAAGCCCATGGTCTCCGACCTGCGTGAGTCCGGATCGATCGAGCAGGACGCGGACATGGTGATCCTGCTGCACCGCGAGGATGCGTACGAGAAGGAGTCACCGCGCGCGGGCGAGGCGGACATCATCGTCGGCAAGCACCGTAACGGCCCGACGGCCACGATCACGGTGGCTTTCCAGGGCCACTACTCGCGCTTCGTGGACATGGCACAGACCTGATCCGACGCCCTGCGGCGCCGGCCCCGGGTTAATGCGCTCGACGTGTGGTGCCGGGCCGGGTGGACTGGTGCCATGACGACACCTCAGGATGATCTGCTTCCCGCCACGCGCCGGGCTCTGCTGCACCGTATCGCCGTCGCACAGACCCAGGGTCGGGCGCCGTCGCTGGTCGCGGCCGTCGTCCGGGGCGGGGAGACGGTGTGGAACGGGGCACGGACCTCGGTGGACGGGCACGGGCCCGACGAGAACGTGCAGTACCGGATCGGCTCCATTACCAAGACCTTCACCGCTGTACTCGTACTGCGGTTGCGTGACGAGGGCGTGCTGGGCCTCGGCGACCCGCTGGAGAAGCATCTTCCGGGTACCGGCGCGGGGGAGGTCACCATCGCCGAACTGCTCGCGCACACCGGCGGTTTGGCGGCCGAGTCGCCCGCGCCCTGGTGGGAGCGCACGCCGGGCTCGCTCCGCCCCGAACTGTCCGACGTCCTGGGCGAGCAGCCCTTCCGGCACCCGGTAGGGCGCCGACACCACTACTCGAACCCCGGCTACACGCTCTTGGGCGCGCTGGTCGAGGAGTTGCGGGGCGCTCCCTGGGAGCAGGTGCTGCGGCGCGAGGTGCTCGAGCCGCTGGGTCTGCAGCGTACGAGCGGTCGCCCGCAGGCACCGCACGCGGGAGGCTGGGCCGTTCACCCCTGGGCGGACGTGATGATGCCCGAACCCGTCCAGGACCTGGGCCGGATGGCTCCAGCCGGACAACTGTGGTCCACCACCGCTGACTTGGCGCGCTTCGCCGTCTTCCTGACCCAGGGGGACGACCGAGTGCTGAGCGCGGAGTCCGTACGGGAGATGCGTACGCCTGCCGCGCCGTCCGAGGCGGCGGAGCTGGCCGCCGGTGCCGCCTACGGCCTCGGCGTGCAGATCCTGCACCGAGACGGCCGGTCACTCGTCGGACACTCCGGTTCCCTGCCGGGATTCCTGGCCGGCCTGGTGATCGGTATGGAGGACGACGTGGCGGCGGTCGTGCTGTCCAACTGCACCTCTGGCCCGCCCGCGCTGACCGTCGCCGCCGATCTCGTACGGATCGTGGCGGAGGCCGAGCCGAGGATCCCCGAACCCTGGCGCCCTATGACCGAAGTCGATGGTTCTGTACTGGAGTTGGTCGGGCAGTGGTATTGGGGGACTCAGGCGTTCGGGTTGCGGTTGGCGGCCGGTGGGGACGTCGCGTTGGAGCCGCTGTCCGGCATCGGTCGGCGCGCCCGGTTCCGGGTGAACGGTGACGGGACATGGACGGGGCTCGACGGCTACTACGCGGGTGAGCTGCTGCGGGCCGTACGGCGCCCGGACGGCTCTGTGAGCCATCTCGACCTCGGGTCCTTCGTCTTCACGCGGCAGCCCTACGACGAGGGGGCTCCTGTGCCGGGTGGGGTGGACCCCGAGGGCTGGCGGGGGATCCAGTAGACGGCTAGACGACGCCATGGTGAGGGGGGGGGGGGTTTGTGGGGTAAAAAACACCCCCCCCCCACCCCCGGGGCCCCCCCCCACAGCCCCCCCCTGTAAAAAACCAAGGGGGCTGGGGAGGCCG